>JAIFLN010000058.1 GCA_020049045.1 Spirochaetota bacterium | reverse complement strand
AAGACAACGCCGACACTCGACGAGTTCAGCCGGGATCTGACGGCCCTTGCTGCCAAGAAGACCCTTGACCCCGTGGTGGGACGCGAGAAAGAAATCCGGCGGCTGATTCAAATTTTGGCCCGCCGTACCAAGAACAACCCCGTTCTGATCGGTGAGCCCGGGGTAGGTAAGACCGCCATTGTCGAAGCCTTGGCGCAGCGCATCATCGCCGGGCAGGTTCCCGAGGGGCTGATGGGCAAGCGGGTGATGATTCTCGACCTGGCGGCCCTGATTGCCGGTACCAAGTACCGCGGTGAATTCGAGGAGCGGCTCAAACGGGTGATGAAAGAGATTGCCACCGTTGGAAATGTCGTTCTGTTTATCGACGAGCTGCACACCATTATCGGTGCTGGTGGCGCGGAAGGTGCGATCGACGCGTCCAATATGCTGAAACCGGCACTCAGCCGGGGCGAAATTCAGTGCATCGGGGCCACCACGCTTTCGGAGTACCGGAAACACATTGAGCGCGATGCGGCCCTCGAGCGCCGTTTTCAAAGTGTGATTGTCGGCGAACCAACCGTTGAAGACGCCGTAGAGATTCTGCAGGGCATCAGCGAGCGTTACGCGGAATTCCACAATGTGACCTACACCACCGAGGCCATCGAGGCCGCAGCCCACCTTTCCAGCCGCTACATCAGCGACCGTTCGTTGCCCGATAAGGCCATCGACCTGTTGGACGAGGCTGGCGCGCAGAAGAAGATTTCCACCAGCGGCCGTCCCCGCGAAATTCAAGATCTGGAAGCCCAGGTCGAGACCTTGACCCGCGAGAAGAACGAACTGGTCAACAGCCAGAATTACGAGCGGGCGGCAGCCATCCGCGATGATGTGAGAAAGCTCAAGCAGGAGATCGAGGATCTGAAGATCCGCTGGGAGCAGGGCGGTGAGGGCGATCCGCGGATTGTGGGTGCCGAGGACATTCAGAACATTCTGTCTGAAATCACCGGAATTCCCATCAGCCGCATTGCCCAGACCGAAGCAGACAAGCTGTTGGCGATCGAAAGTGCGCTTCACCAGTCGGTGATCGGTCAGGACGAGGCCATCGCCGCCATCGCTTCGGCCATCCGGCGCAGCCGTACGGGGTTGAACTCACCCAAACGCCCGCTGGGAAGCTTCATCTTTTTGGGACCCACCGGTGTCGGAAAGACGTTGCTGGCAAAGACGTTGGCCGAATTTCTGTTCGGCAGCGCCGAGTCGCTGATCCGGCTCGATATGTCGGACTTTATGGAAAAGCACAACGTCAGCCGCCTGGTGGGAGCTCCCCCCGGGTATGTGGGCTATGAGGAAGGGGGACTGCTGACCGAGAAGATTCGGCGGCGGCCCTACAGCGTGGTGCTGCTCGATGAGATCGAGAAGGCGCATCCTGACGTGTTCAACCTGCTCTTGCAGATCCTTGAGGAAGGGGAGTTGCAGGACAACCTGGGTCATACGGTGAGTTTCCGCAACTGCCTGATTGTGATGACCAGCAACGCCGGGGCACGGCAGATCACCAAGGCCGGCTCTTTGGGCTTTCAGACGGGAGTGGGCATGCTGAGCCATTCCGAGATCAAGGCGTCGGCGCTGGCCGAACTGAAGCGGCTGTTCCGCCCCGAATTTGTCAACCGCATCGATGAGACCGTGGTCTTCCATGCCCTGACCGGAAAAGAAGTTGAGAGCATCTTCCATCTGATGCTGGGAGAAATTCGGGAGCGGCTGCTGCAGCGCAACCTTCATATTGAAGTCACACCGAAGGCTCGCGGCTGGCTTATCCAGAAGGGCTACGACGTTACCTACGGTGCCCGGCCCCTGAGGCGAACCCTGCAGAAGGAGCTGGAAGACATGCTGTCGACCCGTATTTTGCAGGGCCAGTTGGAAAGCGGGGACCATATTACGGTGGAGCTTCGCAATGAAAAGCTGGCTCTGAAGATCAAAAAATTCCAACCCCTGCCGACCGGGTCACCCCTGGCTGGCGCCCGCTGACTTGAAAATTCCGGCAATCCTCCTGCTTGCACTGGTGGCGGCAGGTGGGTTTTCCAACCCTCTGGACGAAGGCAAGACCGCTTTTGGACGCCAGGACTGGAAGGGGGCGGCTGCCCTTCTGGGGCGCTTTGTCCAGGAGAATCCCGACGATGCCGAGGCTCCGACGGCGGCGTTTCTGCGTGGTGTGGCCCTGTACCAGCTGGCCGACTACCGGGGGAGCCTCGACGCCTTTCAAAAAATGGACCGTGCCTGGCCGCGTTCGGCCTATTTTCAGCGGCTTCCGTACTGGAAGGGCACTGCTGCGCTCGGGGCCGGTCAGCACCTTGTGGCCGAACGGGAACTGACGGCTCAGGCCCGGTACCCGGACGCGGAACCCTTCACAACGCGGGCCTTGTTGAACCTGGCCCTGGCCAGGGTGGCCCTGGGAAAGGGACCCGAAGCCAGAGAAGCCTTGCAGGCGTTCACCCAGGCCAGCAAGGAACCTGTCCTTTTGTCCCAGGCCTGGGCGGTTTGGGGTGATGAAGAAAAGAAGGCCGGCCGTCTGGAAGAAGCCCTGGCGCGCTACCGTCGTGCCTGGGAAGCCAACCCCGGAGACCGTTGGGACCTGTCGGCGCGAACTCAGGCTGTTGACCTGTTGTTGAACATGGGCCGTTTGGATGAGGCCTGGGAGCTGCTGGAAACCTCGGATGTCCGGTTTCCGAAGGAATTGGACCGCTGGGATGCCCGGCGGGTGCTGGTTGCCAAGGGCCAGGGTAACCTTGAGGTGCTGTTGGTTGTGCTGGAGCGCCGTTGGAACCGGGAACCGGATCTGCGCAAAAAGCAGGAACTGGCCCTGAACCGGGCCCGCTCTGCCGAAGACGCCGGGGCCCCTGATTCCGCCTGGTGGCTTCGCGCTTCGCAGGGGCCCGATGGTACCTTGGGAGGCCCTGCCATCCTCCGGTACGCGTTTTTGGAAGAGAGTTCGGGGAGGACGGCTGGAGCAGCCCAGGCCCTGGAAACCTGGGTCAAGGATCATGCCACGGCGCCGGCAGCCCTGCGCGAAGCTGCCTTGGACCGCGCGGCCCTCAACCGGCTAACCTTGAGTGATGCTGCCGGAGCCCGAAAAGTTTGGGACCGCCTTATTGCCGACTACTCGAAATCAGCGAAAATGCCCGCGTGGTTGTTGGCCCGGGGGCGACTGGCCCATGGTGCCGGTGATTCGACCCGTGCACTGTTGGATTTCAACCGGTTGCTGAAGGACTATCCCAAGGCCGCCGAAGGACCCGAAGCCCGTTATCAGACGGGCCTGGTGTACCTGGCCCGTCAGGAACCCGCGCGTGCCGAGGCGTGGTTTTACGGGGTGGTTCAGGAGTTGAAATCGGGCGACCTCTATCAGCGGGCGCTGTTGGCCCGGGGTGTCTGTTTTGTCAATTCCGGCCAGACCGATTTGGCCCGGGGCAGCCTGCAACGCCTTATCCGCGAGGTTCCCAATGGTGTCTGGACCGGCGAAGCCTGGGCGGCCCTGGGCAGGAACGCCCTGCAGGCCCGCCGGTTTGCTGAGGCGGTGGAAGCCTACGCTCTGGCCGAACAGACCCTGCCCGAACCTGCGGCCCGCGCCCGTGCGCTGTGGTCGCTGGCCGAGGCTCAGGTGGGGGCCGGGGCGGTGAACGAAGCGTCTGCGGCTTTTGCCCGCTACTCTCAAAGCTACCCCGACCAGCCGCAGGCTGCGCAGTCCCGTTACCGTCAGGGGGCCGTCTATTTTTCGGCCAAGGATTGGCAGCGGGCCTTCAACACCTGGTCCTTAGTGGTCTCGGACTTGAAGGGCGATGCTTTGGCACTAACGCGAGAAGGCATGGCAACGGCCCTGTTGCGGTTGGATCGACCCCAGGAAGGCTGGAACCAGCTATTGGCCCTGGAAGCGGTTCTTCCGTCACCCGAGGCCTGGTACCGCTGGGGGCAGGCGGCCACTGCGCTGGGCCTGTCTGACTGGGCGGTGCAGGCCTTCCAGGAACTTCTCCAGAGGCATCCCGCCTCGGCGGTGGCCGAAGCGGCACTGCCGCGTGCCGCAGGGGCTCTTTTGAGCGGCGGAAAGGCCGACCAGGCGTTGTCCCGGTACGCCGAATACTTCCGAAAATTCGGCCGCCAATCGTCGTCGGCCCCTGTGGCCCGGGCCGCCGCTGCCGCCGCCCTCCCGTTTCCCCAAACCCTGGAAGCGTTGTTTACCGCCTCCCGGGACTGGAATTTGGCCCCCGAGGTTGCCACCGAGTTTGCTCTGGCCTGGGCGCTCTCGCGGCTGGACTCGGACACCGACACCGCCCGTGCCGAGCTGGAAGAGCTGAGCCGGACGGCCCCCTGGACCAGTCAGCGTTCCGAAGCCCTGGCTATTGTCGGGCGCTGGCATTTAGGCAGGGGAATGACCTCTGAGGCCCGCACCGCGCTGGAGGCGGCCTCGAACCTGGGCGACGACCTGTCGATGTTCAAGGCCCGCTGGGCTTTGGCGCAGGTCACCGAAAAGGAAGGCGATAAGGTCGCCGCTGCCCGTCAGCGGGAGTCGGCCGAGAAGGCCGCTGGCCCGGGGGTTCCGCTGGAGTTCCGGGTGCAGGTGTTGAAAGAAGCCGCTGAGGCTTGGAACCAGGCCGGGCGGGGTGACGATGCCGCCCGGGTCAAGAAGCGCATCGACGCTCTGGGATCGAACTGATCTCCCGTGCCCCTTTACACGAACGCGAAAACAGGGTATCAATTTATGCTCCGGAGGGAACCATGGCCATCAACCTCGATAAGATCGTCAATTTCGAAGGCAACATCTACGAAGTGACCAACGCCGTCATCCGCCGCGCCAAGCAGATCACTGAGATCGGTGACGAAGATTTGGCCCTCCACCACGGCAAAGTGGTTTCCACGTCGTTGCACCAGATCTTCTCCAAGAAAATTGAGTACCAGCTCGAAGAATAGTCCTTCGGTCGTCCTGTTCGGTCCCACCGGTGTCGGAAAGACCCGGTTTTTGACCGAGGACCTTCCCCCCGGCTTTGAAGTGGTTGCGGTCGATTCCATTCAGGTCTACCGCGGTTTGGACATCGGCTCGGCCAAGCCCAGCCAACAAGAACAAGCGCGAATTCCCCACCATCTGATCGATATCCGTGACCCCGACCAAGGCTTTGACGTCGGCGATTTTGTCGTCGAAGCCTCGCGTGCCGTTGAGGCCATCCGTTCCCGTGGCCATATTCCCGTCCTTTCCGGCGGCACGGCCTTCTATTTTCAGAACTATTTGCTGGGTATGCCCGAGACTCCGGTTTCGCAGCCGCCGTTTCGCGAGAAGGCCCACGCGAAGTGGGAGGCCGAGGGGGAAGAAACCTTCCGCCGGTCGCTGGCTGCCGTCGACCAGGCCAGCGAAACCCGTATTCAGCCCCACGACAGCTATCGGCTGCAGCGTGCCTGGGAAGTCTGGCTTCAAACCGGAAGACCCCTGTCGTCCTTTGGCCGTAAACCTGCACCGGAAACAGGCGCCGTGTTTATCGCAGGTCTGGACCGCCCCCGGGAAGAGCTGTACGCCCGCATTGAGGCCCGCGTCGATGCCATGCTGGAAGCGGGCCTTGAAGAGGAAGTGC
>JAIFLN010000082.1 GCA_020049045.1 Spirochaetota bacterium | reverse complement strand
CCCAACGTGAAGGCGGCAAAGGCCATATTGATCTCGACGCTGTATTGCCCGAAGAAATAGTACTGAGTGAGGGGCAGGGTGCGGACCTCGTCTCTCTGGACAAAGATCATCGAGATGGAAAAATCGTTCCAAGCCGACAGAGCAGCCAGGACAGCAACGGTGAAGGTGATGGGTTTCAGCAGGGGAAACACGATGAGGAAGAACGTTCTACCACGACCGCATCCGTCGATTCGGGCCGCTTCCTCCAGTTCACGGGGCACTGTCTTCACAAACCCGGTGTAGAGAAAAATGGTAAAACCGATTTGGAATCCCGAGATGGCGAGCACCAGACCCGGGAGGGAGTTCAGCAGCCCCAGGGCTCGAAATTGGGCGTAGAGCGGGAACATGATGACCTGAAAGGGCAGGATGATCGATGCCAGGAAAAGGTAGTACAGCCCCTGAAAGACTCGGCTCTGGTTTCGGGCCAGTGGCCAGGCCGCTGCCGAGCATACCAATACAAGGATCATGACAACCGACACCGTGACCACGAAGGAATTGCCAAGCGCTTGGAAGAAGTTGGAAACGTCGATGGCTCGGGTGTAGTTCTCCCAATGAGGGACAACGGGCCAAGCCAAAGGATCGAGAGCCGAGTCACGAGCCGTTTTCATCGAGTACACAACGCTGACGTAGAACGGAGCCAGATAGGCCAGAGCCGCAACAATCATAAGAAAAGGAACGAAATACCCCCGGGTTGAGGAACGGCTCATGATTGCAGCTCCTTGCTTCGCAGAATCTTGGTCACCAAGGCTGAAAGGGTAAAAACCAGAACAAAGAGAACCAAGGCGGCTGCTTGTCCATAACCAGCTTTTCCATAGGGAAAGGCATATTCGTACACATAGATCGCTAAGGTCCAACTGGCGGCGCCTGGACCACCACCGGTTGCCGCCATGGGATAATCAAAGACTTTGAGGCCCCACCCCAACCACAACGTGACATTGATGGTGAAGGCCGGGACAATGAGCGGCACGGTAATCACTCGGAAGCGCTGCCAGATTCCGGCACCATCAATCATGGCAGCCTCTTTGAGTTCCTCGGGAATGGTTTTCAGCGCGGCTAAGTAGGTCAGCATGGCGAGCCCTGTGTCGCGCCAAAGACAAATCAGTGCCAGTCCGCTCATGACGGTGTCTGCCGATCCCAGTAATCCCGGCGCATGAAAAATCCGGGGAAAGACATCGGAAAACAGATAGGACCAGATGAACGAAGCAAGAACCAGACTCACAACGATAGGGAGGAAAAAGATTGTCTTCACAACCCCGACCCCCGGGAATTTCCGGTCGACCCCGAGGGCTACCGCGAGACCCAGGATGTTGACCATGACGACCGTGATCCCGGTGAAATACAGGGTATTCCACAGGGGGGGTAAAAGAGCCGAGTCGGTAAGCAAGAGGAGGAAGTTCCGAAATCCGACAAAGGTCTGCTTGGGGGAAAACCCATCCCAATTAGTAAAGGCAATTCCAAAACCGCGGAAGAACGGGACAACGACAACAAAAATGAACAAGATAAGGGCTGGAAGAACAAACCAGAGGTCCGGGAGGGACCGGCCGAAGGCCCGAGCGCGTGCAGAAGCTTTCATGGGTTTCCTTGGTGTCAGCAGAGCGGGAGGGCTGGCCCCACCCGCTCTGGATTCCGATCTTTTTATTCCATGGCCTTGATCTTGTCGAACTCCGCATCAAGCCGACTGATGTAAGCGCTGGTGTTTCGCTTGGAATCAGCGGCGAACTCTTCCTGAATCTGGCGGAAGGTCTTGTCATACTGGCCGGTCAAAACGTAAACCGGACCAAAGTTGAAGGTCTTTCCCGAGGTCAAGATGGCCTGTATGTCGGAAAGCATGGGGTCAACCGATGCTAGTTTGACGTTCTTCACCACCGAGATAACTTGGGCGGTTTCAGCCCAAGTTGCCGCCCCTTGGGCGGACACCATGACAGCCAGGAATTTCAAGACAGCATCCTTATTCTTGGTTTGAGCACTGGCCATGAAGCAATCGTCCACCGAAATATCGAGTAAGTTGTCTGCTTCCTTGGCGAAGGAGGGGTTGGTAAAGAATCCAAACTGTCCTGTGGGGTTTGCTTTCCGAATGTCACCGACGGCCCAGTTTCCCTGTGCCACCATCAAGGTTTTTCCCGTGGCAAACTGATCCAGCTGCTGGGAATAGCTCACACTGAACGGATCCTCATTTCCATAACCCAAACGCTCGGCGTAGCGATCAAAGGCAGCGCTCAATTCAGGATAGGCGGCAAACTTCTTGGTCCTGGTAAGCGTTGCTGAGAACAGATCAGGCATTTTTGCAAGGGCACCACCGTTGAGGTCACTTGCGAAAAGAACCTGGGCCGTCCAAGCGTCTTTGAACCCGAAAGAAAAGGGAACCAAACCCTTGGCCTTGATGGCCTTGGCCAGGGTGATCAGTTCAGGATAGGTCTTGGGCACTTTCCAACCGTTGGCCGCGAACAGCGCTTTGTTGTAGAAGACTCCCATGGTCTGCACATCGAGCGGAAGGCCGTAGACCTTTCCTCCGATTTTCACAGAGTCCAAGGAGGAAGACGACACATTCGCAAGGAAGGAACTGCCGGTCAGGTCGAGAACTTGGCCTGCCTTCACCAGGTCGGAGTAAACCGTTGGGAGACCAAACATGATGTCGGGGGCATCGCCTGCTGCGATTTTGACTTTCAGGGTGGTGCCATAGCTGTTGAAGTCCGTGGCTTCGACCTCCACCTTGATATTGGGGTTGGCCTTGGTGAACAAGGCGATCACCTTGTCGAGCCCGTCTCTTTTCGATTGCTCACTCATATGGTGGAACAACCGGATGGTAACCGGCTTGGCAGTCTGAGCAGTCGCGGTTGCTGCTACCAGGCAGATTGCCACTGTCAACGTGGCAATTCGTTTTAGTATGGTCATGGAAGACCTCCTCAGGATTGAAATTCCCAGTCAGTCTGTGGTCGTTCTAGATTTCCCGAAAGTGAGAGGATCCGTCATTTTGTTAGGTTTTCTGACATAGTCCCGCGGGGCTTGTCCGGTCAGCTTGCGGAAAACTTGATGAAAGTAAGCAGGATTCTCAAAGCCGACCCGAGCTGCCACTTCGTACACCTTAAGGTTGGTTGTTTTCAACAACCGGATCGCCTCGTGAATGCGGTACCGGTTAACAAGCTCAACAAACCCCAGCCCCGTCTCTTTTTTGAGAACGCGACTCAAGTGTCCCGAACTCAGTTCCATGTGCCCTGCCACGGCTTCCAGGGTCAAAAGTGCACCGGCCTGAGCCTCGAGATACTCGAGCGTCCTTCGTACCAAGGGGCTGAAATCCCCTTCAATCCAAGGCGGATCGGCGTTCGCAGGGAGAGCCGCGATGGCCCTATCGAGGGCGGCCTCCAGCTCGTTGTTGTCGATGGGCTTGAGAATAAAATCGACGGCAGATGAGCGCAGGGCACGACGGGCGTAATCCAGCTCAGCGAAGCCAGTGATGATAATGACGCGGGTTCGTGCGCCTGCTTCGTGAATCGATTCTGCCACGGTCAGACCATCAAGAATGGGCATGCGGATATCGGTGATCAAAATATCGGCGTGCAGGCCAAGGGTCGTTTCCAAGGCTCCTCTGCCGTCTTTTGCCCGGCCCACTACCTCGCAACCATGGGTTTCCCACGGGATGGACTGGATCAACGAGTCGATCACCAAGGCATTGTCGTCGGCCAGAACAACTCTGTGCATTTAGTTCGCTTCCAGGGGAAGTACGATGGTGACAACGGTTCCCTGACCAGGACACTCGATGCGAAGCCCTGCCAGTGCCCCATATTTGATAGCCAAACGCCGATGGATATTGTGTAGTCCAACACCCGAATTCGAGGAGAGCGGCCAGCCTTGGTCATGCAACAGGCATTCCCTTAATTCTACCAAACGAGAGGCAGAAACTCCGGCACCATTATCGGAGACTTGGATTTCCCATGTGCCCGTTTCACCCTCGGAAACAACAACTCGAATCTTGGCATTCGTAACCCCATCGGGGTAACCGTGACGGAGCGAATTCTCTACCAGAGGTTGAAGGAGGAATTTCGGAACAGAGTGCCCGCCCCATCGCGCAGGCACGTCAATCTCGACATGGAGATCGCTTCCTAGAGCCGTCTGAAGAAACAGCAGATAACTTCTCAAATAGTCCAATTCTCTGGAAAGGGTGACGGTTTGCTCAGCTTGACCCAACGCACCGCGCAACAGCACGCCCAAGGCAGAAACCAGTGTGGCGATGCGGGGTACTTTTTCCAGCTTTGCCAGACTATTGATGGTCTCAAGCGCATTGTACAGAAAATGGGGGTTGAGTTGGGCTTGAAGATTGCGGTATTCGGCCTCGAGGGAGCGAAGTTCGGCTTCTTGCTTGGCCCCTCTTTCCTGCGACAGATCCCTCAGCATTTCATCCAGCCGTCCCACCATAGCATTGAAGTTTCGTGCCAAGGCAGCGACTTCGCGCCCGCCTTCAACAGGAATTGTCACGGCAAGGTCTCCCCCAGCAACCGCTTGGATGGACTGCGTCAATGACTCCAGGCTGCGGGTGACCGACCGGCTTTGGAGGTAGGATAAGGCGAGGGCAAAAAGAAAGCAGACTGCCGCAACAAGGGCAACCAAAGCACGTGCCGCCGACAGGTTGTCGAGAACGAGATTCCTGGAAATCAGAACCGCAACCCCCCATCGGTCACGTTGATCGTAGCCGGTGGAGTAGTAGACGGTACTTCCATTGGTATCAAACGAAGCGGACCTTTCCCGGCCGTCCCCCAGAAGGACCTCTTTGAGGTCGTCATGACCGATTCGTTCACCACGGTCTTGGAGAATGATACCGGCATCCTCCTGAACCAAGTCGGCTACCATGGCATCAAAGAAGGCGAGGGGAACCAAGGCTAGAAAGAATCCGGCATAGGCAGTCGTCTCGGGATCGAAGATGGCTCTGGACAGGTACACCATATTGGAACGGCTGGGGATGACTCTCCACTGGGCAGCACCCCAAAGCTGACGGCTTTTGTTTTTTTCTGTGGCGATGACCGGAGCAAGGGTGGACGGCAGCGTGACTAACTCTCCCGTGACCGAAAAACTGAGGCTATGCCCCGCTTCGTTTTCCAAGTAGTACTCAAGGATTGGGGCTTGAACCGCAGACAATTGAAACGCCAAGTCACGGGCGGTTTTCTGTTGAGCATAAACGGTAGTTGCTGATAATTGGTTTTGACTAAAAAAACCATCGAAGGCTAGCTTAGACCAGAGAAAGTCCTCAACCTCACGGGCATGGTTCGAGACGTTCTCTGAGGCAGAAGCCGCAAGGCTTTTTGCGAAATCTTTCGCATCCTCCAACCGGGCTGTCTCGTAAACAAAATAGAGAGTTCCTCCAACGAGGCTGGTGGCAAGAAACAAGACGCCCATGCTCGACAGAAAGAGACTTTGACGAAGGGAGAGTCCAGGTCGATTCGATTTCGTCATCAGGCTGCACTATCGATCGGCTGTGCAAAGACTGTCAAGGTATTCCAATGGCCGGAAATAGCACAGTTCTGGTATAGTGGAGAACCATCATGCACTCGTTCCATTACGTCCGCTCGTAAAAACACCGAGATCCCACTCAGCTGCCCATTGAATCCGTGGTCGTTCCCCTTCCCATTCCACCGGAAGCCAGATGTAGCGGCCGTCGATGGCATTCTCACCTCGCCAACGATCCCCCATAAAAATGAAAGCATCCTTTTTCCCAACGACAGGAAAGACAAAGGTGCTTTGGGAAAAGAAGGTAACTTCAGAGTGCGGTCCTATCGCTGGATTTCCCAACTCTCTCCAGGGGCCAAAAATCGAATCGGCGACGGCTGAACGGGCAGCGTTGGGTTCCCAACCAGTGCAATCCGAGGCGATGAGGTAGTATTTTCCGTGGGCTTTAAACAGGGCAGCGCCTTCCATATAACGGTCAGCAAAAAAACGGCCGTAAATTCCCGAACACGTCAAATAGTCGTCTGACAATTGCGAGATATGCAACGTGCTGTTTTCTTCTGAAGAGTATATGTGATAGGCCTTTCCATCGTCATCGACGAAGAGGTTCATATCACGGGACATTTGCCCGCCCTTGAAATCACGTCCCAACAGATTGACGATGTCTGGATGGTCAGGAAGGCAGCCTTTGCCCCCGCAGTATTGGGATTTTACCGTTTCTGAAATGGGAAGTTTCTGAGAAGCCAGCACATTGACAGGCCAATGTCCGGCATTGGGGCGGAAACTTTTGAGGAAGGTAAAAGGTCCCGTCGGATTGTCGCCCACAGCCACGCCTGCTCGCGCGGCATCATAGCCTTTGTCTTTCAGTTCAAGGTGGAACCACATCACAAACTTCTTTGTTTTGTGATTGTAAATCACCTTGGGACGTTCGATCACACTACCTTTGGTGATATCGCTATGAGGATCATGCGACACGCTCAGCGCGATTCCTTCATCGTTCCACTGGTACAAGTCTTTGGAGGAGTAAACATGGACTCCCACCTGAGCGGTATTCCCTATGGTGCCCTCCAATTTGTGCTCACCAAACCAATAGTAAGTCCCCTCGAAAAAGAGCATACCCCCACCATGCGCATTGATATGAACTCCGTTGTTGTCTTTCCAGAATTCGCCTGGTTGGAAGGATTCGGACTTTTCTGTTTTTGAAGGTTTATTCATTGTATTTCTCCGCAGAGTGAGGCTAAAACGAAATATCGTCTTCAGCAATGTGCGATTTTTTGGGATTTCTTGTCGAATTTATTTGCCAGGGACCTGATTACTTGGGAAGCCACCCCCGGCTTTGCAGCGTGTCTCCTTGAACGATTCTGGATGGCACAATCAGCTCACGACCGCCCCCCCTGTTCTCCGGTTCCATGGCCTGGAAGAGGAAGTCTAGGGCACTTTCCGCCATGGCTGCCACGGGGAACTCGATGCTGGTCAACAGCGGGCGGAAATACTGCGCGATGGCCAACTGGTCAAACCCGGTGAGCCCATAATCGCGCCCGGGTTCTAGAGCGTGGTCCCGAAGCGACCGCATCACGCTCAGTGCCCGAAAATCGTTAAAACAGACAACGGCGGTGGTCCCCGGTTGCTCGCGAATCCTCCCGGCGACAGGCGTCCAGTCGATTTCCTTGTCGATGACCTCCCACGACTCCACCCGGGGGTCCTCCCTCAAAACGTCGACCACGCCTCGCTCGCGCTCGAGGAGGCTATAGCGGTTGAGGCCTTCTTCGGCTAGGGGCCTGGGGCTGAAGAACAGAATTCTCCGGTAACCGCGATCGAGGATCTCGTGGACTAGTTCAGCCATGACCTCGGCCTCGTTGGTGCCCACGAAATCAAACTTCGAAGAAAGACGGTTGATCAGACACACCACGGGAACGCCGAGGCTGGAAACCAAGGCCTCATAGTCCTCACCCTCATTCAGCGGCACGTAGACGATGCCGGCCACGCGCAAACTTGCCAGCTCGATTAAGGCATGAGGCTCGTCTTCCGAACGGTTCTCGATCAGAGCCGTATGGATTCCATAGCCGAGGGCCTTGGCGAACCTCTGGAAATGGCTCACGAACTGGTTGAAGAACGGGTTTTCCAAGTCGAAGGCCAGGATTCCGATGACCTGGCTTGATCCCTTGGCCAGTCGTCGGGCCAGAAGGTCGGGTCGGTAGCCATGGAGTGCCGAGGTTTCGACGATCAGCTTCTTTGTTTCGGGATTCACGTCCGGCTTGCCACTGAGGGCCCGGTTCACCGTGGTGACTGAGACGTTGCACAGGCGGGCGATGTCTTTGATGGTGATCATGGAAATTCCCCAAAAATACTCATTGACAAAAAGTATAACCGGGTTCAATGTTCCTGTAAACGCCTCCGGAAGCGCTTCCGGTTGCGTTTACGGTCAGATTATTAAGTTTTGACCTCGGTTCGGCGAGGGACGGCGGTCACAAGTTGACCCTTTTGGGTTGGCGATTTTTGTCTTTCCACCAGGAAAATGGTGATGGAGGGTTCCTGCAATGAAGAAGATGCTTCTGGTTCTGGCAAGCGCACTGATGGCGGCAGCAGCTGCCTCAGCACAAACCGTGATCAAGTTTGCCGACAACAACCCCGATCAAACGCAAGGCATGGGCAAGTTGAACGCGCTCTTGGCCGACTCCTACATGAAGGAAAACCCCGGTATCAAGATCCAGTTTGAGTTGAACGACAACGAGGCACACCGCACCAAGATCAAGATTTATGCCGCATCGAACCAACTGCCCGACATTTACATGAACTGGTGTGATCCCGCATCGCTCGACCCGATGATCAAGGGCGGTTATGCCGCCGATCTCGGTCTCGCCGACTTCAAGAAGTCAAACTTCCTTCCTGGTGCGCTGGAGGAGTCGGTTCGGGACGGCAAGCTCTATGGTGTCCCGCGCAACTTCGATATTTGGGCTTTGTTCTACAACAAAGCCCTCTTCGACAAGTATAAGCTGAAGGTTCCCAAAACGATCAGTGAGCTCAAAGCCGTCTCCAAGGTCTTCCAGGCAAACGGCATCGTTCCGGTAGCGCTCAACGGCAAGGACCGCTGGAACCAGGTCGTGCTGCTCAACGACCTTCTCATCCGGACCAGCGGGGGGCAAACTCTTATGGCCGAAGTGATGGACGGAAAGTCAACCTTTGGCAAACAGAAGGCTGCCCTCGACGCGGCTAAGCTTCTGAAGGAATTCGGCGATACCGGCGTCTTCCAGAAAGGCTACATCGGCGACGACTACGGCGTTGCCCAGAACCTCTTCGTGCAGGGCAAAGCGGCGATGTACTACATGGGAACCTGGGAAATGGGAATGGCCACCAACACCTCATTCCCTGAAGACTTCCGCAAGAACGTGCGCTTCGCCTTCTTCCCGACACTGGACGGCGCAAAAGACACAGGTCAGGACGTACTGGGCAGAACTGGCGGCATCTACAGCGTCAACCCCAAGTCCACCGTCAAGGACGAAGCGATCAAGTTCCTCCGGTATATGTTCAAGCCCGAAAACTGGGCGAAAATCGCCTGGCAACAGGGGATCGCGACCCCCGCGCAGAAGTGGGATGCGTACCTGATGGGCACGGAGACTCCGCTTGCCAAGGACATTTCTGGCATCTTCGCGTCGGCTAAGTCGATCAGCGGCCAGCCCTTTGCCTGGCGCCTGACTTCGGCGTTCCAGGAAGACGTTCTGAACTTCGGTTCGGAGTTGCTCGTGGGCAAGAACACCCCCGCCCAGTTCTGGGACAAGGTCGACGCTTCCTCTGCAAAGAACAGCATCAACTAGATTAAGGGTTCAAGGGAGGCAGATCACCCATGCATAAGTCCAACCGCACGACTATTGTGCTTCTGATGGCCCCAGGCCTCCTGGTGTTCTGCCTCGCCATCCTATTTCCCCTTATCCTCAGCGGATATCTGGGCCTAACGGATTCCCACGGAATCAGTGATGCGCGGTTCATCGGGTTCCAAAACTTTGTCGAGCTGCTCACCAACGACAACGTGTTCTGGTCCTCGCTCCTGAACGCGCTGTTGCTGGGACTGGGCTACGTTCTGATTCAACACCCTATCTGCGTCCTTCTGGCTGTTCTGCTCGACAAGCTTTCGGGGAAACTCGAACTCTTCTTCCAGATCCTCTTCTTCATTCCTGCCATGATTTCGGTTGTGGTCGTCACAAAACTCTGGGTGAACGTCTACAACCCTTCCTTTGGCTTGCTGAACAATCTGCTCCAAGCCGTCGGCTTGGGCGATTTCAAGCAGGAATGGCTGGCCGATTACAACCTGGCACTCCCGTCGTTGTTGGCGATGACCATCTGGATTGGGTTTGGCTACGGCTTTTTGCTGTACTACGCAGGGATCAAGGGAGTCCCGGAGGAGCTGTACGAGGCAGCCAGGATCGACGGTGCCGGTGAATGGCGCGTGCTCTTCAAGATCACTCTACCCCTGTTGAAGCCGGTCATTATCGTCAACGTGACACTGGCCATGATCAATGCCCTCAAGCAAATGGAAGTGGTGTACCTCGCCACCGGAGGGGGACCGGCCAACGCGACGCAGTTTGTCGCCAATTACCTCTACAGCAAGGCCTTTCTGAGTTCTGAGTTCGGGTACGCCAATGCCATCTCAGTGGTGTTCGCCTTGATCTGCCTTGGTCTCACAATTGCGTTCGACAGATTCACCAAGAAAGACGGCGGACTCGTCTAGGAGAACAACATGAGTATTCTTGCCCTACAACATCGGCTTGCCGAGGGTCTGATCGTCGTCCTCCTTTTCCTTTTTGCCTTATTGCAGCTTTTTCCGCTCGTCTGGTTGGTCGACTTCTCCCTCTTGAAGAGCGGCGACTTCTTCGGATCCGAGGTTCTCAAGTGGCCCGATCCGCCTCAGTTTCAAAACTACGTCATCGCGTGGGAACGCGGCAGAATCCCTCTGTTCCTCCTTAATAGCCTGCTTGTTTGTGGAGTCTCAGTGGCTGTGACGTTGTACTTGGCGCTGACGTTGAGCTATGCCCTTAAACGGCTTCAATGGCGACTGAGCAAGTTCTTCCTCATCGTGATCCTTCTGGGAATGATGATTCCTATTCACACGACTCTACTGCCCAACTTCATCGTATTCAGCCTTCTCGGGATCCGCGACAATTATTTCTCGTTGATCATTCCCTACGTCGCGTTCTCGATGCCTCTTGCGGTCTTCATTATGACCGGGTTCCTCGAATCGGTGCCCAAGTCGTTGGATGAATCGGCCATCATTGATGGGTGTGGGTACTTCGCTGTGGTGTTCAAGATCATCATGCCAGTTACTAAGCCTGCCTTGGTGACAATCATGATTCTGACGTTCATTTCCTGTTGGAACGAGTTCATCATGGCAGCCACGTACCTCAGCAATGAAGATCTGAAGACCCTTCCTTTCGCCATTTACAAGTTTACCAACCAGTTCGGAGCGGACTATTCGCTGCAGTTCGCCGTTATGGTCATGGGTACGATTCCATCGCTCGCGCTGTACTTCATTTTCAACAAACAGATCATCAAAGGCATCATGGTTGGCGCTGTCAAAGGCTAAGCATTTGCGGATAAGGAAAAAACCTCGTGAAGCAACATTCCAGCTACCAGGGTATTCACACCAAAGAAATCTCATTTCCCCTTGGAGGGATTGGCTCCGGTTGCATTGGCCTAGCAGGCAACGGCAGACTGATTGATTGGGAGATTTTTAACCGACCCAATAAACGTAGCTTCAACGGTTTCAGCCATATTGCTGTCAAAGCCGAGTCGCAGGGCCGTGTCGTCGATTGTCGGGTGCTCCAAGGTGACCTTCAACCGGGATACGTCGGTCAGCCTGTGCGCGGTGGCTGGCACCATAGTGGCTATGGCTTTGGGCCCGACAGCAATACCATGGCGGGAATGCCCCACTTCAGAGACTGCGTTTTTGTCGGCGAGTTTCCGATCGCGCGAGTCGATTTCGCCGATGAGAGGTTTCCCGGTGAGGTGAGTTTGACGGCCTTCAATCCTTTCATCCCGCTTAATGACCACGACTCAAGCCTCCCGGCAGCCTTTTTTGAGATCGAAGTGAAAAACCCAGCGCCAGAAGCGATGGACTACTCGGTGTGCTTCTCAGTCTCGAATCCTCTCGCGACGGAGAGGATTGAGAACACTTTTGTTCGGGAGGGCCACCTCTCGCAGATCAAACTCACCTCATCGCAGTTTGATGAAACAGACACCGATTTTGGTGATCTGACCCTGGCAACAGACTGCTCTGAAGTGAGTTTTCAGGAGTACTGGTACCGCGGAAGTTGGTGTGACAACCTGGAAGTCTTTTGGAATGATATTTCTGCCCCCGGGCCGCTGAAAAACCGGCAGTACAGCGTGGACGAAAGACCATCGGAGCGTTACCGCGACACTGCAAGTCTGGCTGCTCATTTCTCTCTCAACCCCGGCGAAACCAAGCGCGTTCGTTTCGCTCTGGCGTGGAACTATCCTAACGTTTCCAATACCTGGAATCCCCCGGCTAGCAACGTGCCCAATCACTGGAAAAATTACTACGCGACGGTCTTCCAGGACTCGTCGAACACTGCGCGGTACGCCCTGGAGAACTGGAGTCGGCTTCTGGAAAAGACGACGGCCTTTAAGGACGCCTTGTTCTCGTCTTCCATGCCCGATGTCGTCGTGGAGGCCATTTCGGCCAACCTCTCGGTTCTTAAGTCCCCGGTTTGTTTACGGCTGACCGACGGGTCGTTTTATGCGTTCGAAGGGGCCATGGAAGACGTCGGCGCGTGCGAGGGCTCGTGTTCGCACGTGTGGAACTACGCCTACGCCCTCCCGTTCCTTTTTCCGAAACTCGAGCGGAGCATGCGTGACCTGGATTTTCGCTTCAACCAGCGTGAAGACGGTCGCATGCAATTTCGCCTTCAGCTGCCCTTGGGCCGTGAACCCCAGGACTTTCGGGCCTGTGTGGATGGTCAGTTCGGCGGCGTGCTCAAGTGCTACCGCGAATGGAAGATCTGTGGCGACGATGCCTGGCTGCGGTCAGTGTGGCCGCACCTGAAGAAGTGCATCACCTACGCTTGGGCTGAAACGAACGAAGACCGCTGGGATGCGGATCGCGACGGGGTGCTTGAGGGCCGCCAGCACCACACCCTCGATATGGAGTTGTTCGGCCCCAACTCCTGGATGAATGGGTTTTACTTGGCCGCTTTAAAGGCGGCCGCGGAAATCGCCACGTACCTGTGCGAGACGGAAACTGCCCAGGAGTTTCACGAGCTTTTCCGCCGGGGAAAAAAGTGGACAGATAAGAACCTTTTCAACGGCCAGTATTACGTTCAAAAGACGGATTTGAACGACCAACGTCTCCTCGAGCCCTACGTGGATGGCACTTCGATCTTCGGGGACGATATCATGACGGCCTACTGGAACAGCGAGGCCGGGGAGATCAAGTACCAGGTGGGCGAAGGATGTGCCATCGACCAAGTGTGCGCCCAATGGCATGCGAACTTGATCGGGCTCGGGGAGGTTTTCGATACGGAACAGACGCGGATTGCGTTGAAGTCGCTGTATACAAACAACTACATCAGAAACCTTAGAGACGTCG
Source organism: Spirochaetota bacterium (assembly GCA_020049045.1). Taxonomy (GTDB): domain Bacteria; phylum Spirochaetota; class Spirochaetia; order JABEVK01; family JABEVK01; genus JAIFLN01. Next base: position 9,140 of record JAIFLN010000082.1, on the reverse strand, counting down.
CGAACACCTGGAGGATTTTCTCGCTCAACGACGAAGGCGGGATGGTCGTCTGTTCCTGGCCGGAAGGCCAGCGCCGACCGAAGGTTCCCCTGACTTATTCCACCGAGACGCAGAGCGGCTACGAATACCAAGTCGCCGCGCAATTGTTGCAGAATGGGTTCTGGGAAGAAGCCGAGACAGTGGTTCGGTCCATCCGAAACCGCTACGACGGAGAAAAGAGAAACCCTTGGAGTGAGATCGAGTGTGGGAGCAATTACGCGCGGTCGATGGCCAGCTACTCACTCCTTTTGGCCTACAGTGGGTTCCGCTTCGATTCGGGCAGGAAGCTTCTAGGATTCAACCCTGTTGAATGCAAAGGCGCTGAGTTTCGCTCGTTCTGGTGCCTCAATTCGGCCTGGGGAAACATCGTGAAGTCAGATCAAGGCGTGAGACTTGACGTGCTTTGGGGATCGTTGCCACTGAAATGCCTCCAATTGCCGTTCCTGGCGGGGCAAGCAGTTGTCCTGAGGCACAATGGGCATCGAATTCAAGTGGTCAACAGCGAAGGGGCGCTGTTCTTTGAAGAACGGTTGGTGAAGAGTGGAGATGACTTTTTCGTTGAAACTATCGCCGCCGGTATTCCGTCGGGGCTCGTCCCGTAATCGATTTGAAGACGCGACTGAAGTAAAAGGCATTCGAGAACCCTGATTTCTCGGCTACGACTTCAAGTGAATAGCTGGTTTCGATCAACAACCGAGCCGCTACCTCGACTCGAATTCGATTCAGAAAGGTCACCAGGCTTTCTCCCATTTCTTTTTTGAAAAGGGTACTCAGGTAGGCTTCGCTCAGGCCACAGGCTGACGCGACTTCCTGAAGTTCAATTGGCCGCGAGGAGTGCATACGCAAGTAGGCTACGGCCGTCTTGATTCTGCCGTCGCGGGCCGATTTCTCACCAACCTCGGCAATGGTCGTTGCCAGGATTCCAATTCTCTCCTCCAACTCGAGCAAGGCCTGAGTCCATGTCCCGTAATTCAACACCAGGTCATCTTCGCCAAAAGAAGGGGACGACGTTGAGCCAAAGGTATCGAGCAGGCCATGGATGGCGATGAGAAAGGACTGCACGTCGCCGATTTCAGCTTCGGGCGTGGTAGGTGCCATACGAAACGTGGTACAGAGTTCCAGGGCTTGAGCCCAACGCCCTTGCTGGACCTCACGGATCAGATTCTGTGTCAGCAATTTCCAGCCATTGGGGGCACCCGACCCCAAGAAGAAACGATAGGCTTCCCTTTTGAGATCCCGATAAGTTGTCTCCAGTTTGGTCGAATCCATGAGACTCTCCCTGGATGCGTGCCCAAGGACCAAGGAGGGCGAGATGGATTCTAGCCAGATGCGAAGGGTCCTGGTCGAGATATTCTGAACTAAATACACTCTCACCAGGCGGTCCATGGCAAGGCTGAAGTATTCCCACTCTCCGGGGGGTTCAAAGGGGGTGATCGATGCCAGCGCCACGAGGTGGATCGGCCGGTTCTTTGTCGGCCTAAAGACTTCGGGAATGATGTTCTGATCCAAGATTTTGCCCATAAGGAGGGGTTGTGTCTTCACAACCGCGCGTTGTTCGCAGGCCTTTTGCAGGAGAGGGAGGATTTCAGAAAGGTCGAAGGGCTTGAGGCAATAGCCAAAGGCACCGACCAGCAACGCACGCTGGGCGTACTTAAAATCGGCGTGTCCTGTGATCAGAATGACAGGGATCTGGGGCCACTGTGAGCGAAGAACCTTGGTGAACTCCAGACCATCCATGCCGGGCATTCGAATATCGGTGAAAACGATATCGGGCATCCATTGATCGATCTGTCTGAGGGCCTCATCCGCCGAATGAAACATCGCCACCACCGTGCATTTGTAGTCGTCCCAAGGAACCAGCCCGCGAAAGCTCTCCGCGACAAGGGGTTCGTCGTCAACGACGAGGATCCGAAACACTCGCCACCTCCTTTTTGACATCCCCTAAGCCAGGCATCATCAAGATCACCTTGGTTCCCGTGGGAGGTCGATCAGAGGATTCCAGAGAAAACCGCCCCGACTCACCAAAGGCGATTCGCAGCCTGTCTTGGACACTTCGCATGCCAATATGGCTTCGATCGGGATCATCAACTTGACGGGAAAGCCGATGGAGCTGTTCGGCCATTTTTTCTGGTGACATGCCGACTCCATTGTCAGAAATGGTGACTCGCAGAAGACCTTCAAAATCTTCGACGACCAAGGCCAACTCTCCTTGTCCTAGCAACCCCTCGAGCCCGTGAACGACAGCGTTTTCCACAATAGGTTGAAGGATCATTTTAGGCACCAAGCATTCCATCATGGGCTCGTCCAGTTGGTATTCAGTACAAAACCGACCAGCAAAGCGGGTTTCTTGAATCTTGAGGTAAGCTTTGACGGTCTTGATCTCTTCGCTCAAGGGAACCATGGTTTCTGCTTTCAAGGAATAGCGGAAAATCCGTGTGAGTGCCTCTGTGATTTCGGCGATCTCTTTCTGACCGGTCTTAAACGCTAGTCCTCGAATTGTTTCAAAGGCGTTGTAAAGAAAGTGGGGGTTGACTTGGGCCAAAAGGTACTCGTTTTGGGCGATCTTCGCCCGTAACTCGAGCTGAACCTTTGCCGATTGCTCTTCCACGACTCGCTGGCGCATCGTAATCAAGGCCGAATTCATGGCATTGAAACCGTTCGCCAAGGTCTCGGCTTCACGGTACCCCCCCAGAACGACAGCCGGACCCTGCGTTCCATCGCCACTATGGGAAATCGCCTCAATGGATTCCAACAGCGTCGTGTGAGTCCGACTGATCTTTCTGACGAACCTCCAATTGACCAAGAAAAGAATCAGATAGATTGCTGTATAAAGAAAAGCCGTTCCAATTTGAACTTGGATCAGTTCACGATTCATGAACCCCCGAGGCACTTCGAGGATAACCTCTCCCCCCAAGAAAGAAAGCATTCGCCGCAGGATCAGCGAGTCGGGTGAGGAAAGGACGAGGGGGAGGTATTTTGCCGTAGAAACATCACTCGCAAGAACGGTTCCTTCCCGGCTTGTGATGTAATAGTGCCACCCCGGCGACAGGCCAATTTCGTCGGTTAATGGAAAAAGCGTTTGCGGATTGACCCGGACCACCAAAGTTGCCTGCTGCAAATTCCCACTGGGTGAAAATCCCACTTGAATGCCCATCAGAAAGGAGTTGCTGGATTGCCCACCCAGCGAGATTCTGCGGACGTCTGAAACGAAGTAGTCCGGGGAAATCTTTCGACTAAATTCTTCAACCCAGGCCAAATACTCGGGGTTGCTCGGTAACGATAACGAACGTCCATTTTCGCTGAGGAGGATGAAATCCTCAACACCACGCGCTAAACCGGAGTAGTTGACAAGGTTGGCATGCAACACCCGATAGGAGGTGTACTTTTCGAGGGGAGTATGGGCCTGTAAGTGATCCTGCAGAGCCTGGTCGTTTCCAGTCGTGGTAAGAATCCGCGCCAACTCCTGCTGGCGTCCATCAATCGTGTTGTAAAATTGAAGAAAAATGGAGTTGACGAATTGGTCCGCTTTTTCTGACGATGACGTCAACAGCTGGGAGTATTGAATGATCAGCAATACTCCCAGAACGGCAAAAGAAAGCGATGAGAAGAACAGGAGCTGGCTCTTCAACGAAAAAGACTGCCGCACGCGTTCCCCTCACCCCTGACGTGTTACTTCTTGATCCTACTATTGACAGTCTCGATGATCTTGTCGAGTCCCTGAGCCCGGTACTTCTCGATAACCTTGGGCCAGGCCGTGACTGGATCCTGTTTGTCAAGAATCAGCTTGATCGTGTCTTGGTTGGTGATATCAGAACGAGAAAACTTATCCTTTTCGGGGTAATCGAGGAAATAGATGTCCCAATTGGGTTTCCAAAGCGTGGTGTTAGCCTTGCGCCACTGCTGAGATTCCATGGCGATATCGAGGGGGCCCACACCGTAGGCCGCGTAGTTGGCTTCGTCTTTGCGCCACATGGTGACGTCGGCCGACCAAATCGCCAAGTGGGTAAACATCGAACTGATGGAGGGGTATTTTTTTCCGAGCGAGACGGGTAGTCCTGTGGTCGCGTCCTTTTCTCGGGTGATGACCATCTTGCTACCATCTTTTTTGTAATCGACACCCTCCAGGCCGTACGTGTTAAGATTCAACCCTTCTTCGGAACGGAACCAGTCGAGAATTGCGAGAACCCGCGCCATTTTGACGTCGTCCATCTTGGCCGAAAAGATATTGCTCGACCAGTAACTCTCCATCTCGGTACGATAAACCTTGCCGTCGCTATTTTTCCAAGAGGGGATCTGGATGATCGTGCTGGCGAAGTCCGGATTGTTAGGATAGGTCTTCCAGCGGTCATAAAGCATCTTGAGATGACTCGGACCACCGTTATAGATCAGAACACCGGCTTTGCCCTGGGCAAAACGGTCCATTCCTTCTTTGTCTTTCAAAATGAAGGTGTCGGGATCAAGTGCGCCTTCGTTGTACAATCGGCTGATCTGGGTGAGTGCTCGAATGTAGGCCGGGGTCATCGTCGGAGGAACCCACTTGCCGCCCACCAAGCTCCAATGCGCTCCGAGCATGGCAGGCGCTTCGGGTTCGAACAGGCCCATCAAACCACCTCCAAAACCAACAGCGATTCCGGAAACCCCTTTGGAAGGATCGGCGAAGGCTTTGCCCATTTTCAGAAAATCTTCAAAGGTCGTGGGAGGGGTCTTGAAACCGGCTTTCAGCATCCAGTCCTTACGAACAATGATGGTACGGTCGCTTCCAAAACCTTGCATTTCTTCCGTCACGCCCTGGCGGGGAACTTGATAGAATTTACCGTTCACAGCCAAAGGCTTCACATCAGACTGTGCAAAAAGTGCCTTCAGTGTAGGATAAGCACTCAAATCACTGGGAAGAGCCCGAATCACACCCTGCTTGATGAACTTAAGCTCGATGTTTCTGTCGGCAATGGTAGCGATGTCAGGCATATCACCCGAGGCTGCCCAAAGATTAAGCTTGGCCTGCCAGTCATCCCAGCCCATGGCGGCCGGCTTAAACGTCACATTGAACTTATCTTGAACATATTTAAGGACGGGATCGTTGGCATCGGCAAACGCCGACTGCACGTCCCAGACCGCAACCTTAATTTCAAGCTTTTTGCTTGTATCGAGAGCAAAAAGCGAACCCGCCCAACCGGCGAGAAGAACGAATACCAAGAGCTTCTTCATTTTTTCTCCTTATTTCTCAGTTTTCTGGCAGCAACGCTGCCTTTCTTTTCTTTATTCTTTCAAAGACCCCAACAGAATCCCCTGACTGAAATAGCGCGTCAGAAGAGGATAAATGACCAGAATGGGGACGATGCTGATAACCACCGAAGCCATTTTGATGGCCTGAGCAGACTGATTCTTAATCTGGTCGGCCATCGCCGCTCCAGCCGAAGAGTTAATGATGGAACTAACCTGGATCAAGAGTTGCCGGACAAGGTACTGGAGGGGCTCGAGTTGAATATCGTTGACAAAGATCATCGCATGCCACCATTCGTTCCAGCGCTGAACGGCGTAGAACAGCAGCAGCGTCGCGATAATGGGCTTGGCAATGGGAAAAACGACCTGAACCATAATCCGGAAATCACCAGCGCTACCAATGATGAGTAAGAAGGTATCAATAGCCGTGGGAAGGACCATCACAAAGAAGTTGTTGATCAAGCCCAACCCTTTGACGGTCAAGTAGAACGGAATCAAACCGCCATTGAACAACATGGTGAACAAAATCAGCAAGGTGATGACTTTGACCCCGGGGAGAGTTCGTTTGGCGAGGACATAACTAGCCGAGAGGGTAATGGCCAGATTGATCGAGGTTCCGACGAGCAGAAGCGTTGTTGATACGATCAGTCCGTTGGCAAGAAACGTTCCTTCAAAGGCCATCTTGTAGGCAGAGAAATCAATGACTGTCGGAAAAAGATAGACAGGCTGCGCCGCTACCGCTGCCGGGGTCGAAACAGAAATCAGAACGACATAATAAAACGGAAGGATCGTTAGAATTGCCGCAGCGGAAAGAACAATATAAGCCCCGATTTCGAAAGCAACACTACCTCGGTCAATTCTCATCAGAAAACCCCTTCTTCACCGAGTTTCTTGGTCATAAAGTTGGCGCTGAGAATGAGGGCGAAGTTGATGAGAGATTTCAGGAGGCCAACAGCGGTTGAAGTCTCCATCGAGGCACCTGTATAGAAAGTTCTGCGAAAAATGTAAGTGTCGATGATGTCGGCCTGTTCTTGAACGGCAGGATTATAGAGGTTGAAGATTTGGTCAAAACCACCCCCACCGGAGTTCATGACACCCGAAAGAAAGAGGATGAGCATCACAGCAACGGTGGAACTGATGGAAGGGAGGGTGATGCGCCAGACCTTATCCCATGAACTGGCCCCGTCGATTTCCGCTGCCTCATACATTTCCGGATTGAGTCCAGAGATGGCGGCGAGATAGATAATACAGCCCCATCCCGCCTCTTTCCACAAGTTGCTGACGATTAGGAACCATCGGAAACTGTCACCGTCGCTCAGGATATTGTTGGGTTGCAAACCAAGACCCCGAAGAATGGCGTTGGCGAGTCCGCCAGACCCAAAAATATCGATGGCCATACCGCCGATAATGACCCACGAAATAAAATGAGGAAAAGTGATGATCGACTGCACCGAGTTCTTAAAACCCTTGAACCGTATGGAGTGGATCAAAAGTGCCAGGACAATCGGAATCGGGAACTCAATAACCAATCGCATACCGGCGATGATCAGAGTATTCAGAAAGGCGTTCCAAAAACCAGGTTCCGCGAAAACTTCATTGAAGTTGTCCCAACCGTTCCAGGGGCTCCCCAGGATTCCCAAGGAATAGTCAAACGACTTGAAGGCCAAAGTCACCCCATACATAGGGATATAGGCAAAAATGACATAGAAAAGAAGGGTTGGCAGAAGGATGAGGTAGAGGACCCTGTGGTTGATAATGCGCCGACCCAACGACGCGCTTTGCATGAAATTCTCTTTCATGCTCACAGCTTAGGAGATCGTTAGGGTTTCAGGAATGTTCGATTTATGGTGCTTTCCTGTCGATTTTTTTGATTCAACAAGCCCTGAGCAAGCCGGCGAGGCACATTCCTGGCCGGAAATAGTACGGTTCTGGTATAGTGGAGAACGATATGCACTCGTTCCATTACGTCCGCTCGGCAACCAGCCTCTCCTCACCCTACCTGATGACCGTGTCACAGGCGGGCAGGACTGCCCCGGTGGAATCCCATTTCCTGGTGGAGCGTGACGCCCGGACCTCTTCCACCATTGTCCACTACGTGACGGCGGGCCAGGGAACTCTGTGGTTTGACGGCATGGAGCTGCCCCTGGCCGCCGGTGACTTGTTTGTGCTTCCACCCGGCCGGGCACACCGCTATGGGGCCTGCGAGGATGATCCCTTCAGCCTGGATTGGCTGGTCATGGAAGGGGGCGATTCCGCCCGGCTGGCGGAGGTGGTCCTGGAATGGGGAGGCCCTCTGTTCGCGGGGAACCCTGCCGAAACGGCACATGCCTCTCTGAAGAATATTTTCGGGCAACTACAGCAGTCTCCCCCGGAGTCTGCCGGCGTTTCCAAGCAGCTTTACGGGTTGCTGGTGGACCTCTTGAGCTGGATAGGGGCCAACTTTCAGTCACCGTCGGTGGCGGGCAGGCGCTCTTCAATACGCCGGGCTCTAGCGGTCATTGAAACCGGGTTGGGCACAACCTTGTCGGTAGAACAACTGGCAGAGGCGGCCTGCTTTTCGCCGACCTACTTTGCCAAAACCTTCCGCCGGGTATTGGGCATGACTCCCGCAACCTACATCACCCATGCCCGCATTGCCGCCGTCAAGGAACAATTGATCCGCAGCGAACAGAGCCTGGAGGGGCTGTCGGAAACCTGGGGTTTCTCGTCGGCCAGCCACCTGATCCGGGTTTTCAAGAAGATTGAGGGGCTCAGCCCCGGCGAGTTCCGCAGGAAATCCCAATGGCTGTGAACCATCCGGCCACTCTTTTCTCACGTTTGTTGAAGTCGAACCTGCTGATTTTGGTCATCCCGCTCGTCATCAGCCTCGTTCTGGCTCAAATGTCTCTGACCATCCTCGAAAACGAGGCTCGAAAGTCCAACCTTGCCACCTTGGAACAAACCAGCAGCATCATCGACTCCCGGTTTCAAGAGCTCGATTCTTTGGTCAAGCAGATTTCGCTCGATACCAAGGTCAAGGCCTTCCTGGGTTTGAGAACCTTCGACGATACCAACCAGTTGCTGGTCGATGTCTGGGCGCTGACGAAAAGCCTTCCCAATTTCCCACTGACCAATTCCTTTATCGATCGGTTCTTCATCTATTCCAGCAATCTTGAGATCGCTGTTTCGAATGAGGAAGCTCTGATCAATGGTCCGCAGGATTTTGCCCGGGTGTTTCAGTATGGGTCGTGGGATTTTGACTCCTGGAACCGGTTTTTTCTGAAAACCCCGCATCAGAAGCGGTTTGTTCCCCAAGCCGCACTGAGGGTCAGAACCAATCTGATTCGGGGCCTCTATTACCTCCAGTCGCTGCCTTTGGAGTACCGGCAGTCCGAGCCCTTGGGACAAGTAATCTTCTTCATTCGGGAAGAATCGATCAACGAGTATCTCAAGAGGCTGGAGGTCGGTGAAAGCGGAATTGTTCTGGTGACCGATGGCAACGGAGAAATCGTGAGCAGCATCACCCGTTCTTGGTCGGAGGAGCGTCAAAAACGCCTTGCAGCTGAGCTCAAGGGCGGGGTTTCCTCCGACCAGGAACGGGATGGCTTCATCGTTTCCAAGTTTGTTTCTGCGGCGACAGGCTGGTCATACATTTCTGTTCTTCCCCAAGACCTTGTTTTAGCCCCGGTGCTGTTTGTTCGGAATCTGGTCATTGGCTCCATTCTTTTTGCGTTGCTGCTGAGTTTGACAGTCACCTGGGTACTATCGCGACGCTCGGCAAAGCCGATGGAACAAGCCATTCTGAATTTGCAGGAAACCCTGCATCAACAGGTTCCGGTGATGCAGGCCGATCTGCTGCGGAGGCTTTTCGCCGGGTTGCTGATTGATGGGCCAGAAATCGA
>JAIFLN010000194.1 GCA_020049045.1 Spirochaetota bacterium | reverse complement strand
GAAAAGCGCATTGGCCTCGAGGTCACCCCCGCCGCCAAACAGTACTTGTCAGAAGAGGGCTACGATCCTGCCTTTGGAGCCCGGCCTCTCAAGCGCACCATACAAGCGCTGGTTCAGAATCCACTGTCAAAAAAGCTGCTCGAAGGCGGGTTTGGAGACGGTGACACCATTACCGTCGACAAGGGAGAGGCAGGACTGGTGTTTGGCACCGCCAGCTCGGGTTTCTCCAACCGCCAAGACGGTGTACCTGAGGTCAACAAGCGGTAAACGCCATATTTCAAAGGATTGGGAGGGGAACCCACCACCACACTATGAGCCAGCCCGCTCTCGGCCAGCAGGGGCCACCACCAATCGGAGGGGGGGCTGACCTTGGGAATCAGCCGGTAGAGGGGGCCGACTTTATCAAGCCGCATTTCAAAGGCGGTGATCAGCTCGCGGTCGCTCAGGGGCTGGGCAGTCACACCAAACCCACCGGGCTTCAAAACGGAAAAGTCCTTCAGCGAGACCCAAGCTATGAAAGCGACCGCGGCGGACAGAACCAGAACCGGCAGACCCACCGACCGCGGAAAGCGGAATGGCAGCAACGCACCAGCAGCGCCAACAGCAAAAGGAAGCACCCAAGAAGGCCACCGACCGGCCAGCATTCCCGGCTCGCCAATGGACGCCAGAATGGCCCCCAACCCCGCCAGAGCAAACAGGTTCAGTCCTAGGGGAATGAGGATGTTGCGGGTACGGCGGTGCCGCTTGCCCCACCTCAGAGCCCCCGAAAGGGCCAGCCCGAAGGCCAGCCCTGCCAGGACGGCCCAGAACTCAGAGCCCGTAAACCGCCCCGTACTTCGTGTTCAGGTATTCAAGGAAGGGCTGGGGATCGAGACTTCTTCCGGTGACACGCTTGCACAACTCTCCGGCGGTGTAGATGCGGCCATGGCGGTGGAGATTGGTACGCATCCAGGCCAGCAAGGGCGCAAAGTCGCCCTGACGCACCAGAGTCTCCCAGTTTGGCACATCTTTCTTGAGGACCAGGAAGAACTGGGCCGCATAGAGATTGCCCAGAGTGTAGGTTGGAAAATACCCCAGACCGCCCATGGCCCAATGCACGTCCTGCAAACAGCCCTGGGCATCGTCGGGGGGAGTCACTCCAAACAACTTGGTGAACAGCGCATTCCAGGCCTGCGGCACATCTTCGGCCTTCAAGCTTCCCTCTAACAAAGCCATTTCGAGGCGGAAGCGCAGAATAATATGAAGACTGTAGGTGACCTCGTCGGCCTCGACCCGGATAAACGAAGGCTCCACCTTGTTGACGCCCCGGTAGAAGGCGGTGGCATCGACATCGCCCAGACTCTGGGGGTAGGCCTTCTGAAACACCGGCAAATACCGGTCTACAAAGGGTTTCGAGCGGCCGATGAAGTTTTCCCAGAAGCGGCTCTGGCTTTCATGGATGCCCAGCGAGGTTCCTCCCGCCAGAATTGTCGAACCCAACTTGGCATCGACCCCCTGCTCGTACAGGGCGTGCCCCGTCTCGTGAATGATGCCGTACAACGCCATATTGAAGAAACTCTCGTCATAACGGGTGGTGATGCGCACATCACGCGGCCCCAGGGTGGTGCAAAACGGGTGGGTGGTCACATCCAAGCGCCCTGCGCTCCAGTCGAAGCCCAGGTCACCGGCAACCTGGCGGCCAACCCTCTCCTGCACGTCGCGGGGAAAATTCCGGGTCAGAAAATCGTTGCGGACCTGGGGACGGGCTGCGATTTTCCGAACCAAGTCGGCCACACCGGCCTCAAGGCCGTCAAATACGGCTTTGACCTCGGCGCTGGTGGTTCCCGGCTCGTATTCATCCAGCAAGGCATCGTAAGGATGATCGATGTAGCCGATCAGCTCGGCCTTTTCACGCGCCAAGTCGACCAGCTGAGCCAGGTACGGGGCAAATTTCGCAAAGTTGTTCTCCTTGCGTGCTTGGGCCCAGAGGGGCTGTGACTGACCAACCAGTCGGGCCTGACGCTCCACCAGTTCCTTGGGAAGTTTCGACGCTCTGTCGTATTCCCGGCGGTGTAGCCGAACCATGGCGCGATCCTCGTCGGTGGGCAAGGTCATTTCTGCAAGAGAAGTGACCAGTGTTCCCAGCAGGGGACTGGTCTGAAGGTCGTGGATCATTCCGCCCAGCAAGGCCAGCTGCTCGGAGCGTTCGTCCACGCCCCCGGAAGGAAGATTGGTCTCCTGGTCCCATTCGAGGGTGGCCCGGATGTCAGAAAGACGGTGTATTTTGTGGTCAATCTGGCGCAATTCATGGAGAAGGCTGTCAGTGGATTGAGGTACCATAATTTGACAGCATGAGGCCAAAAGAAGAAAAAAACAACCAGGAAGCTGCCGGGCGGGCTTTGCGGAATTGGACATTCCCACGAATCCTTGAGATCTTTTCCTGAGAGGATCACAATGAAACTGAAAGGTAAAACAATCGGCATGCTGGTGGGACCCCTTTTCGAAGACCTGGAGTTCTGGGCCGTGTATATGAGGATCAAGGAAGAAGGGGCACTCATCAAAGTCATTGGAACCAACGCTGGGGAAGTACACCCTTCCAAGTCCGGTGGGTTGACCGCAAAAGCGGAGTTCGCTTCGGCCCAAGTTCAGGAAAAAGACCTGGATGCCCTTCTGGTACCTGGGGGATTTGCCCCGGACAAAATGCGCCGGGATCCCGACATGCTCCGGCTCATTCGGGAGATGGACGCAGCGGGAAAGATCCTGGGCTTTATCTGCCACGCCGGGTGGATGGCAGCCAGCGCGAAGATTCTGAACAACCGCCACTGCACAGGCAGCCTGGGCATCAAGGACGATCTGGAGAACGCCGGGGGACTGTGGGTGGACAAAAGCGCCTTTCGAGAGGGAAACCTGGTCTGGGGCCGGGTGGTGGAGGATATTCCGGACTACAACCGGGAACTGGTGGCTGCTCTATCGTCCATATAATAACCCCACTTACACTTTGGACGATGAAGGACTAATGGAGTATCGAACCCGGACTTTGGAACAAGCTTTTCTCAAGGCTAACAGCCAGTTCCCCGCCGTGCTGGTGACAGGCCCCCGTCAGGTGGGCAAGACAAGTTTGCTCCGTCACCTTGGATGATCCTTGACGAGATCCAGTACGCTCCCGAGCTCCTCCCCTTGATCAAGATGAGCATCGATCAAGACCGAAAGCCAGGTCATGAAGGGAGTTTCCGAATCGTTGGCGGGCCGCATCGCCATCCTCCAGCTCTCCGGGTTCACCCGGAGGGAGCTCCTCGGCAGGCCGCAGGCGGGGCCTTTCATTCCTTCGCACGAAACGCTGGAAAGTTCGAGCAACGATGAGTCCCTGAACTTAAAGGACCTATATCAGCAAATTTGGCGGGGCAGCCTTCCGGGGCTTCATGGGACCCAAGAGGTGGATCGAGACCTCTTCTTGTCGTCCTCTGTCCAAACCTATCTGCAAAGGGACATCCGGGACCTGGCCCATGTCGGCAATGAAATGACCTTTCTGCGGTTTCTGAAGGCGACGGCCGCGAGAACAGGTCAGCTGCTCAACCTGGCCGACCTCTCGCGGGATTCCGACATCAGTCAGGTGACGGCCAAGAACTGGCTCTCCATCCTGGTGGCTTCGGGGCTGGTGTACCTGCTGGCTCCCTGGCACTCGAACCTGACCAAGCGGCTGGTGAAAACGCCCAAGCTCTACTTCTTGGATACCGGCATTGCGACCTGGCTGACCTCCTGGTCGAGCGCAGCAACCCTGGAAGCCGGTGCCATGTCGGGTGCCATCTTAGAGACTTGGGTGGTCTCAGAACTGGTGAGGGGCTGGTGGCACCAAGGGAGGGAGGCCCCTCTGTACTTCTACCGGGACAAGGACCAGAAGGAAATCGATGTGCTGATCCACTGGGATGGGAAACTCCATCCCCTCGAGATCAAGAAGAGTGCCCAACCGGGTCAGGACGCAACCCGTCACTTCTCCACCGTCGATGGCTTGGGCGAAGTCCGGGGTGCCGGGGCAGTGATCTGCCTGACCCCCAGCTGGCTTCCCTGCAGCAGTCAGGATTCGCTGGTGGGTGTGGGGCTGTTGTAGCCCTAGACCATGAAGCCGAGCATCCAGAGAGGGATGATTCCCGGGGCCGGCCAATCGATGCCATCCCGGATCACGAAGGGAGCGTCCTTGCGGACCTTCTTGGGGCCTCCCACCTCCAATAACGTCTTGTGATCGAGGAGGAAGTCGGCCTTGGACTCATCGGACGACGTGAAGAACTCCCGTCCGTTCCAGAGCCTGCAGCAGATCGTAGAGCTTTTCCTTTCCCACGGACCACTCGCGGCAGAGGGAGTTGACTGACAGGGTGGGAATGGGCGCTTGGGCCAGGTGGCCCAGCATGGCGTTCATCAGGTGAATGTGGTTGGACTGAAGGGACGCGACCATGTGGGGAATATCGGACTCCATGGTCTTTTGGATGGTTTGAAGAACCTTGGTTGATTGCAGAATGGGCGTCACCCACCCTTGGTCAGGCTGAAACGGATCATGGACTCCAAAGTCCGGTGATCCTGTGAGGACCAGATACTCCCGAAAGGATAGAAAAGGCATGCGGCTGCAGGGATAGCGGCGGGTGATCCGCCGTAATCCCTGGCACGGCGCAGGAGATAGCTGGTCTTGCCAACACCCCGGGGTCCCTGGAGGATGAGGAACTTCGAAGTCCAGTTCTGCTGTGGAACTGATTCCCTGTGAAGTGGTTCTGCGATAGAACCGAATTACCGTAACCTATCGTCCCTGGTGGGCGGATTTGTAAGCCCTGAGCACGGCGTTGATCTTGGTCTGGTAGCCCTTACCCATGGACTTGAACCAGTCGAGGACATCGGCATCCATACGAATGGTCGTCGATTGTTTAGCCACCTTGAACACCAGTTCATCGGGCGGGGGTAAGAAATCCTGCGCCATGGGTGTTCCGTTCTTCATGGATTCTATCAGATTGGCAGGCGCATCCTCCAGCTCGTAACCATCAGATGCAAACAACTCGGGTCGGTCCTGGTACCTTTGCTCAGCGGTTTTCATAGCGTTTTACTCCATTCAAAGGTCATGGTCAAAAGTACTCACTGTTACTACATGTGTCAATACAATGATCTTGACCAAGGGCCAAGGTGTCTTTGAAGCCTTGTATGTTCCCGCCCTTTCGTCACCTCACAGGATCAGTGATATTCTGTTCCTGTGAGGTGAACCATGGCCAATCTGAAGATCACGTTGGACGATGCCCTGTTGAGGCGAGCACGCCGAGTGGCATTTGACCGCGACCTGACTTTAACAGAGCTTATTCGTAGGCGGCTGATAGAAGATGTGCAGCGCGCCGACACAGTTCAGCGACAGGCTGCTGAGGACTTGACCCAACTGTGGCAGACCTCGGCGAGCATCGGAACTGTGACGTGGACTCGGGACGATTTGCATGAGCGATGAAGTCCGGGTGATCAATCCGTTTGCACAACAGCGGTAGATTGACCGCAAAAGGGGAGCTCGCTTCAGCCGGGAGTTAGGTCTACCGGGTCGGCGACGTTGCTGAAGTGGGATTTTGCTGGCCTCTTTGAGCTGGATGAAACCCAATGCCCGCTTCCACTACCCATGTCTCCACTTTCGTCATGCAAAACAGTATCGGTCCCATCTGCGGCTTTTACAATGCCCGTTGGAAGGTGGTTCATCACTGACAGCAGAGGGAATAGTGAAAGGTTTCAGGCAAGCCATCATCAAGGCGTGTTTTTTTCTTCTGAATAGGCCAGCAGCTCATTCACTTTTGTTTGGGCATCGTTTGCGTCGGCAGGAGTCCTTACTGACCCGGCCGTGATCGTAAGGGTGCCGGTGAAACTAAAAAGCATCCCAAGCACTCCAGCGTATCTTGCTGTGGTCGCATCGTCTTTCTGCTTCTCGACTGCAAGGAACAGGTCTTTTTCACATCAACGGAAAACACAGGCACCGAAACAAGGGAGATGGCAAGAATTACGCCATCGACCTTGAAATTTGCGGCAAGAATGGGAATACTTCGACTGTTCGGTCTGTGTGGACCATAGGAAAGGGTGAGGAAAATCCAAGAATGCTTTCAGCTTGGGTCATGCCAAGGAGGGAAAAATGATCGGAGAATACGATATCGTCGAACTGGTTGAACCACTCCCAGGAACCGGGCTGAATGCTGGGGATACCGGAACCGTTCTCATTGTCTATGATGAGAAAAATCTATGCGTTGAGTTTGATGAAGATGCTCACTTTATGGAAGAGGTTAAGTCAAAATCCGTCAAAGTTGTCTGGTCACACGCGGAACACCTGGCCCACGACTGACCCATATCAAAGCGTATCATCCCCGCCGCCCTCCTGGGCGGTTTTTTTCGCCCAGACACCGTAATCCACACTTCTTGAGAAATTTCCCCGAATTGTCCCGTACTCTCAAAATGCAGGGCAGCCAAGTGGTAAGGCGCTTGCCTCATGAGCCAGTCATTTGAGGGTTCAAATCCCTCCCGTGCAATTTCCCCAGCCAGGGACAAAATGCGTCCAGCTGGGCGTGCCTACGGCCAGCTGGGAAACACCCCCACGAGCGTGGGGAAGACTCATACCAACCGGCCCGCTTGTTCGCGGACTTGGAAACACCCCCACGAGCGTGGGGAAGACCTCTTCAACCTTCGGAATCCTGACCGCCTCTGAGAAACACCCCCACGAGCGTGGGGAAGACAATGTTCATTGCGACACGGTGGGATATGACAAAGAAACACCCCCACGAGCGTGGGGAAG
>JAIFLN010000142.1 GCA_020049045.1 Spirochaetota bacterium | reverse complement strand
ATTTCATGACCTCGACGGGACTCATGGACCGCCTGAACGAGGCCGAACGCCGACATTTCATCAACACCGCCTGCGAGTTCAGCCTCAATCCCTACCGGCGGGAGATCCACTGCATCCCCGCCAGTTCGTCCCACAATCAACGCCTCACGCTCGTCGTCGGATACGAGACTTACATCAAACGTGCCGAGGCTGGCGGGGACATCGACGGATGGAAGTCGTGGGTCGAGGGCGATGGTAACGACCTCAAGGCCGGAGTCGAGATCTACCGCAAGGGCTGGACCCATCCGTTCGTCCATGAGGCGTTCTGGAAGGAGTCCGCGCCCTTCGGCCCGGACGGCTCACTTCCTCCCTTCTGGGTCAAACAGCCCCGGTTCCAACTCCGCAAGGTAGCCGTTGTCCAAGCCTTCCGGTTGGCCTTCAGCATCGAACTAGGCGGGTTACCCTACGATCCGGCTGAGCTTGGCCTAGACCTCCCCAACGCAACCCAGGTTCAGGCGCCCACTACCCAGGCCTCACCAAGACCCGCACCACCTCCTCCGGCCCGGGGCTCCACCCAAGTCCCCAGCCCCAGTCCGGTGAACAACTCGCCCAGCGACCGAGGCACCCTTCGGTCCCGGATCGAATCCCTGATGGCTACGTCGCCCAGCGATTTCAACCCCAAACACCGCAATTGGGTCCTCGGACGATTTGACGCCGCCCAAACGCCGGAGGAAGCCAAGCGGCTCCTCGGGTACGTCGAGAAGGTGCTGCGAAGCAGTCGCCAAGCCCCCACCAAAGAACCCGTCTTCTGAAGGAGCCCACCATGACCTACGACATGATTTGCGAACGCCGAGGACCTGAAACCAAAGTCACCAGCCCTGCCGACCTGTACCCCTTGATCCAGCGCTACGGCGCCAAGCGCCAGGAGAACTTCCTGGTTGTCACTCTCAAAGGAGACCAGACCGTCCAGCGCATCCACCTCGTCACTGTCGGTCTGCTCAACCGGACGCTCATTCATCCCCGAGAGGTCTTCCTCAAGGCCATCAAGGACACGGCGGCCTCGATCATCATTGCCCATAATCACCCGAGCGGCGCCTTGGAACCCTCCCGCGAGGACAAGGAGGCAACAGCCCGCCTGGTTTCGGCAGGACACCTCCTCGGCATCGAGGTCTTGGACCACCTCATCATCAGTAAGACCGCGTTTTTCTCGTTCCGCGAGAACGACCTCATGCCTCTGGCAAAGGCCTATTAAGGATACCCAATGAGCTACCTCAGCGGCCTCAAGAAGATGCAGGCAACGTGGAAGTTGACCACCAAGACCCTGCCTGCCCGGGCCAAGGTTCCCGGCCTCATCCGTGGCAAGGTCCATCCCTTCGCCCTCCCTGTGGACCAGTCCGAACTGAACCTCTACCAGGGCATACGAGACAACGCCATCAAGTACTGGAACAACAATGACATCCAGTTCCATGGAGCGGCTCTTCCCGGAAAGCCCACGAATCACCTCTGCTCATCCCAGATCCTCTGCATTAACGTGTTCTTTCCGTTCATGGATCGACCCGAGGCCCTACGGGACCTTCTCCTGCCCTGGTTCCCGGACATCGAGGCCATGCTTCCGTTCGGGGACGGTCGGTTCCTGGAGTTCGAATCCATTGGAGGGGTCCACAACTACCTGGGAGAGGAAGGTCACCTGGCAAACCGTCGTCGTCGTGGTGCCGGCAACACGAGCATCGACGTGGTGGCCCAGTACCGTGCCATCGACGGCCAGGTCGTCCGCCTTCTAATCGAAACGAAGTTTACTGAAAACTACGCTTTGACCTACATGCGGTTCCGGTCCGACGGCTCCGACCGAGGCCTGACCTACGCACCCTTGTATTTCGCCGACCACTCACCCTTCCGTACTGACCTGTGCCCGACCTTGGATGCTTTTTGGTTTGAGCCGATCTACCAAATGCTACGCCACACGCTAATGGCCTCGGAAACAGTACACCAGAAGCTGGAACCGATCGACCGAGTCCACGTGGTCGAGTGCTACGTCGCCGCCAACAAGGAACTTCTCAAGGTCAGGTCGCAGTTCCTCCGGCAGTTCGGATCGACCACCCTGGAAGTCTGGCACTCGATCCTAAAGGACCCTGACATGCTCGTCCCGATTACCATGGAGGACCTGATCGCCCAGCCTATCGAGTCCCATCATCCCGAACTCATCCCCTGGAAAGCCTACCTCAGGGACCGATACCGGGGTGTCTTTCGGTGAACCGCCTTCGCACCCTACGGGCCAGGTTCCCCCAGGGTGTGGCCTTTGTCTTCTGGTTGATCGGGGGGACGATGACTCTGAGTCTCTTCGTGGACTTGGCCGGCGAGAACCTCGGACGGGTCTTCCTGGCCTTCCTCTGGGCCGCCGCCCTGGAGGCCGCCAAGATCATCACCTGGTTACGGGGGTGGCCCTATCGGGTTCTGTCGTTGTTCCTGATGGGCCTGACCCTAGTCAGCGCTCTCAGCATCGCCCTGAAATCGGTGGAAAGCACCCAAGACCGGGCGGCCCATACCCAACTCACCCAGAGTATTACCTACCGGGATCAACGGCGCCTCGTCGAAGGTCTCCAAGCCCAGATCGATGACCTGGTCCACCGGATCTCGGTCCTACCACCCGACTACGTGACCGCCACTGTCCGCCTCACAGGAGAACTCTCGACCCTTAGGACCCAACTGACCGAGGCCCAGAAGCCGCCCATCAACAGCGTAGCAGCTGTTGAGGAAACCGCCTCCTTCACCTTGTTGGCCCGCCTCCTGGGAGTGGACCGGAAGGCTCTCGAGGTAGTGATGATTATGCTTGTCGCCATCCTCACCGAAGCCTCGGCGGTGGTCCTCGCCGGGCTCCCGCCTCGCGATTCGTTACCACCCAAGGGGCAGATGGAGAATTCCGGACCCACGGCTGACGACTATCTGAGGATCGCCCTGGACCATCCTGGCGCCCCGCGTATGTTGGGTCGCCAGGTGGTCGCCAAGCGGCTGGGCATCAACGAGAACCAGGCCAGGCTTCTCCTGGCTCAGCTGGTTCGTGAAGGTCGCATTCGCAGGAGTGCCAGGGCCTTCCAATCGATACCATGATACCGATCTAGGTGTCGGTCGTGAAAAGATATAAGACACCCGCCAAGCAAGCGCTACAAACAATCTATAGCGAAGGTTTGACGGTGTTCTAGGCGTTCCTGAACACATCCATGCTGGTCTCCAGACACGGCCGCAGGTCCAGGTCCTGCGCCATGGTCGAAACACGGTCCGATGTCACTCCCGAAGGGCCAGCGCCGACTGGATGATGCGCCGGGACCAACTGTCCCCCCGGTACACCACCCGCTGGGAGGAACTCCTGAAGGTGATGTTCCGGTGAGGCCTATGGACAGCTACCTCGGTATTAGGGTTAGTCTGAACCGTCCCGGAGAAAACGCTGTAGTTCCCGAGAGTTGTAATACATGTCGATCTTCTTGGTCACATGCCCGGTGTTTTTGGACGTCGTGGGTTTCCGCGAAGAACCGGGGGGGCTACCTTTGCCCTTGATTTTTGGTTCCAGGGGTTTGAGCTGTGCCCAGTTTTCGTCGCTTGGATCGTTCTCATCAAATGCCATAATTCCTCCTTATGCACCCTACATTAGTACTCGCCAGCTTGAAAAAAAGTACATTATCTGTCCAGTCATATTCGAATCTTTCGGGCAATTGGAATCGGCAGACAGGAGAAAGCTAGCTACTGGACCACTGAGTTCGGCCACTTTAGCCACCGGGAGATGACTTGGCTCACCCCCCAACGGTAACGGATCCAGTGTCCTAGTCAGTTCGAAGATGACTCGAGAAAGGACCTGAGTTCATCATCAAGGTTCCAAGGGTCAAGAGCCAGATTCGTTGTTTGCTGATACGGCCCTTCGTCACCAGAATCAAGACCAGTCTGGGTATTGGAACCGTTCGGTACGGAACGGGTTAGGAATAAAGAGAACATTGCAGAGTCTGCCACTTAAGGCCTCCTTATTGCCCAAAAGGATGGATAACTTTTGTTGCAGTTTTGTCCGGTATTTTCCTTTTTTCTCTCTGAGATAACAAAATTGTAATCAAAATTCGCTATCTCCGTTGAAATGTCACTGGAGCTTGTGTCCAATCAGGTCGTCTTGGTCTCGCCACAACTATTTGCATCCTGTCATTTAGCTCCCAGGGTCCAGCCACCGAAGATGACCTCTTTTGCCGGAAACAGTGAGGTGCTGATAGGGGACAATCTCCTGATTCTCCAGGCTCAACTATTGTCGTCCTCGACCACTGGTGTACCGGACCTGTCCACTATAGGATGACGCCATGGTCGTTCGCCTAACCCAGAAAGCCCGCGACAAGATCAAGGTCAAAGTACCCGCCACCGAATCGGCTACGCCACCGCCTCTCTTCCTGACCGAGTGGTACGCCAACCTCATCCCGATCGGCCGTCGCTCCTATTTCCTTTTCTGCGAAGCCACGACGCTGTTTACCGTCCTCAAGAGCAGTAACCGAATCAACGACGAGGTGGCCTTCAGCCGCCTTGCCACCGATGTCCTGTTCGAGCAGTTCAAGTTCAACGCCAACCTCGACATCAAACTCTTCGAGAAGCTGGCCGACTCGGTTTTGCTCCTCAAGACCAACAACCGCCAGATCACCGGCTCGATGAACGATCAGGCCTTCTTCGCCCAACTCCAGGATGACGAGGGCGAAGGTGACGAACACCTGAATAGGAACCGGCTCAGCTACCTTGGCTACGACAGTCCTAGGGAAGCCTTCGACAAGGCCCTAGCCAGCCTCGATCTGGGGCGTTACTGATCCTCGATACCAAGTGACCTTAGGTTGGTGAACCGATAGAACGGAGTCAGGTCCTGTACTTGCTACACTGGTTTTCTCCGACAGTTTCTCCGACGTTTTCTCCGACAGGCCCGTATCGACGCCTGGGCCAACAGATCCAGACAACGGAGCCTCTTCTTCTGACTTGTCCAGCTTCGTTGGCACCGCTAAGCTCAACCTATGAAGCCCTGGACTTCCCAACTATCCTCCGATCTCTTCTGGGATGTCTCTCAAGATTCCGTCGATCCTGAAAGGAGCATGAGGTGGCTTACTGAACGCGTTTTGGTGCGGGGGCGATGGGAGGATTGGCTACTTCTGAAAGACCACCTCCCAAGGGAGGGTCTTGCAGAACTCGCCAGTCAACTGAAGGTTCCGGCTCGCGAGGCCAACTTCTTCTGGCTTCACGTCGGGGGGTACCCCGAGCTTTCCGGGTCCCTCACCGTGAACCGCCAGACTATTGTTAAGGAATCCACCATGACCAACCAGAACACAAACTACCTCTTCCAGTCCTTCCCCTCCCTGTTCCCAGAGGACCGCTCCGATCCTAGGCGCACCTTGATGTGCTTTGGTTTCGAGGTTGGTGATGGCTGGTTTGAACTTCTCAAGGAGTGCTTCTCTCGGCTCACAGCCCTCGGGGACGAATGTGAGATCACCCAGGTCAAGGAGAAGTGGGGAACACTTCGCATTCATGCCGACACCAGCCGAGCGGCAGACAAGATCATTACGGAATACGAGGAGCGAAGCCGGCTCATCTGCGAGGAGTGCGGGCAACCTGGCACCCTACGGACAGACGGCTGGTACCGAACCACCTGCGAGCAACACGTACCGACAAGGTGACAATATTGGGGA
>JAIFLN010000207.1 GCA_020049045.1 Spirochaetota bacterium | reverse complement strand
ACGCTTCCCACCAACTTTCCCGGTAACAAGGTGTTCTGGGCCGACCAGCAGAAGGTGTATTCGGGCGTTGACGCCCAGAACTACACGGTTCCCGGCGATACCGGCTTTCTCATCGACGGCAAAACGGTGGATCTACGGGCCGGCGACACGGTTCACACCGTCATCGCCAAAATCAACTCGGCCTCGGTGGCCGTCAAAGCCTCGCTGGACCCGGTCACCAACGGGCTGATTCTCGAAACCACCCAGCCCCACCAGCTGTTCCTCGAAGACAAACCCGGTGGAAGCGTTCTGCGCGATCTGGGCGTGGTCAGTCCCCGTCCCGGGCTGCAACCGCCCCACAACCTCAGCCAGGACGCGCGCATGTTCGGCGGTTCCATGTTCGACGCCGTCATCCGCCTGCGCGACAACCTGTTGGCGGGCAACAAGGAATTCATCGGCGGTCAGGGTCTGGCCGGGGTTCAGGCCAGCCTGAAGAATGTGCAGAGCTCGATTGCCGAGCTGGGCAGCCGCGACAACCGCCTGGAAATTGTGTCGACCCGGTTGCAGAACGAACTGCCCAAGGTGACGGAAAAGCTGTCGAACGCCATCGACCTTGACCTGACCCAGGGCATCACCGAGCTCAAAATGCTGGAATCCACCCACCAGGCCGCCCTGCGCGCCGCCGCGAAAATCACTCCCACCACCCTGATGGACTACCTGAGGTAACACGATGATTCTGGACACCAAGGCCTACGGCCGCGTTGAAATCGATGAAAAGCAAGTGCTCGAATTTCCCCAGGGACTGCTGGGCTTTGAGGAATATACGCAGTTTGCCCTCATCGACGCCCACAAAAAGCCCTTCTTCTGGTTGCAGTCCACCCAGGAGGCGCGCATCGCCTTCATTTTGATCAAGCCCGCGATTTTTCACGACGACTACGAACCGGGAATCTCCACCGAGGATCTGGAGGATATCGGTGCCGAGAGCCTCGATGAGTGTCTGAACTTCGCCATTGTGACCGTCCCGGACTCGGGACCGATGACGGCCAATCTGCAAGGCCCGCTCTACATTTCCAAAAAGACCCGCAGGGGTAAGCAGTGCGTCAGTCCCAAGGACGAGTACCGCACCAAACACGATATTTTGGAAGAAATGGCCGCCAGGAGGGAATGAGATGTTAATCCTTTCCCGCAAAAAAGATCAGAAGGTGATGATCGGCGACGGCATCGAGGTGTGGGTCGTCGATATCCGGGGTGACACCGTCAAACTGGGTATCAAGGCCCCGCGCGAAGTCAAAGTGTTCCGTTTCGAGGTGGCTCAGGAAATCGAAGCCGCCAACCAGGCCGCGCTGTCGAGTTCGCTCGACCTGCCGTTCCCAGAACTGACTCCTGAGGACTCTACGAAGAGCTGACCGTTCCCATCAGCGGGCCCTTGCGGGCCTTGGCCTCGTCCTCGTACTCGGGGAAGGTGCCAGCCAGTTTTTGCAGACACCGGTCCAGAGCCCCCTGCGGGTTGCCGACCAACACATGGCTGTGGGTGGAATCGAAAGTCTGGGTAAAGGCCAGAACGTCTTGTTCCACCCTGCCCAAATTCGTATCCAGCAGTTGCAGATATTCGGCCACAAAGGCCGCCAAGGGTGCACCCCCCAGAGTTTTCGCCGCCATTTCGAGCAGTCCGGGGGCATGGTGCAGGCAGGTTCCGGGGCTGGCACTCCAAGCCGCTTTAAAATCGGCATCCTGGTGCCAAAGGTGCGCCAGGGTAAAGCCGTAACGTTCTAAATCCAGGGTGACCTTGTCTTCAATCAGACAGCGGGTTTCTTCGTTGCGTAAAAAATCGACCAGTGCTGCAATCTGCTTTTTGACATCACCCTTGGCCTTGATTTTGGCGGCAAACTTGCCCCGGAGGGCTTTGAGCCGGGTGTGGCTGATGAGGGCCAAGCCCAGTTTGTTGGGGTCGCGAGCCAAAAGGCGCAGGTTTTCGGGGCAGAACCCCGTTTCGTTCACCTTCACCCGCACCTCGGGCACCATCACCGACGGCCCCAAAAAATAGCGGACAGCCGCCTGGCGCGAACGGCGTTCCAAAAGGCACAGCGGGCATTCGGTGCCGGCTTTCAGGGCATCCCATACGGGAATCGTATCGATTTCATACTTCATCTCAGAATTTCCTGGCCTTGCGGATGCGCTCGTAAGCCTGCTGCACCTGCAGAAACCGCTCCGAGGCCTTTTTTTTGTCGGGGTGGCCGTCGGGAAGGTGGGAGTGGCTATCGGGATGGTACTGACGAACCAGGGTGCGGTAAGCTTTTTTCACCTCGTCAGTCGTGGCTTCGGGCTTAAGGCCGAGGGTCGCAAAGGCTTCTGGCCCTGCCGAAGCTCCCGGATGAAAATTCTGCCAGGCTTGTTCGTACTGGCTGCCTTCGTTCCTCTGGGCCCCTTCGATGCCGGCGCTGCCCACTTCGTCAAAAATGCCGAACCCCCGGGCCACCGTATCGAGCATTTCCACAATGCCGGGGCGTATGCTGCCCAGTGCTGCCAGGCGGCGGCAGGTGGCATAGACCCAAATCAGCGTCTGCCGGTTCAGAAAAAAATCTTCATGGATTTCTCGGGCCAGGTCGGTGACATCGGTAGCCACTTCGGTCCAGGGGCGTCCCATCGAAGTCTGATAAGATTCGTTCAAGGTCGCCAGGGCCTGCCGGGCCATGGTCCCTCTCAACTGCAGCTGATTGACCATCACACCCTGCAGAAAAAGGCTTTGCATCTGGTTGAGCCCGCCCCCGTGGGCGGCAATTTTGCCCCAAAGGGCAAACAACCTGGCAACGAGCTCTTGATCGCGGGCACCGCTGGAACGGTTTCGAACGCCGGTTTCAGAGAGCAGTCCCACCACTGAGGTGAAGAACAATCCGGTGAGGCCGAACCAGGGAAAGAGGAACAATCCGATCAGAATGCCCGCTACGAGGCCGTAAAGGTTCACGGACGCCAGTCTACCATTGTGTGCCCGGGGCGGACAAGGGCAGGTTTTTCTTTCACTCCCTTTCATTTTCCCCAAGCTCGACTATACTTACCCTTATGAAGATCGCTGTAACTGGCGCCAGCGGCACCATTGGGTCCGCTTTAGTACCGTTTCTCGTGGGCCAAGGGCACCAGGTGGTGGCTTGGGACAGGACAAAAGTTCCCATCACCGAGTATTGGGCCATGGAAGAATTCCTTCGGTCGGAAGGGGTCAACGCCCTGTTTCATCTGGCGGTTCCCTCCAAACCCACCGGAGCGCCCAATGAAAGTTGGACGGTCAATTATCAATGGACCAGCGAGTTGGCCTGGATCTGCAAAGAATTGGGCATCATTTTTGTCTACGTCAGCACGGTCATGGTGTTTTCGTCGCAGAAGCAGGGCCCTTTCACCATCGATACCCGGCCCGATGCGGGTGACGGTTACGGAATGGAAAAGCGTCTGGCTGAAGAGCGGGTCTTTCATCAGAACCCGGCCAGCCGGGTGCTTCGGCTGGGTTGGCAGATCGGCGGGCCTTCGGGCAGCAACAATATGATCGATTTTCTCGAAGCACAATCGGCCAATACTGGACTGGTAGCCTGCAGTACCCAGTGGTTGCCCGCCTGTTCCTTCCTGGACGACTCCATTCCGATTTTGGCTTCGATGATTGAACGCGACTCGGGGTTGTACCAGTTTGACACCAACCAGAAGTGGAACTTTTACCAGATTGTGTTCGCCTTGAACAAAGAACTGGGCCGCAAGTGGAAGGTCACCGCCACCGATACCTTTGTTTTTGATCAGCGCATGGTCGACAACCGGCTTCCCTCGGTCAGTTTGAAGAGCCGCCTGCCTTCTTTGAAATAGCAATCGACTGCGGACCCACCTCGAGCAAACCACGCTTCAAAAGGGTTCCGCAGGCGGTTTTGAAGGCTTTTTTCGACAACCCCAACAACGCTTGAATCTCTGCCGGGTCGGATTTATCGCCCAGAGCCAGTTTGCCGCCCGAACGTTCCAACGCAGCCAGGATGCGGGTTTCCGCGTCAGGGTTGGCGGCCTGAAACCCCTGCGGCCTAAGCCGCAGATCGATCTTGCCGTCTTCGCGCAGTTGGTAAATCCAGGCTTGGAGGGCTTCTCCGGGCAAAAGCGCCCGTGGCGTCTCGTTGCGGTACAGCAGACCCTGCCAACGGTGCTCGACCAGCACGCTCCAACCCTGGTCGTGCAGTTTCCACACACGGCACGAGACTTCCTGGCCCAGACGGAAGCCCGAAAGGTCCTTGCTCAGGCGGTTGAGAAACTTGGTGGTACCGTACAGCCTGTCGGTTTCGGTGTCGAGCTGCACCATCACCAGGACTTTTTGACCGACGGTGAGGGGGACGGTCTGCTCACTCAGGGGAACCAGCAAATCTTTGAGCAGCCCCCAGCCGACGAAGGCTCCAATGGGGCTGGTGTCGACCACTTCCAGAAGCGCTGTTTGGCCTACCTCGGCAGCCGGCTGGCGGCGGGTGGCGGTGGGGCGGTCTTCGCTGTCGCGGTACAGGAACAGGTCGGCCTCGACGCCGGGTTTCCAGTCCTCGGGAATTTCACTGCGGGGCAGCAATACCTCGGCCTCGCCGTCAGTAAAGTAGAACCCGTTGTCGGTTTCCCGGGCGGCGGTCAGCCGCATGGTCGTCCCCATATTCATGACGCATCTCCTCGAAGGGTTGGTTATAGCATATTCAACGGGTCGACGTCGATTTCGCGGTAGGTGCCGGCCGAGGCTGGCAGCGACTTGATGACCGATACCAGACCGTGGTGCATGCGCGGAAAGTCGGTGGAGCGGACCAGGACCTGCCAGCGGCGGTTGCCGGCCACGGTGGCCAAAGGGCATTCCACGGGACCCAGGACTTCGGTGGTGTCGGGGGCCGGGGGGCCGGGAAAGGCTTGCCGGAGCGCGTCGGCCAGGCGGGCTGCCTCGCTGCGGACCTTGCCCTCGTCGCGGCCCCTTATCACCAGGCGGATCAAACGCGTGAAGGGGGGAAAGTCCAGAGCGCGGCGGGTGGCCAGCTCGGCGGTCCAGAAATCTTCGTCGCGGCCCTGAGCGGCCAGCAGAACGGGGGGGCTGTCGGGCCGAAGGGTTTGAATGAGCACCTGTCCGTCGGGCAAATACCGGCCTGCACGGCCCGAAACCTGACGGATCAGGCCGAAAACCCGCTCAGCGGCGCGGAAGTCTGGCAGTGCCAGCCCTAAGTCAGCATGGAGGATTCCCACCAGCTGCAAGCCGGGAAAGTTCAGCCCCTTGGCAACCATTTGCGTGCCGATCAGCAGGTCGAGCTCTCCCTTGCGGAAGGCCTCGACCAGGTTTTCGGCGTGGCCTTTGACTTCGGCTGTGTCGCTGTCGAGGCGGGCAATGCGGGCCGAAGGGAAAAGCGAGCGGATCTCCTCCTCGATGTGTTCGGTACCCACTACGGCCCAACCCACATCGAGGGAACCGCAGGCAGGGCACACCGTCATGGGGCGTGCCTGAAAGCCGCAGTAATGGCACAGCAGAATATTGCGGCCCTTGTGCCAGGTCATGCCCACCGAACAATTGCGGCACTGGGCCTCGTGGCCGCAGGTTTTGCAGCTGAAGCTCTGGGTGAAACCCCGCCTGTTGAGAAACAGCACCACCTGCCGTTTGCGGGCCAGGGTCAGGTGCACGGCCTCGATCAGCTCGGGGGTCAGGGACGAGGAACTGCCGCGCAGATTGACCATTTTGATTTCTGGCGGGGCGCCTCCCGCCAGCCGCCGGCTGAGGGTCAGGGTGCGCAAACGGCCTTCTCGCATCAGATGCACCGCTTCCAGACTGGGGGTGGCGCTGCCCATCACCACCTTGGCTCCGGCTTTGGAAGCCAGCCAAAGGGCTACTTGACGCGCGTGGTATCGGGGGGTGTTCGAGGATTTGTAGCCGCCTTCGTGTTCTTCATCGAGGATAAACAGTCCCGGGTTTGCCACCGGCTCGCCGCCCTGAATGCGCCGCCACTCCTTCAGTTTTTGAGCCGGGGTGAGGCGGGAATGGAGCACGGCCACCAGCGGGCCGAAACGGTGCACCAGGGTTTCGCGCAGCTGCCAGGTGAGCGCGATTTCGGGGACGAGGTAGATGACCTGCTGCCCCTGGTCCAGAACATGGCGGGCCGCCTGCAAAAAGACCTCGGTCTTGCCTGAGCCCGTCATACCCCGCAGATAAAAGAGTTTGTCGGTGTCCTGGACCAAGGCGCGCACGGCCTCGGTCTGCTCACCGGAAAGCACCAGGTCGTGGTCGGCGGCGGCCTCTTCGACGGTCCAAGGCGGCAAGTTGCGCTCGCGCCGGGCGGTGGGCACCATGGCCGACAGGGCTTCTCCCAGGGTGCACAAGTATTGCCGGGCTACCCAACGGGCTGTTGCCAAGGTCAAAGGACCGAACAAGCCCTGATCGTCAATCACCTGAGTGAGAGTCTTGATTTTGGCGGGTTCGGCGGGTTCATGTTCGGGAACTCCGACAATCAAGCCCTCCTTTTCGCCGTTGCGAAAGGGAGCTTTGACCCGGCGTCCCACCAGCGAGTCTTCGGCAGAAACGTCCTCGGGGAGACGGTAGGTGAATTCGGTGTCCAGGGGCAGGGCAAAGGTGACCAGCACCCAAGGCGAAGGCAATACCGCCGGATCAGCCATACCGCAGCTTGCCCAGAAGGCGCTGAAGATCCTTCCAAACCTGACTTTTGAACCGGGCCTTTTCTTCTTCGGGCAGCGTGAGAAAGTGTTCGGGGTTGAGGGTGGTGATAATGGTCCATTTATCAAAACGGTAGTCGGCACCCCGAAGCGATTCGAGACTCAAGGGTGCCCCCAAGAGCTTTTGGGCAGGCCCAGGGCCCAGCGAAAGCACCACCTTGGGGGTCATCAGCGAGCACAATTCCCTCGCCAGGGCCTGGTAGGGCGGTTTATCGGCCTCGAACACCGGGAGGGGTTGTATGAAAAACAGGTCGGCCACCACCAGGTTGACCTTGGAATTTTCGAACCAGGTGCGTATAAAGGCCAGCGCTTCGGTGCTCAGCGGCGCGTCGGTCAGAATCAGCGCCTGGGGGTTGGCCGGGCCGCTTCCAGTGGGCCAGGTAGCGCCAAAGGCCAGGTTTTCCCCGTATTTGGCAGCCAGATCTTCGTACCCTTCGGCAGGGCGGGAGTGGGCCGCAGGAAGGGCCGGTGACGGGTCGGCAAAACCCGCCTGGGTCAACAGGGCTTTGGATTGGTGCAGAATTTGCCAGACGGCTTCAGAACGAGAATTCACGTTCATCGTAAATCACCTTGTGCAGATAGAGTCCCTGGCCGGGGGCGGTGGGACCGGCTTTCTTGCGGTCCTTGGCGGAAAGAATAGCGGCAAACTCCGGGGCACCGAGCCCGCGGTCACCCAAGTCGATCAGGGTACCGACCAGGGAACGGACCATGCGCCACAGAAAGGCATTGCCGACAATCTGAAAAACGATTCGGTCCCGCTGCGGAAAAAAAGAAGCGTGGTAGATAAACCGGTGTTTGGAGCGGTGGGGGTCCTTGGCGTGGCTGAAGCTGGTGAAATCGAGTTCCCCGTGCAACAACGCCGCCATGGAATTCAGCACCTCAAGCGGGGGCAGCTCAAAAACGCGGTGACAGTAGCGAGCCTCCCACGGCATCAGGGACTGACCCACGACAATGTGGTAGTGGTACACCCGGGCCAACGCTGAAAAACGGGAGTGGAACGAGGGCTCCACCTCGCGGCAATGCAGAATTCGCACGTCGGGTGGCAACAGGGAATTGAGTCCACGCATAAAATGAGGCCCTTCCATGCGTGTCTGGGCATCAAAATGGGCTGTCTGACCCCGGGCGTGGACGCCTGAATCGGTTCTTCCTGCCCCCGTTACGGGTACCGGCGCTTTGATCAGAACCGCCAGAGCTTTTTCGATTTCTGCTTGAACAGTGCGCCCATCGGGGCGATCGCCCTCGCGGACCTGGCTCTGCCAGCCCTCGAAGTCGGTGCCGTCGTAGGCCATGTCCAAACGGAAACGTCTCACTCCTTGATCTCCTCGCCGATGAGGTGGTGGAGATCTTTGGCCTTCTCGATCAGTGCACCGGGTTTGTTTTTCGACGCCTTGCCCATACCTACCAACCGGGCGATCGAGCGCCTAGCGACGGTCAGCGACTGTTCCCGCTGCTCAGGGTTGGCTTGACTGCCGAAATGGTATTCGAGGTACCCGGTCATGTACATCACACCGTCAAACCCGAAATTGTTGTCGACATCGGGCCCAAAATGCATGCTGGCGTTCACCGACTCTTCGCCGTTGGTTTCACGATCCAAGGTCAAACCATAAAAAAAGCGGGCCTTGTGGTAAAAAATCTTTTCTAAATAGTCGAAGTTCTCGGTGGGAAAACGGCGGTGGAGGTCAGCGAAACACCAGCCGGCCCGCATAGCGCAAATTCCCGACTTGATGGTGGGAGAAAAATCCGAGCTCCAGTGTTCGTAGCACATCATGGCCAAGAAGTACCCCGCCGCGCCTTCTTTCAGGGTCTTGAGGTTGTCCCAGTCAAGGTTGGGAAAAATCAGCTCTACCGAAAGCCGCCGTTCACGCTCACCCATGCGGATAGCCTCGACAGCCTTAGGGTCGATGGTCAGAAAATCCGAACCCATGGCCGAGTAATAGCACCCGGGACAGGTCATCACATAATAAATCAGAGGGTACACGTCGCCAAATTTCTTGGAGGCTTCGTAGTAGCGCCTCAGGTCGTTGCCCAGGGGACCGGCAATCAACCGTCCTCCGCCGACCCGAAGCTCCTCTTTTTTGAATTTGGTTTCGCAAATAGGACAGACCGTATCATTTTTCTGAAAAAAGCTGATGCTTCCCAGGCTTCCGGCGTCAGACATCAGACCTCCAAAACCACGAAGGCCAGCGAGTAGGCGGCTTCGTGGCTCAATGAAAGATGGGCTCGTGCTCCGCGGGTTGTCAGCGCATGCAGGGCGGTGCCGGCCAAATGCAGATCGGGTTTCCCGTCGGCTCCCCGTCGGGTTTCAATGTCCTTCAAGGCCAAATCCCGCAGCCCCGTTCCCAGGGCTTTTCCAAAGGCTTCTTTGGCGGCAAAACGGGCAGCCAGGGAAGCCGCCGGGTGATTGCTTGCATGAACATCAGACAATTCTCTTTCGGTAAAGTATTTAGCAAGCAATCCAGGCCTTTCGAGCCATCGTTCCAAACGTTGGTTTTCCACCAGATCGGTGCCGATTCCCAAAATCATCGGGTGACCTCCAAGAACAGCGACACCACCGCTGGCGAGAGGTCGACCAATTCGATGCCTTCGGGCAACACAACTTTGAGTTCGAGGGCGGGGATCTCTCCAGGAATGGTGTAGCCTGTCAGATCGGCGACGACCGCGACGGTGGGGTCTCCATTGGAATCTTTGACCAGGCTCTCGAGGGCCTGGGCGGTTCCCCGTAACCGTACCCTGACCGGCGGAAGCGGGCTTCGCAAGACCAAGTTGGAATTGAGGTTGACGGTTCCCGGCACGACAGTCTCTAGAACCAAGGAAGCAAGGGAGGAGGTCATCATGCCTCGGACCTCGACTGTTCCGCCATAGGGAAAGCTGATCAAGGGAGAACCAGTTTCAACACGGGCCTTCAAAGTGAAACTGTCGGTTTTTCCCCGCAGTTCCACTGGTTCCGTGTTCACCGAGGTTACTTTGTCTATCACCGACCGTGGTCCCTCAATGGTAATCAGCGAAGGCACGACCTGGAAACCGCTCAGCTCAAAATTCCGGCCCGGGGAGCCTTGAAAATCCGGCTGGATGGGAACTGTCTTCGACACACGCTTTTCCAGGTGCAGGCTGAGCACCAAGGGCTCTACCGATAGTTCCAAGGCGGTGCTTTCGGCAGCCGTGCCCCTCCGGTTGACTTGTATGGCGGCCCGGAAGACGCCTTCTCCTTGGTGGCCTGAAAAGTCGACCAAAGCTTCCAGATCAGAATCAACCACAGCGGAAACCAGTTCGTCAGCCCCGCGCATGGTGACCTTGACCCGGTGGTCGAAGTTTTCGGCGGGAACCAGGGCTGTGTCGGTCACCACCCGCAGCGGTACGGTAAAGGTCCGGGTCTGCAGAGAATCAAAGCGGTTGAAGAGAAACAGAAGCAGGGCGGCCGCCAGGGCCAGCACCTTGGCAGGCCACTGTGCCAGCAGTTTGTTGAGGTTAGGCATCTTCACGGAATTCTCCCGAGGGTGCGGCCGGTACGTCATCGTCCTTGAATTCCAGCAGGTCTTTCAGACGGCGGCGCAGCTCTTCGGCCGACAAGTCGTAGTGAAGAGCACCGCTGTAGGCCAAACTGATCGCACCGGATTCCTCGCTGACGACTACAGTGACGGCGTCGCTTTCTTCGGCAAGCCCCAGACTGGCACGGTGGCGGGTACCGAAACTTTTACTGAGGGTGGGGTTTTCGCTGAGCGGGTAGAAGCAGCCCGCCGAAACAATGCGCCCGCCCTGGATGATCAGACCTCCGTCGTGAAGGGGGGTATCGTACGAAAAGATGGTGGTCAGCAGCGCGGCCGACACTTCGGCATCAAGGTTGGTTCCACGCTCGACGATGTTTTTCAGGCCGACCTTGCGGATAAAGGTGATCAGGGCTCCACGCCGCATATCCGACAGCGCACGGCACGAGGCCAGCACGGCATCGACGTCTTGCGCTTTGGGCTTGGCCTGGGGGGTAAACCAGCCGCCCTGACCAATTTGAGTGAAAATCTTGCGCAGCTCCGGTTGAAAAACGATGGCCAGACCCACAAAAATACCGGGAGCCACAAAATTCAGAATCCAGGTCAGGGTATCGAGTCGCAAACCCACTGACAGACCGTAGATCAACACCATCAGAATGATGCCTCTTAGCAGAGGAATGGCCCGGGTCTGATACAGAATCCTGTAGCCCTTGTAGAGCAGAAACGTCAGTACAGAAATGTCGAGAAGAGGCCGGAGGATGGTCTTGAACAGCCAGCTGTCGAGGAGATTTTCCATCAGCTCAAAGCCTCCCAAACCTTCAGCGCCTGGACGGTCGCGCCCACGTCGTGGACCCGTATCAGGTCGACGCCGACCCTAGCTGAAGCCAGCGCAGCCGCCACAGAACCCGCCAGCCTTTCTTCTACCGGTGCCCCCGTCAACGTCCCCAAAAAGGACTTGCGGGACAGGCCCACCAGCACCCGGAATCCGAGCGCTTTGAGGCGTGGCAGGGCACGAAACAATTCTAACGTATGGTCCAAGGTTTTGCCAAAGCCGAACCCGGGGTCCAGCACCAGGTTTTCTGGCTGGATACCCATTGCCAAGGCTGCCTCGACCCGGCCGGACAAATAGTCAATGACCTCGGAGGCGACATTGTGATAGCGGGGATCTTTTTGCATGGTGTCCGGGTGACCTTGCCGGTGCATCAGCACCACCGTCAACCCGGTTTCTGCGGCAAAGGGCCCCAGACGGGGGTCGTCGGTGAGGGCTGAGACATCGTTCAACCAGGTGGCACCCGCCCGCTGGGCCGCCTGCATCACCTCGAATTTCCGGGTGTCAACCGACAACGGAACCGGACAGCTGGCTTCGGCGAGTCCTTTCACCACCGGCAGAACCCTGGACACTTCTTCTTCCGCAGAAACATAAACCGAGCCTGGGCGGGTAGACTCTCCGCCTATGTCGAGAAGCCCTGCACCTTCGGCAACCATTTGCAACCCGCAGGCCACAGCGCCTGCCGTATCAAAGCGGCTGGAGTGATAAAAAGAATCGGGGGTGGCGTTCAAAATTCCCATGACGATCATGGTTCGACCCCTGCCAATTTGAGATCAGCCTCGAGCTTCACGGCATACTTCAAAGCCGGGTCGTTTCGCAGGGCATCCCAGGCTTCCGTGTCCTTGAAATCCGCTTTCCAAGCCGACAGCAGAGCCTCAAGCCCCGGTTCATAGTCTTCGATCTTCAAAAGCAGCAGCTTACCGCGTTGGAAGTGTGCTTCTCCCCGGGGCTGGTCAGGTGCTTCCGGTACCGCCAAGGTCTCTTCCCAGGCTTTGACGGCATCGCCGTACAATTCGGCGTCTTCGAGCGCCTTGGCCCACGAAGAAAGAGGGGCAAACCTTCCGGTATCGCCTACGGGAAGGGCCTGTGCGGCATCGTACCAAGCTTCCGCTGTCCGGAAGGAACCGGTTTGCTGCAGGAGTTCCGCCAGGGCGGACAGGCCGACCCAGCTCTTGCCGTCGAGGCCTTTCCAGGCTTCCAGGGCTTTGAGCGCTTCGTCCGGACGGTCTGCGGCCTTGAGGCAGAGCCCGGCATTGAGCTGGGTCCCGGCATCGCCCGGAAGCTTCAGAACCAGGTCAACGTACAGGTCGGCCGCTGCAGCCAGTCCAAGGTGTTTGGCCGTCAGCCAGGCTCGGTACTGGGCCACAATCAGGTTGTCAGGGTCACTGGTCTGCAAAGGTTCCAACAGCTGCAGGGCGGCGGCAGGGTCACCCAGTTCTGCCTTGGAACGAGCCAGGTTGAGGGTGGCGATTTTCAGCAGCGGGTTCCAGGTGAGGGCTATCTGGTAAGCCCGGGCGGCCTGGTCGTACTTTTTAAGGTCAAACCAGGCGTTACCCAGGTTGTAATACTCGTCACCAAGCACCTTGCCTGTATCTGGTGCTGTTATGCAAGAAGACACCAGAAACATCGTGGCAAGAGTGAGAAGGAGAAGTCTGGAACCCCGGGTCAATATTCCCACGTTTAACCTAGAATCGTCTTTTCGATCTTGCGGACCTGGGACCGGTAAAGCGACAGGATATTGGGACCGTAATCGCCCAGAAGCTGGATCATGTTGCGGGGAAGTTCTTCGGCGTCACGGCCGTTGAGCCTGTCTCCCGCGTCGCCCAGACCCGGCATGATGTAGGCTTTTTCGTTGAGTGCCGGGTCCATCCAGAGGGTGTAGACGGTCACATTGTCGAGGGCCCGCACCACATTGAGGGTTCCCCGAAGGGCGCTGATCACGGTGAAGAACTTGATGGAACGCGGCCGTATGTTCTGGTCCTGAAGGTATTTGACAATGGTGACCAAGGACCCGCCCGTGGCATTCATCGGGTCGGCGAAGACGAGGTCTTTGTCGCGAAGGTCTTCCCAGTTGAAGAACGATTTTTTAAGGTCGAGGATGTATTCCATATCGGCCTGGTTGCGGTGGTCGTTGCGCCGGATGCGAAACAGAGCGAAGGGAGTAACGTACCCTGTCGAGCTGTTTTCCTGAATCTCTTTCGACAGGATCATGGAAGGCAGCAGGGCACCCCGGAGCATCACGCACATCACAGTGTTCTCAATCTGGCTGTCGACGTCGGGAATTTTGTGGACGGCAAAGTTCTGCACAGGATGGGTGACAGGCGTCTTGACGATGAGGTGGTGCTTCTGATGGGCACCGGCGGTTCCAAAGGCGAGGTTGAACAGCAGCTCGTAGGCGCGCTGAATGTAATAGACAAACTCGTCGTGACCAGTGCGCACGTCGCGCAGCTTGGCGATGAGCCGGCTGGCTTCCCCGTGAAGCAGCGTGGGTGTTTCAAAGGGGTAGACGTGGACCTGGGGAAATTTGCTGGTGATTTCCTGCATGGTCTTGCCCATCAGATTGTACAGATTGATGATCTTTTCTTTCTCGCGCTGCGCCGTGTTTTCCCCTGGCGAAGCAACCAGAATTTTGTAAGACTCCATGGCCTGGGCGTAGCTGGCTTCCAGCCGGGTCAGGTCTTCCAGGTCTTCCGGAGTCAAAAGTCCGGCGAGGTCTTGGGCGGTAAGGATGATTTCTTGGTCCATGCGTCAGTGTACCCCGAACACTTTGACTTTTTCCAGTCACTGCGGCACAATGAGCGCCAATAACCCCTTGAGGAGCGAACATGAAAAAGCGGTTTCTCGTTGCTGTCTTTGTTGCCGTTGCAGCCCTGAATTCTGTGGCAGCCCAGACTGGTACTGTGGCCATCGGTCCCATTTACAGCGTGAATTTTCTCGGCATCAGCAGCCCGTTAGGGGGCCTAGGCGTCACTGGTAAAGCACCCGGTCTGGCTCCCTTATTCGGCCTCAACTTCAGCTTCGGAAGCGAAAAGAACTTTTTGGGTGTGACCGCCGATTGGTTGATGTACAAACAGCCGCTGTATCAGCCGTTCAACCTGAATTTCTACATGGGACCCGGACTGTATTCCAGTCTGTTGCTGACCAAGCCCGAGAACCGGTTTGACTTTGGTCTGCGCATTCCTGTGGGGGTAAACTGGGTTCCTGTGAAGTTTGTGGAAGTCTTTCTTGAGGTGACCCCGGCTTTTGGTATCACCATCCGCGACCCCGTTGCCCCCAGCTGGTTGTTCCAGAGCGCCGCCGGTGCCCGGGTATGGTTCTAGGAATTGAACAAACTCTTCGTCACCTACGAGGACGTTCACCACCACTGTCAAAAACTAGCCGGCGATATTTTGGCCGACGGCTGGGAGCCCGACGTCATTGTCGCCATCGCTTCGGGCGGGTTTATCCCTGCGCGGATTCTGAAAACCTACCTCAAGAAAAACATCTATGTGGTAGGTCTGCAGCGCTACGATGATGAGCATGCGGTGAGGGCCGTTCCCTTGAAAATTCAGTGGATTGACGAGGTGGAGAAGAAGCTGGCGGGAAAAAAAGTATTGCTGGTCGATGAAGTCGACGACACCCGGGTGACCCTGGCGTTCTGCCTGAACGAGCTGTTCCGCCACAAGCCGGCCGAAATCCGCGTGGCGGTGCTCCATCAGAAAAACAAGCCCAAGGAAGCCGGGTTCCCCACCGGAGTCAAAGTCTACGAGGCCTCGGTGATCGACGACGTGTGGATCAAGTACCCCTGGGATGCGCAGGACATCGACGCGCACAACCAGGGGATGGAATAGCAACTCTACTTCTTGGTGATATACCCTTCGGAGACCAGCAGTTCTGCCGTCAGAACGGCCCCTCCGGCGGCACCGCGCACCGTGTTGTGGCTCAGCGCGACGAACTTGTAGTCAAACAGGTTGTCGGGGCGCAGGCGGCCGACGCTGACGGCCATGCCGTGGCCCAGGTCGCGGTCAAGGCGGGTCTGGGGACGATCGGGCTCGGCAAACACGTGGATGAACGGTTTGGGCGCGCTGGGGAAGTTGTTTTTCTGGGGAAGGCCCTCATAGGATTTCCAGCGGGCGAGGATGTCCTCGGCGCTGGGTTTCCGTTCAAAGCTCACACTCACCGCCGCTAGATGTCCATCAGCGGCTGCCACCCGGATACACTGCGCGCCGATCTTGGGAGCGGAGGAAAGCTCGATACCCGCTCCCTTCACACTTCCCCAAATTTTCAACGGTTCGGTCTCGCTCTTTTCGTCCTCTCCCTTGATGTAGGGAATAACGTTGTCGACCATTTCGGGCCACGATTGAAAGGTTTTTCCAGCGCCGCTGATGGCCTGATAGGTGCACACACTGACAGCCTTGAGGCCAAAGTCGCGCAAAGGGTGGAGCAGGGGAACATAGCTTTGGATGGAGCAGTTGGGCTTGGCGGTGACGAAACCGACCTTGGTGCCCAGCCGTTTGCGCTGGGCAGGAATGACCAGGGCGTGCTCGGGGTTGAGCTCGGGCATGATCATGGGCACATCCTGGGTGAAGCGGTGAGCCGAGTTGTTCGAGACCACAGGGGTCTCGGCCTTGGCGTAGGCTTCTTCCAGGGCCAGAATTTCGTCCTTGTTCATATCGACGGCGCAGAACACGAAGTCGACCAGAGCGGCAATTTCGGCAACCTTTGAGGCGTCTTTCACAACGAGGGTCTTCACGGCCTCGGGAATAGCCGTTTCGAGAAGCCAGCGGCCCTTGACGGCCTCGGCATAGGTTTTACCGGCAGAACTGGCGCTGGCGGCGACCAGGGTGACTGTGAACCACGGATGGTTGTCGAGCAGGGTGAGGAAGCGCTGTCCCACCATTCCGGTGGCACCGAGAATACCGACATTGAGCCGGGGCTGAGCCATGATAATCTCCCGAGAAAAAAAGGTGACAACAGTATAGTGGTGGGCTACAGCTGCTTCAAGAGCTTGCGCCTGAGCCATCGTCGAAGCGGCAGGTCGTACACTTTTTCGAGCAGTACGCAGAAAATAAGGAGTCCGACGGTGAGCGCTATACCGCTCCAAGGTGCCGCCTGCTGCGCCCAGTACCCGGTGAGGTACTGCACGATGGAACCGGATTGCTGATGGACAACGTACAACGGGTAACTGGCCGCACCCAGCCAGAGCAGAAGCGAGCGGCCCCGGGTTCCCGTATGCCGCGAGGCGGCCACAACGAGGACGGGAAATACCAACAGCACCAGAAGGGTGTCGATCAGCGGATTGGCCAGCTGACCCCAAGCTTGTGCAGAAGGAGAGACCAGAATCACCCCCACCAACACAAAGGCGGCCCAAGGCGACACAAAGCGGCCCACGAACCGGCTGAGCGTCGCATAGTGGCGGTACAAAAACAGGCCAAGGAAAACGCCGAAAATGGCCCGGGCGAAACCGGCGGAAATCGAAGGCCAGCCCCACATCCAACCGGTGTCGAGGTTGCCATGGAGAAACGCCGAGACGGCGATTCCTGCCGCCGAAACGATCAGGATGGCGGCCAGCATCACGTTGTTGAGCACAGGCCGGAGCAGCCCGTACAGAAAGTTGGCCGCCAGTTCGAAAAACAGCGACCAGTAAGGTCCGTTGATTCCGAACAGCCCCGGGTTTCCGGGCATGGGCCACGGCAAAAAGAAGACGGCTGCTGCCAGGGGAAGCGCAATCATGGAAAGGTTGCCGCTCCAGACCACCACGCAGAGAACCAGTGAAAACAAATAGACGGGGTACATGCGGATCAGCCGCACCAGCAAAAACTGGCGCAGGTTCATGACCTTGGTCCTGAGTTTTTCATCATAAGCAAAGGCAATCACAAAGCCGCTGAGAATAAAAAATAAATCCACAGCCAAGTAGCTTCGGTAGATGTTGAAGCCCCAAAAAGGAACGGT
This sequence comes from Spirochaetota bacterium, assembly GCA_020049045.1. Classification (GTDB taxonomy): domain Bacteria; phylum Spirochaetota; class Spirochaetia; order JABEVK01; family JABEVK01; genus JAIFLN01. The sequence goes on along the minus strand of JAIFLN010000207.1, from coordinate 7,959 downwards.
ATGGCGAAACAAAACAAAAACAGCGGCCAGACCACGCAGAGCATCGAGCAGGACGAAGCGGTTCATGCCTTGAAGACTACCAGGAAAAGGAAGTGCCGTCATCAGCGAAGGGAGGCACGGACCCGAAACCGACCGGATTCCAACAGAACTTCGGTGACACGGACTTCGCCAGAGAGGTGTGGCCCCGCCCCCAACAGACGGCGGAGCGCAAAGAGTGACGGCGGCAACCCGCTGGTTTCTTCGGCGGTGAACAAGGTTTCGCTGATGGAACCCGGTGGTCCCAAGGTTGCTGGTATCGAAGAGGCGGCAAAGGTCACCTTCCAGATACGGCTTTCGACGTCGACCAGCTGATGGGTAGATCGGGGTACGGTTCCAACTGCTGACAGTGGTGTCAAGTTCAAATGCCCCCGGTCAAGCTTCCAGGCATGCCAGTGGCGCAAGGCCCACTCCTGAGGCCACAACTGGCCGCTGGCAAACGAGTCCCAGCTGTCGGTCACCACCCAGGCCGACAGAACAGGGACAGAAGGAGCGGGCGGGACTATGGGAACAGGTGGGGCTGTCGGTACCGTGGCGCAACCGGCCAGGAACCAAGCCAGCAGGATCAGCCCGCAGGCTCGGTTCATGCTTCACCGCCACCGAATTCTTCGACCAGGTCGTAGTCGTGGAGTTTCCGGTGGAGGGTTTTGCGGCCAATTCCCAGGACCTCGGCGCTTTTGCTCTTATTCCCTTTGTAGTGGATGAGGGTCTGACGGATGATCTCTTTTTCTGCCTGGTCCATGGTGATGCCGATTTCCAGCTTGATCATCTGTCCGTCGTCGGCGGAACGAACGGCCGGCGGCAGATCGTCGAGGGTGAGAATCGTGCCCTTGCTGAGCACCACGGCACTCTCAATGCAGTTGCGCAGTTCACGGACATTGCCCGGCCACGAGTAGTTGGAAAGGGCGATGCGGGCCTTGGTGTCGATGCCTTCGATGTTCTTGCCGTTTTCTTCCGAGAGTTCGGTCAGAAAGGTGGCCGTGAGCAGAGGAATGTCGTCCTTGCGCTCTCTGAGCGGAGGTATATGGATGTTGACAATGTTGAGGCGATAATACAGGTCTTCGCGGAACCGGCCCGTGGTGATTTCTTTTTTCAGATCGCGGTTGGTTGCCGTGACCACGCGGACGTCGACTTCAAGACTCTTTTCACCGCCAACCCGCTCAAAAACCTTTTCCTGCAGCACCCGCAGCAGTTTGACCTGCACGGCGGGGTTGATCTCGCCGATTTCGTCGAGAAAGATGGTGCCGCCGTTGGCCAGCTCGAAACGGCCTTTTTTCAGGCCGATAGCGCCGGTGAAGCTGCCCTTTTCATGGCCGAACAGCTCGCTTTCCAGCAGGGTTTCCGAAAGCGCCGCGCAGTGGGTTTTGATGAAGGGGCCGTTGCGTCGTTCGGAAAGATTGTGGATGGCGTCGGCCACCAGCTCCTTGCCGACGCCGCTCTCGCCGGTGATCAGCACCGAAGCGCGGCTGGAAGCCACCTGGTTGATCAGCTCGTACACGCGCTGCATGGGGGCGGACTTTCCGATCAACTGGGCAAACTTCCGCTTTTTTTCCAGCTTGCTGACTTCTTCCTTCAGGGCCAGGTGTTCCAGAGCCAGCACGCGGTTTTCCAAGGCCCGTTTGACCAGCAGCGAAAGCCGGTCGAGGTTTACGGGCTTGGTCAGAAAGTCGTAGGCTCCGTGGCGCATGGCCACCACCGCGTTTTCTACTGTTCCATGGCCCGTCAGTACTATCACCGGCAGGTTTGGTTGAGTTCCGGCAATGTGCTTGAGCAGTTCCTCCCCCGACACTTTGGGCATGCGCAGGTCGGTAAGGACCAGGTCGATGGGCCGTTTTTGAAGGTGGTCCATCGCCTGTTTGCCGTCTTCGGCAGTGATCACTTCGTAACCGTCGAGTTCCAGGGCACGGCCCAGGCCTTCGCGGATATTCTTTTCGTCGTCGGCCACTAGAATCGTCAGCTTCACGAAACGTCTCCCTGCTCAGTTGCTTTATGTTCCAGAAGTGCCGGTGTCCGATGGGCAGGCGGAAAGGCGATGGTCACCGTTGTTCCCGTTCCAACCTTGGAATTGACCTGAATGTCGGCGCCGTGTTCCTTGACTATCTTATACACGAGGGTCAGTCCAAGGCCAGACCCAAAGTCCTTGGTGGTGAAATAGGGCTCAAAGATTTTTTCCAGCACCTCTTCCGGTATGCCAGCGCCGGTATCGACCACCTTGAGAGCCATACCATCGCCGGTTTTTTTGGTACTGAAGGTGAGTTTACCCCCGTTTGCCATGGCGTGCATGGAATTCTTGATCAAGTTGAGCAGAGCCTGCTTCAAAAACCGTTCGTCCATCAAAACGGTGTCATCGCCTTTTTCCAGGCTCAGTTCCGTCAGAATATTGGCCTGTGCCAGCTCAGGACCGAGAAATTCCATCAAGTCGGTGACGGTTTTGTTAAGCCCGCCCAGGACCAGCGTTGTGTCCATGGGGCGGACGGCGAACAAAAAGTCGACCACGATACCGTTGAGCCGGTTGATTTCCTCGTTGATGACTTCCAGATCATGGCTCAAAGTGTTTTCGTCCAGGGGTTTGCCTGACTTGAGCGCACGCTGGATCAGTTGAATATGAATTCCCATGGAACCCAGCGGGTTTTTGATTTCGTGCGCCACTCCGGCGGCCATGGTGGTCAGACTGGCCAGGCTCTCGGCCCGGCGCAAACGACTTTCACGGCTTTTTCGGTCGGTGACATCCTGTACCAGCAGCATCGACCCATGGATGCGGCCCGACTGCACCAGAGGCATCAGGGCAAACGACAAGATGCGGGGACCACTGGCGGCATCGAGAACAAATTCGCGGGTCAGAGAGGTCTGGTTGGCCTCGAGGGCCTGCCGCAGAAACGCTGCGACGTCATTGTCACGGAGCAAGTTCCACACAGGTTTTTCCAAGCCTTCAAACCCAGGGACAAAGGGAACCAGCCGTTCAGCCGCTTTGTTGTGGAACAGCACCCGGTGTGCGGGGTCGAGCACCACAAATCCCGAAGGAAGAGAGTGCAGAGACGCCTCATACAACTCGTGCTCACTGACCACCATGGCCAACAGCGATTCCAGCTGCGATTTGTCGAGCCGAGGGGCCTTTTCGAGGGCTTTTTTGACAAACCGGCTCATAACACAGCCCTGCTTTTGTAAAACAGGGTTTCAAGGAGCAGGGCGGGGCCCAAATTGTAGGTTTCGCGGCGGGTTTTCACGTCCTGAAGAAGTTGAAAAAGCTTTTCCTGGGAAGCTAGAGAGCGGGCATCACTGCCCTCACTTTGCAAGCGTGCCACCAACGCCTCGAGAAACAGAGCGAAGTTGTTTTCCTCAGACCAGAATTTGGCATAGGACTCTAGAGGATAGATTGGAAAGGCAAGACCTTCCAGAAAGGTTTTGGCTAGTTCGTCGTACAGCCCCTTTTTCTGATTCTCAAAGGCCTGAAAGTAATCTCCCAAACCGCCCCAGGCACCGGCTTCGGACTGAAACAGGTTGGTGAGAATTTTTTGCTCTTGTTCGGGGGTGCGGCCGGCAAAGCTGAACTGCCGCAGGCGCGAAAGCACTGTGGGAATCATGGCACCTTTCTGGCTGGTCAGCAAAAAGAACCAGGTATGTGCCGGAGGTTCCTCGAGAATTTTCAGCAGGGCGTTGCGCGAGCCTTCCTGCATGCGGTCGGCATTTTCCAGAATGACGAACTTGGGGGCACCGCTGGTGGTGGTGCGGGCCCAGGCGGAAATTCGCCTCACCTGATGGATGGGAAGGCCGCCTGAAGGCAGGGCATTGGCCAGGGTGTGGCTGGATTCGCGGATACGGCCCAGCAGGGCTACAAGTTCTTTTTCAGGGACGAGAGCCTGGGGCGGGTAGAGGGCTTCCAGATCGTCCTGCAGGCTGGCCAAGGGGCCGGCGGTGCCCTTGAGCTTGGCCTCTTCCCCCTCCCACAAAACTGGGTCAAAGCGTTTGAGCAGCTTTTTCACCGCGCGGAGCAGAAAAAAACGACGGGGTTCGGTACGGTGCCGCTCCAAAAGCCCGGCACCGGCTTCGATTTCCGGCAAAAGGTTCTTGGGCCCCGAGAGCAGCAGCCACGAATAGTCGAGGGTCCTATGGTGGCGGCAATGTTCACAGGTGCAGGCCCACGCCCCGGTTTGCAGACAGCTCAGGCCCCGTGCCGTTTCGAGGGCGGCTGTCAGTTTGGCCGAGTAGGCCGGACCGTGGAACAACACGCTGGCCGGCAGGGTCTTCTGGGTTACCTCGCGGGTCAGCTGATCGACCAGCCGCTCCTGGAACAAAAGGTTCTCAAACATGGTTTACCTCGGGGTGGTGTTCCAGAACAGCGGCGGCGATTCGGGAGGCGGCCCCCGCCGCGTCAAAGGTGGCAAGGGCAGCTTTGGCAGCGGCCAGAGTGGCGGGGGCATCAAACCAGGTGTTGAGGGCTTTCAGCAAGGCTTCGGGGCCGTCCTCCGCGCCTAAGACTCGAGCGGCTCCCCGGGCGGCGAACAGTTCAGCATTGCGGACTTGGTCCCCCCGGCTTCCGGCTCCCAGCGGCAAGAGAATCAACGGGACACCGGTGGCGGCTGCTTCCCAGAGGGTTCCGGCACCCGAACGGCCAAAAATCACGTCGGCTCCGGCGTACAGATGGGGCATTTCGGTGCTGAAAAAGGGTCGGCTGGCGTACCAGGGGGTATCGGCCAGCGGTTCCCACTGATTGCCTGTCTGGTGAAGGACAAAGAGTTTTCCTTCCAGCCTGGTCAAGCTGTCGGCCACCAGCTGATTGACCTGACGGGCCCCCAAGCTGCCACCAAGCACCAGCAGAACCTTGGCGCCCTCGGGAACCTTCCAGGTTCGACGGATCCAGCCCGGATCACCGGAGAAGAGTTCGTTTCGTACGGGGTTGCCGGTCACCACGACACGGTTTTGAGCCTTCTCAGGAAAATGCGCCACCGATTCTGGGTAGGCGCAAAACACCAGGCGGCTGGAGGAAAGGTTGAGGCGGGTGGCCAGACCCGGGTCCAGGTCGCTTTCATGGCTGTAGACAGGAATTTTCAGGGCACGAGCCGCCCTGACAGGGGGAACACTGACGAACCCGCCCTTGGAGAAGACGAAAACAGGTCGCAGCTGCCTGAGGTGTTTTTTTGCCTGGAAATACCCCGCAGCAATGCGCAGCAGGTCGGTGAAATTCTTCCAGTCAAAATACCGGCGCAGTTTTCCCGTCGAAATGGCCCGATACTCCAGACCCAGGCTTTCGACGATGGACCGTTCGATTCCTGTGGCGGAACCGATCCAGACAAACCTTACCTGGTCGCCCAGCTTTTGACGGAGGGCTTGCCAGACGGCAATGCCTGGATACACGTGACCTCCGGTGCCTCCCCCGGTAAAGACGATGACTGGAACCGCCTTGGCTTGCAAAAACACCCCCGTTCCTTTAGCCTGATTTTCCGGAGTGATCCTACCATGAAGATTTCCCTGTTGGCAATGTTGGCGATGCTGGTGACACAGGCCGCCACGTCCGATACTGCGGCATATTTTTCTTTTTTGAGCGACGCTGACCGTCAGAGCTTGCTGGAAACAAAGGAATTGACAGCGGTGGGGTCGAACGCAGCCGCTCTACCCTTCGGTACCAAGGCTCCCTTCGCGGAAGAGGTGAAGTCTGGTCTGACGGTAGCAGGATCAACGGTTGCCATTGAGGGTCTGTTCTTGTTTCCCAAGCCCGCCGGCGATGCCGCCGCGACCCTTTACAACGCGGTCAACGCGGTGGCCAGCATGGAGGGGCTCGAGTACTACTCCGCCACAAGAAAACGAATGGAGCCGCTGATTCTCGCCAGTTACCGGGTCGATTCTGCCGAAAAAAAGAGGAAGGTACCCGACCCTCGGTTTACGGAAATTCCTGCCTTTCAAAGGGCTGTGATCTTTCAGAAAGACAACAAGCTCGGCGACGGCCTTAGCGAGGTCACCTGGAAGGCCTTGTCTGGCGGGGCGACTGTTATGACCATCAAAAACCTCGACACACTCAACTATGGTATTTTGCCCTTGGTGGCACCAGGCAACCTTCAAATGTTGTTTGTGGTGGTGCCCTTAACCGATTCCGTTGTCGTTTACGGGGTGATGGAAGGCAAAACTGCCAGTCTGTTCGGTTTGGAGCGCAGCAAGGATGAAAGCTTCCGCAACCGCATGCGCGCCCTGGCCAGCTGGCTTGGGACGCGCATCGCTACCGTGAAGTAAAGACCGGGCCGCTTAAACCGGCAGGAACTGAAGAGCCAGATACGAGACGGCGGCAATGCCTGCAGCGGCGGGAATGGTGATAATCCAGGCCCAGAGGATGCGGCGGGCCGTAACCCATTTGACCTTGGCGGCATTTTCAACGGCACCGACACCCATAATGGATCCGCTGATGACGTGGGTGGTGCTGACGGGAATGCCAAAAGCTGAAGTCGTAAATAGGACTGCTGCGGCCGAGGACTCACTGACAAACCCTTCCATAGGACGGATTTTGGTGATTTGGGTTCCCATGGTTTTTACGATGCGCCATCCGCCCATCATGGTACCCAGTCCAATGGCGATGTAGCAACTCCAGATCACCCAGTCATCGAGGACCAGTTCAGAGTGAATGCCACCCGCCACCAATGCCATGGCAATGACTCCCATTGTTTTTTGTGCGTCGTTGATTCCATGGCTGACGCTATAGCTGGTCGCCGAGATCAGCTGCAAATAACGAAACCAGTGATTGATTCTACGGGGTTGGGCTTTTCGGAACATCCAGAGAATAATGATCGTCAACACAGCTGCTCCCAAAAAACCAAGGCTGGGGGCAACGATAATAAACAAGAAAATGCGGCTGACTCCGTCCCAATGGACGCCGCTGATGCCCACCGAGGCTAATGCAGCTCCGACCAGTCCACCGATCAGAGCGTGGCTGGAACTGGTAGGCAAACCCAGCACCCAGGTAATCAGATTCCAACTCACGGCACCTGTCAGTGCCGCCAGAATGATAGGCAGGGTCATCTCGGCAAGCTGCACAACATCCTTGCCAATGGTTTTCGCTACATGGACCCCAAAGAAAAAAACACCAATGAAATTGGCCAGTCCAGCCAGCAGCACAGCCTGACCGGGGGTGAGTGTTCGGGTAACCACTACTGTTGCAATGGCATTGGCAGCGTCGTGAAACCCGTTGACAAAGTCGAACAGCAGGGCCACGGCTACGACAATGATCAAAAGGGTCAGGGTAAGATCGATCCCCATTTCAGCCCTGCTTGACCACAATACCGCGGATACTCTTGGCCACGGTGTCCAGAGCATCGACAATATTTTCCAGTGACTCGTATAATTCTTTGAGCTTGATGATTTTGACGGGATTATCTTCCTTGGCGAACAGATCTGCCATGCATTCGAAGAACAAGTCGTCAGCCTGACTTTCAATCTGGTGGATGCGCTCGATCGAGGCGTAGGTGACGCCCTTGGTTCGCAGTAGTCCCAGCAGAGTTGCCAGTTCCTGACTGCCCTCGACGATAAAATCGCTGAAACGGCAGACACGGCTGGACGCTTTCTTGATGTGGTAGGTGCCAATTTTCCGGGCCGCATCGTCAATGCCATCGATGGCCAGGTCGATTTCGGCGGCGAGTGTGTGAATATCTTCACGATCGATGGGCGTGATAAAAGTTTTATGCAATTCATCGATGATGGTGGTTTCGACTTCATCGGCGCGCATCTCAAGATCTCTGATAGCCCACAACCGCTTTTTGATTTCTTCTTCCGTTAGGTCTTCCAGCTGAGAAAGAAAGGTTTTAAACAGTTGGCTGGCTTCGTTCAAAAAGCCTACCTGCTTTTCCAGCATTGTGAAGAATTTTCCTTCTTTTGGAAGGAGAAGATCAAAGAGATTGAAACCCATGAACGCACCTCGACGGGGATTTTAACCATATCCTAACA
>JAIFLN010000048.1 GCA_020049045.1 Spirochaetota bacterium | reverse complement strand
ATTTATTGGGTGGCGTGGTCCTTTCCATGCTGCCCAGCGCCCTGATCTTCCTGGCGATTCAGGACAAGGTCATCGAAGGCGTTTCTGCGGGAGCCTTGAAGGGGTGAGGTGGACAATTTGATCGGCCCTTGACAGTTGCCGGCGTTCGCTTCCAAAATCGGTTCAGCTCATCGCACTTGGGGGATTGGGATTATGATTTACGACATGGCACAATTATTGAAGATTTCGTATACAAACCGTTTCGCCGTGGGTGCCTTCAATGTGGCGAACAGCGAGTTCGTGAAAGTCGTTGTCGACGCGGCTGAAGCGAAGAATTCGCCCGCGATTATTCAGATTCATCCGCTGGAAATCGAGCTCCTCGGAGACGCTTTTGTGACTTATGTGCGTGAGGCAATGAATCGCGCCCGCGTTCCGATGGCGCTTCATCTCGACCATGGCGGAACCCTGTCGGATGTGCTTCGGGCCATCAGGAATGGCTTCAATTCAGTCATGATCGATGCCTCACGAGAGTCTTTCGAGGAGAACATACGAATCACCAGACAGATCGTTGAAGTTGCTCACATGGTTGGCGTGGCTGTGGAGGCAGAACTAGGCACGATTGGTTCGAATGCTGGTAGCGGTGAAGGTGGTACTGAAGAGATTTTGTATACCGATCCGAAGCAGGCCCTGGATTTTGTTCAAAGAACAAAAATTGACAGTTTGGCCGTGGCGATCGGTACCTCTCACGGCATCTACCCCGCGACGAAAGAGCACAGCATACAGATTGACCGTCTCAAGGCGATCAGAGACCGGGTAGGGATTCCACTGGTACTGCACGGTGGTTCCGATAATGCCGAGAGTGAGATCCGGGCCGCTTCACAGAATGGCATTGCTAAGATCAATCTGGCGACCGACATGAAGCGTGCGTTCTTCCGCCGACTGAGGCAGTCACTCAACGACCTTCCCAATGACTACGAGGCCTTTATCGTCGTTCCCGAAGCGACCAAAGCGGCCACGGAACTTGTGGGTCACAAGATGGAACTCTTCGGTTCGTCAGGAAAAGCAAAACTCTTCTTCTAGTCCAGACTAACCCGATCCTCTCATAGCTGGGTCACACTGTGATTTTGAACGCTTAGTAACGGATGACACGGCTACTAGAATATGTTACTATCATCTCCGGTTGCCCTTCTGGGACCAAGGAGACCCCTATGACCTACCAAGGCATCATTTTTGACTTCAACGGAACCCTCTTCTGGGATATGGATTTGCACAAAAGCGTCTGGCAGGAACGGATTCTCCAATATCGAGAACGTCCTCTTACCGACGAAGAGTGGGAGATGAAGTTCGTAGGCCGGGCTAACTCGGAGATTTGGCCTTGGGTTCTTGGTTTTCGCCCTACCGATGAGGAAATTTCCGAGTTGTGTGAAGAGAAAGAGCAGGCATATCGCGACCTTTTGGCCGACCAGCCCCATCGGGTGAAGTTGGTCGACGGTGCCGTTGAACTTTTCGAAACCTGCCTTTCGCAAGGCATCGGGATTGCCATCGGCACCGCCGCTGGCCAGTCCAACATCGACTTCTATCGAGAAATTTTCGAGCTCCACCGGTGGTTTCGCCCTGACCGAATTGTCTATGACAACGGTACCATACCGGGCAAGCCTCACCCCGCCCTGTTCACCACCGCCATGGCACGGCTGGACCTCGACCCAGGTAAATGCATCGTAGTCGAAGACGGCACGCTGGGCATTCAGGCTGCTCGGGCCGCCGGTGCTGGCAAGGTGTATGGTATTTGGTCAGACGAACCAGGGCGGCAGCGGCTGAATCAGGTGGCTCTCGAACGCCGGATCAACACCTACCGTGAAATGAGTCTGAGCGACTTCCAATGATCCCTCGATTTATCGAAATAACATTTGACACCATCGTTAACCCATGTTACTTTTACAGTGTAGTATGTTACTAGTTACGACATAATACACATAGAGGAAACATGATGGTTGATATAGGGTCCGTTCCCAACAAGAAGCTTCGCGCCATGGTGTCCGGGCACATTTGTGTCGACCTCACTCCGGTCATCCCCTACTCCGTCAAGAAACCGATCCATGAGGTGCTGGTTCCTGGGACACTCGTTTGGGTGTCCGGTCTCAACCTGGCTCTGGGTGGTGCCGTCTGGAACGTAGGGATGGCGCTGACAAAGCTCGGCATCCCGACCAGCCTGAACGGGCTGGTGGGCGAAGACGAGTTCGGAACCATTATCCGAAACCTTCTGGACACCAGTGGTGCCGACTGCGGCTTGACCGTCAGGCCCGGCACCATGACCTCGTTCTCAATCGTGCTGTCGGTGGCCGGTAGTGACCGCATCTTCCTTCACGCCCCTGGAGCGAACAACGAGTTCACCTCCACCGATGTTCGCTACGAACTCCTAGCCGACCTGGATCTGTTCCACTTCGGCTACCCGCCCGTCATGCGAAATCTCTTCCTCGACAATGGCAGCGAGCTGGTGAGACTTTTCCAGAAGGTCAAGGCCACCGGGGTCACGACCAGTCTCGACATGGCCATGCCCGATCCTCTGGCTGAGTCAGGCAAAGTTGACTGGGAACTCCTGCTGAAAAGAGTTCTGCCATATGTGGATATCTACGCCCCCAGCATCGAAGAGACCTTGTTCATGATCGATCGACCGACTTACGAGCACCTGCGCGAGAAGGCCGCCGGTGCCGACATGATCAGCGTTCTCGACACGGGGATTTTGGACAGGATTGCTCAGCAACTCCATTCGTGGGGGGCAAAGATCGTTCTGTTGAAATGCGGCCACCTGGGCTGCTATGTGTCGACCAAGACGCTTGACTCAAACTTCGGAAGGGCTTGCCCCAACGACACCGCAAACTGGTCGAATCGAAGGATCATGGAACCGTGCTTCCGCGTTGAGCAGGTGGTTTCCACCACAGGGGCCGGCGACACGACGATTGCCGGTTTTCTGGCCTCACTCCTGGAAAACAAGACACTTGAACAGGCCATGGCGAATGCCACGGCAGTGGGGGCGCTTTGCACCACAACCCAAGACGCTGTTAGTGGAATTTTACCCTTGAAAGAAGTCTCAAAGCTGATTGAACAAGGTTGGCAAAAGAGGAGTCATGGCAACGAAACAACGTGATGAACTGGCGGCACGAACCGCTCTGCTCTACTACGAATACCAGAAAGGGCAGAACGAGATTGCCCTTGAGCTGGGAATCTCCCGATCGTACGTCTCTCAACTTCTGACCTACGCCCGGGAATCCGGTGTGGTAAAGATCAGCATCAGCATCGACGCCGAGTACAAGAAGGAAACCGAGTTTGCGGCTCGCTTTCCCGGGTTGAGGCACGCCTACATCATGCAGTCGGAGTCGGCTGAGTACACGAGTGCCAACATCGGTCGGTTCGCCGCACCGCATGTCAGTCGGCTGATCAACGCCGCCGACTCCATCGGTATCAATTTGGGGCTGGCTGTTCAGAGTGTCATCGAGTGCCTGGACGAGTCTGATTTTGCAGCCTTACGTACCCGGACTGTATCGCAGCTGATGGGCGGTTTCAGCAACGGACACAACGAGAAGTTGATGCCCGGCGAACTGGTCGCTCGTCTTTCTCAGAAGATCGGTGCCCAAAGCCTGTACCTCAACTGCCCTGTCATCGTCGACAATCCCCGGCTCAAACAGGTACTGATGCAGGAAAAATCCATCGCGTCAATCTTTGAGTTTTGGAAAACTCTCGACCTGGCCATCATGGGCATCGGCGTCCTCGACGAGAATTCCCGGATCTATTCCAAGCTGTCAGAAGAGATGCGCCAAACCTTGGCCGCGAACCAGGCTTGTTGCGAGATCACCGCGAACTTCTACAACGAGCAGGGAATGTATCTACCCATACTACTCGACAACAAGATCAGCATTCCCAACGAGGACTTGTTGGCCGTCAAAACCAAGGCTGTGATCGGCCACGGTACCCAAAAAGCCAAAGCCATCCTCTCAGGCCTGCGTGCCGGCATGATCAACGTCCTAGTGACCGATTCGCTGACCACAGCAGCAATCGAGTCCCTCATGAGCAACGAAAAGGAGTCAAAATGAAAAGCAAGAACATCGTTATATGGGGTGCCGGTCGGATCGGGCGCGGTTTTGTCGCCGATCTGTTTCAGGAGGCAGGCTATGCCATCACCTTCGTCGATGCCGATCAAAGCACCGTCGCGGGATTGAAGACGGCCAAGTCCTACTCCCTTCTCAAGATTATGGGCAAGGAGGAGACCACCGAAAGCGTGATCAAGGGGTATGACATCCTTTCCGCCTCAGACGGCGAAGCAGTGGCAAAGGCGCTCGATGCCTGTACCCTGATAGCCGTCTGCGTGTTCCCCACGGTGTTCGAAAGTGTGGCGGCATCCTTGGTTCCCGAACTGGAGCGCAGAGCCCTGGCACCGAATTCGGCCTGTCTCGACCTTCTCGTCTGCGCAAATATCAACCACCCTTCAGCCAAGTTGCGCGCCTGCTTTGAAGGTAAGCTGTCCTCCGAAGCTCAGGCCTACTTCGAAACGAAGGTTGGCCTGGTCGACACGGCTGTCATGCGTATGGCCATTGAGGCCAGCCCCGAACAAAAGGCCAAGGACGCCTTCGTCGTTGTCACCAACGGTTACCCCGAAATGCCCGTGGATACCCAGGCGTTCAAAGGAGCCCCCCCCGAGGTGAAAGGCATGGTGTTTGTCAAAGACATGCGCGCCGAAGAAACCCGCAAAATGTACACTTACAACATGTTGCACGCGCTGTACTCCTATGTGGGACAGTCGATGGGACATCTTTTCGTCTACGAATGTACCCAGAACTACATGGTGCAGGCCATTGCCGAAGGTGCCATGGAGGAAGTCAGCAAGGCACTGTGCAAAGAATTTGGGTACAGTGCCGAGGAAATGCTGGTTTGGAAAGCCGCTGTCTTTAAAAACATGGCCAACCCCGCCCTCAAGGACAGCCTCACCCGCGTCGGAGGCGACCCTGGCCGCAAGCTGAAGCGTGACGACAGGTTGGTCGGTCCGGCTCTGCTTTGCCGGAAAAACGGCATCATGCCCTACTACCTCACCAAGGCCATCGCCGGAGCGTTCCGCTTCGTGAACCCAGGTGACGAGTCGCTGGAGCGGATGAAGGGGCACGTGTCGGCGAAGGGGATCAAGTCCGCCGTGCGGGAGTTCTGCCAGCTTGACCAGGAGCTTGAGCTGATCCAGCTCATCGTCGACCAATACCAAAAGATCGTCGACGGCAAGAGTCTGCGTGAAGACTGGGACCAGGTTGCGCTTGTGACCAAGGCTTACGAACTAGGCTTCCGGTACGAAAAGACGATCAAAGGCTGCGCCCAGTGCACGCTGGCAGCGTTTTTTGAGCTGACAGGCCGAACCGACGCCAATCTTTTTCAGGCAGCAAGCGCGCTTTCGGGCGGCATCGCCATCACCGGCGATGGTTCGTGCGGGGGCTATACCGGCGGGGTCATGTACATGGGCTCGCAGGTAGGCCGTCGGCTTGAGAAAATCCCTGTGGACGGCGACAAGGTGGACCAATACCGGTCGTACGTGATGGCCCAAAAGCTGCACGACAAGTACATCGACGCCTACGGCTCGGTGACATGCGCCGAAATTCACAAGGGTATTTTCGGCAAGGCCTACAACCTGAGAACCAAGCCGGTGCGTGATGAGTTCGAGGCCGCCGGTGCCCACGCCGACAAATGCACCACCGTGA
>JAIFLN010000080.1 GCA_020049045.1 Spirochaetota bacterium | reverse complement strand
GTGCTTCTTGGGAGCGCCCATACGCTTCACAACAATAGTCTATCGATCGTGGACGGCTTGGGAGGTCTAGTTTTCAGTGAAAAGGAAGGCCAATGCGCGTACAACGAGTACCGCGCCGCCGCCTATCCTGCGGACAACCGGTTCCACCGTTCGGCCGACGGTCAGCGTTACCTATTCGCGGTACCAGTGCCGGGTACCGATTGGACCCTGTACCGTGCGGTTCGGACAGACGAACTGCAGCGTGATGTCTCAAAGCAGCTGTTTGATATGGCGGCCATCGCCATTGTGGCCATCGCCGTCGGCATCCTCTTGGCCTTCTGGGTGTCATTGGAAATAACACGGCCCATTTCGGATCTGCTGGCGGTGATGGGGGCGGTTAAAGACAATAACTTCAAATCCCGCTTCTCCACTAAGCGACAGGATGAATTCGGGGCACTTGGCGAGGCTTTCAACCGTATGCTCGACGAAATCAAGACCTTGATCGACAACGTCTACACCCTGGACTACAAAAAAAAGGCTGCGGAACTCCAGGCTCTCCAGTCCCAGATCAACCCGCATTTCCTCAGCAACACTCTCGAGTCGATAAAGATGTCCGCAAAATTGTCCGGCGACGACCAGACCGCACGGATGCTGACCCTGCTCGGGAAGCTGCTGCGCTATGCCCAGAATGCAGGAATGGCCCACGCCTCTGTACGGGACGAGGTGGAACATACCCGCAATTATATCGACTTGCAGAACATTCGCTTCGAAAACAAGTTCCGGCTGGTGGTCGTCCTTGACGATGACCTGCTCGACCTGAAGATGTTCCGGCTTTCATTCCAACCCATCATCGAAAACGCCATCTACCATGCCTTGGAGGACAAGGACGGCATGTGCACCATTGTCATTTCCGGGTGGGCCGATGCCTCGGGTGTGTATTTCGACTTCCAGGATGACGGCAAGGGCATTGGCGCGGTCCAGTTGGAGGACATCAACCGATACCTGGAGGATGCGGTTTCTGATACGGTCGGGCCCCGGGGCATCGGGTTGAAGAACATCCAGCAGCGCCTGCATCTCTACTTCGGACAACAATCAGGCATGCGGCTTTCCAGTTCCGAACCAACCGGTTGCCGCGTGACCATCCGTTTGCCGCCTAAAGAGCGTCTGAACCAGATAATCTTGCGCGAGATGTCGGAAGGAGGATCCTATGATTAAGGTACTGGTGGTGGATGACGAGCACTTGATTCGACGGGGCATCGCCAAAATCATTGGAGAGATCACCGCCACCCATCTGGCGGTAACCCAGGCGGCCAACGGCGAAGAGGCTCTTGCGTTTATGGCCGCGATCCCGTTCGACCTGCTCCTGACCGACATCAAGATGCCCAAGATGGGCGGAATCGAATTTCTCAAACGGTCCAGCCGGGAATACCCGGCCGTAGTGAAGATCGTTTTGTCTGGCTTTGACGAGTTCGACTATGTCCGTGAGGCCTTGCGCAACCAGGTCGAGGATTACCTGCTCAAGCCGGTGGACGAGGGCGAGCTCAAGATGGCGGTTGTTAAGGCGGCACGGCTGGTGCTGGCTAGTAGATCGACCGACCCAACCGGTTGCAAAGAGTTTTTTGAGCGTTTCGCATTGCCGGAAACGGCTGGAGCACGGGAGGCCAACCGGACCGGCACAACCATCAAGCTGGTGAAAACCTACCTCAAGAAGAATTACCAGAAACACATCTCGCTGGAATCGGCAGCTAGTTTCGCCTGCGTCAATCCAAACTATCTGTCGGAAATGTTCCGCCGCGAGACCGGCATTACCTTTGTCGACTACCTGACCCAGGTCCGAATCGAAGCTGCCAAAAAAATCCTTCTGGATCCGCGAATCAGGGCCTATGAGGTAGGGTTGAAGGTAGGGTACGACGACCCTGCATATTTCAGCAAGGTCTTCAAGAAGTTTGTTGGCCTTTCACCAAAAGATTTCCGGAAGGTTCCAGGCGATGGTGCTGAATCCCTGCCGTAACCGGGATAGTGGCTTAACTAATCTTGCATTAAACCGGGGTAAATACAACACCCAAGGAGTATCACGATGAACTTTCAATTCGGAAGCGATTACAACCCGGAGAACCGGCCCGATGAGTGCTTGGAGGACGGCGTCCAACACGATTTTCAGTCCGGCTCCTTCTACAGGCAGCATTTCGCGCGGATGGCTCGGGCCCTCGCGGATCACTTCGGCAACAAGTATCAACAGGTCTGCTGGCAAACTGATATAAAGTTGGGGAACATATGGAAGCTCTTCTACCATCCGGACACGGGGTGGCAACCTGTGTCCGGTGGGTCAAACCAGATTGCTCACGGCAACAGCGTCTTCTTTCGACCTGCGGCGGTACAACGATGATCCACCAATTATATGGTTTCCACACCAAACCCGATTTTGAGAACCAGCACATCACACAGATCAACCGTTCCCCCGCTCATTCACCCTGGCGTCATGGTGCCGGACAGGAGGACAGGTTCAGCCTCGACGGAAGCTGGAAATTCCGGTTGTACGAAAGCCCCTGCATCCTTCCGGCCAATGTGGGAGCTTCAGGTTTCGACGACGCCGACTGGGACAACATCGCGGTGCCGTCCTGTTGGGAACTCGAGGGATTCGCCAAACCTGTATATACGAACATTCTTTATCCCATCCCCGACGCCGCCAGTGCTCCTTACCTTGTCGATCCGTTCGTAGACGGAACATCCCAACGGTTAGACCGCTACCAGCCCCCGTTCGTCCCCGACAACAACCCCACGGGAGTGTACCGACACTCGTTTCTATGGTGCGAACAACGTCTTGATCGCGTAGCTTTTCTCAACTTCGACGGTGTCGAACAGGCATTCTACGTCTGGGTAAATGGTCAGCCTGTAGGTTATTCGCAGGACAGCAAACTGCCGGCCAGCTTTGACATCACACGGTTCCTTAAAACCGGTGAGAATCAACTTACCGTCGCAGTCCTGCGCTTCAGTGATGCGCTTTGGCTCGAAGACCAGGATTATTTCCATCTTTCGGGTATCGTTCGGTCGGTCTCGCTTCAAGTCAAACCCCTACTTCACTTGACCGATTTCCGGGTCGACGGCTCATGGTCCGGAGAAGGTAAAGGCGTCCTGCGCGCCTGGGCTTCGGTCAACCGACTCGACGGGTTTGCCGACCACTGCGTTCGTTTCGAATTGTTCGACGCCGAAAGCAGCCGAATTGCAGTAATCCAACGGCCCATCGCCACTGCGACTCCGATCTTCAACATGGGCGGCTCCCAGTTTTATCACGGGCCGCGACCGGTCAGCGACCGCGCTGATTGCGAACTTTTATTGGAGGGTCTACGCTCTTGGGATCCGGACCACCCGGTGCTGTACCGGGTGATAGTCAGCCTGCTGTCCCCTGAAGGGGTCGTTGTTGACACCGAGGCTGCGCGGGTGGGGTTCCGTACAATCGAGGTCAAGGACCACGTCATTCTGCTCAATGGTCGACGTGTTGTATTCCGAGGCGTGAATCGTCACGAGCACGCCTTTGAAACGGGACGAACGGTTAGCCCGGACCATATGGTCCGGGAAATCCGGTTGATGAAGTCGTTGAACTTCAACGCCGTTCGTACCTGTCACTACCCCGACGATCCAGTATGGTACGACCTTTGTGATGAGTTTGGGCTTCTGGTTGTCTGCGAGGCCAACCTTGAGACCCATGGCGTCGCGGGCAGGATCACCAACGACCCGGAGTGGGCCGAGGCAATGTTGGAGCGAGCCAGACGCATGGTTGTGACCCACAAGAACCATCCAAGTATCGTGAGTTGGTCCCTCGGTAACGAATCGGGCTATGGTGCCAACCATGCGGCGATGGCGGGCTGGATTCGGGAGTACGACGGAACCCGTTTGGTGCAGTACGAAAACAACGACCCGGGTCCTTCAGGGAGTGATGTGAGGGGTGCCATGTACGCCTCGCTTCCCCTGTTGGAGCTCATGATTGCCAACCCCGCCGATCAGCGACCCATCGTGTTGGTCGAATATGCTTATCAGATCAGCAACTCTGGAGGCAACGTGGCGGCTTTCCATGATTTGAGCGAGAAGCATCGGGTCTTCCAGGGTGGCTTCGTCTGGGACTGGCAGGATAAGTGCCTTCCGGCGACCGCAAGTGACGGTACACGTTTCTTCGGTTTCGGCGGCGATTGGGGCGAGGCGGTGGTCGACAACATGGTCCCACCGTTCATGTGCGCAAACGGTGTGGTGCTCCCCGACCTCAAGCCCAAACCCGTGGCGTGGGAACTTAAACAGGCGCAGAGCCCCTTTTGGATACTCGCTGTCAACCTGAGTCAGGGCAAGTTCCTGATCCAGAATCGTACCTTCAGCCTCGCCTTCTCCGACATCGTCGTACGAATGGCCGTACGCGTCGACGGTGAAGTCGTTCGCGAGGCCGTGGTTGTTCCCGAACAGGTGAAAGGTCGCGATGTCGATGAACTCCTGGTCCTGATGAACGGGCCGATGTATTGGCAAAACATCGGAGCACTCATCGTTCCCGACGATCGCGATCGTCCTCTGCTGGTCGACGTATCCCTCGAAGGGTATGGCGGCCAGGAGGTGCACCTGGAAATGGCGGTAATATCGACTGACGGAAGCCACGAGTGGTCGCGATTTCAGTGGGAGTTGCAGGGAGCAGAAGCGGCACAACCATACCTTACCTTCGGTGGGGCGGCACCCCGGATTACAGCCATGGATCGGGGTCTAGTCATCGAAGGTCAAGAGTTCTCGGCGGTCTTTGACGACCGCGGCCTGTTGACCCGCTACGAACGTCAGGGCGTCACCTACTTGGTGGGTGGCGGACGCGAGGCCTTCACGCGCGGACGAACCGGGCTTCACTTGGGCGAACGCTGGTGGGGCGAAGTCGAGTCCGCTTGGTCGCAGCATGCGGCCCCGTCCGACCGCCGTTTGCTCGGTTGGTCAACCTCCACCGGCGACGCGGGCGTCCGGCTCGAAATAGCCGCTAGCTATGGCACTGGTCTTACCAGCCGTACTGCCTGGTGTTTCTCTTCAGCCGGTGAAATAGAACTCGAGGTCTGGTTCGACATCGCTACCGCTTGGCGCCATGTACCCCGACTGGGGGTCGAGTTTATTCTGCCGCCGGGGTTCGACTCATTGGAGTGGTTCGGTCGAGGACCTGGCGAAAGCTTCATTGACCGCCGGAGTTCGTCCTTGATCGGAGTGTGGCGTTCAAACGTCGAAGCCACCCATTTCCCCTTCGTTCCCGTCAGTCACACAGGAAGCCACGCCGACACCCGCTGGTTGAGGGTGTCCAACTCGAGGGGAAGGGTTATGGAGGTAAGGGGACGAGGTTTTTCTTTCGATGCCCACCATAATCCCGTCGAAGACTATGTTAAGGCTTTGCATGAGCACGAGTTGGTCCGCCGCCCCGAGACTTGGCTGACTATCGACGGTGACCACGCCGGTATCGGCGGCGAAATGGCGTGGTCGACGCAGTTGGCTGATGGACACAAGGTGAAGGCAGGATCCGCAGTTTTTCACTGGACGTTACGGTTCCTTTGAGCGAGAGGAATGGAACCCGCCTGATGGAAGCGGGGCAGCATTTTGCGGGCTGCGGATGCGGGCAATCTTTACAGCCGTGTCATGTTGACCGTAAGCACCGCATCCGTATTCTTGATGACTGCCTTCAGTTTGTCGAAACCGCCGGGGATGCCCTTGCCCGAATAGTTGCTGATGCCGA
>JAIFLN010000184.1 GCA_020049045.1 Spirochaetota bacterium | reverse complement strand
CCCGGGTCCCAGAGCACCAGAGCCGGGTCAAAGAGGTCTTCCTGCTGCACGGCATGGTGCACAACCCCTGTGGCAAACGCCGCCACCTTGAGCCGCCAAGCCTGATTCAGCTCGGCGGTATCGAACCGGCTTAGGGGAATCTCGACCTCCGCCAGGGTCTGGACCAGTTCCATCATGTCCCAGGGAGAAAGGGAGAGGATGCGCTCCACCGACAAGGGCTCCTCATCGACCAGGAGATAGCCGGCACCATGAGGGTCAGACCGCAAAAAGCGTTCCTGAAAGACCAGGGCGCGCTCGCCGGCCGTCAAAGGAGAAAAGACCTCTACGGCACCATGGGCACCCGCAGCCGGGGCTTCACTGGCTGATGCCGGAGCCGTCAGCAAAAAGACACTCAACACGAGAAAGGCAAAGCTCTTCATATTCCCCATGATCGGCAGTAAACTGGGCCTTCCATGAAGTTCTTGAAAAACCTGGGGCTTTTCCTGTTGAGCCTTCTGGTGGTCTACTTTGGAACCGTCACAGTCTTGACTCTGATCTACATCAAGGTCGATCCGCCGCTTTCAACCCTGATGGTTTGGCGGGCCGCTCAAGGGGTCAAAATCACCCCGCCCCGCCCTCTCCCCCTGGTGAAAATCCCTTCGTTTGCCAAGAAAGGGATTGTTTACCTTGAGGACCACAACTTCTGGACCCACCATGGCATTGTTCTGGGTGCCATCCGCGAAGCCTGGGAAGCAAACCAGCGTACCGGAACCACAGCCTACGGGGGCAGCACCATCACCCAGCAGCTGGCACGCACCCTGTTCCTGTTTCCAGAAAAGCTCTACACCCGCAAGGCGCTGGAAGCCGGCACGGCCCTGATCCTGGAACTCTTGTTGTCCAAAGAACGGATTCTGGAGCTGTATTTGAACAACATCGAATGGGGGCCTGGGGTTTTCGGTATTGAGGCAGGAGCCCGGCACCACTTTGGCACCGGGGTCCGAAACCTCACAAAGGAACAGATTGCACGGCTCGAGGCGATTGTTACCAACCCCGTGTCGTTCAATGTGAAAACCTACGTCAGGAACCGGGGGATGACCGCCCGGTACGAGGCGTTGATGAACTGGTGATCAGAACGCGTAGCCGACGTTGATGTCAATCGACAAGGGATTGAAAAAACTCGGCTCAGAGCCGGAGAACTTTGTACCGTTGTTGTACTTCCATTCCGCGGGAAGATTGTACTGAGCCACCAGGCCTGGTTCCACATAGAAATTGTCGGGCCACCAGGACCAATTCGTTTCAGGAAAGTACTTGGCACCGGTCTCGAGGACGATTCCGGGAGAAAAGTACGTCAGGCTGTCGGACCCGTAACTCCACGACCACGTATGGATGGAAACACCACCGCCAACATAGGCCCCTTGCAGCGGGCCTTTCTTCAAGAACGCCAAATACTCGGGCATTTCAAAGGGAAGCAATTTTCCGTAATAAAAACGCCCCGTGGCCAGAAGATCCAGACCACTGACCCCGGAAACCCAGAAGTAGTTGGGGCTGTAGGTGACATCTGCCTTGGCGGTAACTTGGGGAACGGGCAGCTTCATTTCCAGCGAACCGGAAAGGACGCCAAAAAGCAGACCGAACACATCGGCATTGACGCCGAAAGTCTTATCGTCTCCCACTTCGGCACTCACAGGCGCTAAGCCTAAAACAAGGGTAGCCAAGACCACAAGAAAAAGTTTTTTCACTTTCTCCTCGGCTTAGCACGCGCGGTCGGTTCGGCCTCTAGCGGATTCTCAGGCCAATAGTGGCGGGGGTAGCGTCCCCTCAATTCCTTGCGGACTTCAGGGTAGGTATTCTTCCAGAAGCTGGCCAGGTCAGCGGTCACCTGGAGCGGACGTTGCGCAGGGGACAACAGGTGCAGAAGCACCGGCTTTCCCCCAATCTTCGGCGACTCGGCCAGCCCGAAAACTTCCTGAATCCTCACTTCGAGGACCACCGTTCCATCATCGCGGTATTCGAGCTTCCGGCGGCTGCCAGAGGGAACCACCAGCGACTCAGGGGCCTCGTGATCCAGCCTGGTTTTCAATTCCCAGGGAAGGCCCGACTCAAGAGCCTGCCGAAGCCGACCCTCGGTGAAAACCGGCCCGCCTGATACATCAGCGTGATCGGACAGCCAGGCCCAATCCTGGGGGCTTTGATGGTTCAAGTGGGCCAAACGGTGGACGAGCTGCCGGCTCCCCTCATTCCAGGGGAGGGTTTCCGGGTCCAAAGTCTCAAGCCGCCGATTCAAAGCCTGACGGACAGCCTGGCTCGCCTCTGCCACGTTCAGCCCGGTTTTCTCAAGCCGGTGGGCTCCTGCTTGTCTGATCCGAAACACACGCGGACGCCACTGGTCCCATTCGACTTCGATGGTGGTGACGGTCAGCGGCAGCAGAGCGGAAAGCGCCTCCGCCTCGGAGAGCGGCGCTGCCAGCGACACGCGTCCCGTTCCCTCCCCCGCATCGGCATCGGCCACCACCAACCAGGGGCTGGCCGCCAGTGGCCCCCGCACCGTCAGCATGCGCCCGCCGGTGACTTGGAAGGAAGCGGAAGCCGCTGTGCCCCCGGAGCGGGCGGCAAGGCGGTCGGGAAAGGCCGGTGCCAAGACCCGGCCAACGGCATTGACCCAACCATTGGATGGACGCAGCGGGCGGGCTGCCGGATTGACCCTGCGCAGCAAGTCGGCGGCCGATTCCCGCAAGCGTCCCCAAGCCGGGCCGGCTTCGCCCCCCAACAGCGGCTCGAGCCGCAGACGCAGGTCGCAATCTCCCAAGGTGGGCAGGGGATCCCGGTCCTGCATCAACGCCGCGCAGGCCGCCGCCAGCACCAGATCCTCCGGCAGGGCGCGGGTCAGCAGCACCCCCAGACGGGGCCCTGTTCCCAAAGCCGCCAGGGCCTTTCCCTGGGCAGTGACACCGCCCTGGGCATCCAACGCTCCCAGTTCCGTCAGCAGCTCGCGCGCCCGGTTCCAAGCGCCCACCGGAGGCGGCGTCATCCAAGTCAGATCCGTCACCTGGCGAGCCCCCCAAACGGAGGCCTCCATGGCGGCACCCGACAGGTCGGCGCGCAGAATTTCGGGATCCGTGGCGGGCTCAAGGCGCTCGGAACCCGACCAAAGCCTCCAGCACACACCGGGTTTGGTCCGACCCGCTCGGCCCCGACGCTGGTCGGCCGAGGCCAGGCTCACCCGTTCGGTGACCAGACGGTCCAGACCCCGACCCTGGTCAAAGCGGTTGAACCGGGCCAGTCCTGCGTCGATAACCAGCTCGATATCGGGAATGGTCAGGCTGGTCTCGGCCACCGAAGTGGCCAGCACCGTTTTACGCCGTCCACCAGACAACGGCTCGAGCACCGCGGCCTGGTCCTGGGCCGCCAGACTGCCATGAAGGATGAGAATGGTTTCGCCCCGTCGGCGCGCTTCGTCGGCCAGACGCTCGGACACACGGCGGATTTCTCCCCAGCCTGGCAAAAACACCAGCAGCCCCCCGGGGACAGATCCCCACCCGTCGGTCACGGCCCTGACCGTCGCCGCCACCGCATCCTCCGCTTCGGCAAGGGGCCGATACACCGTGGAAACCGGATAAACCCGTCCGGGGGCGTGCAGCGCTTCGGCGTCGTCGATGACGGAACGGACGGCATCGACATCGAGGGTGGCCGAAAGCAGCCCCAACCGCAGTTCGGGACGAAGGTTGCGCCGAACATCGAGACACAGAGCCAAACCCAGATCGGCGTTGAGCGAGCGTTCATGAAATTCATCAAAAAGGACCAGTCCCACCCCCTCCAGGCCGGGGTCGTTCTGGAGCATGCGGGTCAAAACTCCTTCGGTGACCACCTCAAGACGTGTACGGCTGCCGACACAGGTGTCCTGCGCCATGCGCCAGCCAATGGTCTGCCCCGGGGTCTCTCCACGCAGAAAAGCCATGCGTGAGGCGGCAGCCCGGGCAGCCACCCGCCGGGGCTCCAACAAAAGGATTTTCCTGCCATCCAGCCAAGGCTCCTCGAGCAGGGCCGGTGGCACCAAGGTCGTTTTACCGGCCCCCGGTTCCGCCGTCAGCACCAAGACACGGTTGTCGGACAGCACCCGCCGAATTTCGGGAAGAAGGGCATCGATCACAGGCTTCAGTACCGTCCCTGGAACTGCCAGGTGGGCCCCCGGAACCAAACCGTTCGCTGGGAAGGGTCGTGCCAACTTTCTGAGGGGCCCGGCAAGGCCTCGTTGGGTGAAAGGGTGAACTGGTCGCCAGCGCGTAAAACCCGCACCAACACGGTCCAAAAACGGTCAGGCTGAGGTCCGTCCGAGGTTTCCGACTGCAGGATCAGCGGCACGGCTACGGTATACCCGCCCAAACCGTCGGGGACGAGTTTTTCGGGGACAGAGCCCCAGGCGGTGCTGCGCACAAACCGCTTGGTGGCAGAATCTTCTTCGTAACTGGTAATGAGGAGCGCTGTAACGACGTGGCTGAACCTCGGGTCAAACCCCTGGGGACCCGCCGGGGCGCAGGAGACCAGCAACCCCGAAAGTCCGACCACGAGGGCCGCAAAACCGAACGTCAGCCGTTCCACATCGCGGTAGTGACGGACACAAACAACATCAGGACGAACAGGGCTGAAAACCCCGCGTGGATCAGCAGACGGCGCTCGGGCCGTTTACGGACCTTCACCCAGGGAAGATCGCTCACCGCCATTCCCAAGAGGGGAAACAGGCAGCCTATGTAGGCCGTCATCGACAGAAAATCAAAGGGGCCGCGCCATTGTTCCTTAAGCCAAATCATCGTGGTCAGCTGCCAGGCCACCCAGCCGAACGACCCCGCTGCCAGCCAACCAGCCACAGTATTAATTGACTTTGTAGGACCGCTGGTCTCTTTTTTGTACAAAACGAACAATTCAGAAAAGGACGAAACGGTGGCAAAACCCACAGGAATAGCAAAGTAGAGTAGAAGGGGTTCGGGGCCGCTGGTGAGCAGCTCCAACAATTGGGTCATGGTCTTCCTCCGGCGATCATTGTTGATCCGGCGGTGCCTGGATGTCAACCTTGGCTTTCTCGGTGGTGTTCAACGCCTCTGCGTAAGCCTTTTCATCCAACGGGTAGGTGAACAGCAAGGCAGCCGATGCCAGAAAGAGGAACGCCGGTACCGGACCCACCAGGGCCTGAATGGCGGCCAAAGAGGCGGGTCCCTGGTTCTGATCGGCAACGTACCCGGCCCAGCCCAAAACCAACCCCGAACCGGCGGCCCCCCCGGCCTGACTGACCTTGATGGCAAAATTCCACAGTCCGTAGTAGGCCCCCTCTTCCCGCAGGCCCGTTTTGCGGGCCTCCACCTCGATGGTGTCGGGAACGATGGCAAAGGGCGGCGCGTAGCCAAACCCCATGCCCAGCCCCGCCCCCGCCATCACCGCCAGCACAAAACCGCTGCCAAGACTGGCCCCCAGGGTCGATACCAGCAGCGCGGCGGCGGCCAGAATGACCAGCGACACCTGGTAGGTGCGCACCTTTCCAAAGCGCTTGGAAAACACCACGCTGACGGGGATGAACACTCCGGCAATCACCAGCAGCAGCAACATCGCCAGAGTGGTGCCTCCCTCGTCCCTCAAGACGTACTTGAAATAGTAGACCAGCATGCCCGACAGAAAGGTAATGCCCAAAAGGTGCAGAGTGTAGGCGCCCAGAATGATGCGGTAGGGCTTGTTCTTCCACACCCCCAGCCAACTTTTCAACGGCGACGAGGACCCCTTGCTCGGAGCGGCGGGTCGTTCCCTCACGGAGATTGCCGTCAAAAGCGCCGTCAAGGTGATGACCGCTCCGAATAGAATGCCCACGGCCAGAAATCCCGACCGTTTGTCGCCGGGGAAGAACCCCAGAATGGGCTGCACCAACGCCGCCCCCAAAATGGTGCCGATCACAGCAAAACCGAAGCGGTACCCGTTGAGGGCCATACGCTCGTGGTAGTCGGCAGTCAGCTCGGGGGTCAGCGAACTGTAGGGGATATTCACAACGCTATAGGCCGTATTGAGCAGGGCGAAAACCAGAAGCGCCCACCAGAACAGGCCGCTTTGATCCATGGGAGGAGGCGCGGCGAAAAACAGCGCCAAAATCACTCCCAGAGGAACCGCCCCCCAAAGCAGGTACGGTCGACGGCGGCCCCAACGCGTGCGCGTCCGGTCGCTGGCCAACCCGACCACCGGATCCACAAAGGCGTCCCACAGTTTGCCCGCCATCAACGCGGCCCCGGCAGCCCCCGCCGCCAACCCCACC
Organism: Spirochaetota bacterium; assembly: GCA_020049045.1. Classification (GTDB taxonomy): domain Bacteria; phylum Spirochaetota; class Spirochaetia; order JABEVK01; family JABEVK01; genus JAIFLN01. The sequence continues at coordinate 1,181 of JAIFLN010000184.1, read as the reverse complement.
GTGTCGGTCAGATAGTTGAGGGCCCAAAAACTGATCACCGTGAAAAAGAGGTTTCCCCCCAGGTCGCCCACCCCGAAACCCAGCTTGGTACGCAGGGTCAGCCTGTCGTCACTGCGAATCTGCTCACTCATGGCTGTACTCCTCTGCTGTCTTGGTCCAGGACTCCACCAGTTCTTTCAGGGTGCGGACCACCGTGTCTTTCTTTGCTCTTCGATAGTCGTCCAGTCGGGCCGTTAAGTCCAGCGGAGAGCCGAAAATGACCCTGACGGAGCGAGGAAACAGCACTCTCCGGTGAGAGATATTGCCGCCCATCAGCCGGTTGACCACGTCGTAGAGGTTTTCGGTGAAATCGGCCAGGTACGCCGTGTCGGAATCGGCCTGCGGGTCGGTGGAAAACAAATACCAGCCGATATCGGCCAGCTCGAGGTGGCGGAAGGCCGCCCAGGCCTCGGTGAACGAGCGGCTTGCGAACCCCTTGCCCAGGGTGGTCAGCGATTCCCAGCGGTCGGCATCGGGGATGAAACGTGTCCAGCAATGGGAACGCACCCGGTACATGCGCGTGAAAAATTCACCCTCATGGGTGAGTCCCAGCAGGTCTTCGCCGGCGGTCAGGGCCGCCTCCAGCAGGGGGAGAAGCCGTTCTTTGGACCAGGGGAGCGTCGACGCCGGGTGGCGGTGCCTTTGGGAATACCATTCCTCCGCCTGCAAAAACAAGCCGTCGCGCAGCCGAAGAAGCCGCTGCCACAGCGCACCCTCGCTGGTGGCTCCCAATACGGCCAACTCCAAGTCGGCGACCGCCCGGGCGACCCGAAGATCCGTTCCCCGCGGATACACATGGAACAGCGACAGAGGCACCACAAGAACGGGCACCGGCTTTCCCGCGGCCGCCAAATCCTCGGCTGCCAAAAACCCCAGGCGAACCGCGCCGGGCTGTACCCTCTGCACAGTCCGGGACTCGTAAGTCACCTGCCCCTCGGGTGCCAGCGCCAGGGGATGCGCCCCCGATACCAGCGCCGTGCGGATGGCCTGCAGGCTGGCCGTTCCCAAAGCATCGTGATCGACACCGATACCCCCGGAGCGCGGAATGATCCAGCGGGCCAGAGCCCCGGCCCACCACCCCACCTCGACCCCGTGAACAAACTGTGTGAACCCCTTGGGGACACCCCGCAACACGGCAGCAG
>JAIFLN010000073.1 GCA_020049045.1 Spirochaetota bacterium | reverse complement strand
ACGCGGGTTTGGGGGTTCTCTTTGCGGGCCATGAGCGCAACCAGCCCGGCCACCGGGTTCAGACCGTCAGAGACCATTATCTGTTCCACTATGTTCTTGAAGGACGTGGTACTTTCGGTTTGGGAAGGAAGACTTGGACTTTGGGACCGGGTGACGGGTTTCTCCTGAGTCCCGGTGTGGCGGGTCAGTACGCAGCAGACCTAAGGGATCCCTGGGTGTATGCCTGGGTGGGGTTTCATGGACCGGAGGCAGCCCGGCTTCTTCCGCAGGTGGGTTTTGATCAAGGCAATGCCCTGGTTCAGGCGCCCTTGGACGCGGCCCTCTCTGCTCGGATGCTTGAGCTCACCAGAATTCTCGAAACCCGGGCCCCCGGTTTCAGTCTGGGTGCCGAAGGACAGATGCTGCTCATCCTCGCCGATCTGGCAAGGCTTGCCGGCCCCCGGGCCAAGGTGGATATGACCGCCAAAGCACAAGCCCTCAGCTGGGCCGAGGCCGCCGCCGAATTCATCCAGACCAACCACCATCGGGCCATCAGTGTCGAGGCAGTGGCGGCCTATGTGGGATTTCACCCCAGCCATCTGGGGCGGCTGTTTCGGGCTCATTACGGCACCACCGTACAAGCCTGGTTGGCCCGCACCAGAATTGAACGGGCCAAGCTATTGTTGAGAACGTCCGACCGCCCCGTTTCGGAGGTGGCCCGGTCGGTGGGTTACCGGTCCTACGCTCCTTTTGAAAAGCGGTTCAGAGCACTGACAGGAACCAACCCCAGCCACTACCGCCAGGGGGAGTTTTTCACTTAAGGCCTGGATAGTCCAAGGTGGCGAACAAGTCAGCGTAGGTCTCGGCCCGGCGGATGACCTGGAACTTCCCCTCCCCCTGCCACAACACCTCGGCACTTCGCAGCTTGGCGTTGTAGTTGAACCCCATGGAGTGCCCGTGAGCCCCAGTATCGTGGATCACCAGCAGGTCACCGGTTTCGGGGTCGGGGATTTCCCGATCGATGGCGAATTTGTCGTTGTTCTCACAAAGCGAACCGGTGACGTCATAGACCTTTTTCGGACCAGTTTCTTTGCCGGGGACCGAAATGTGGTGGTAACTTCCGTACATTCCAGGGCGCATCAGGTTGGCCATGCAGGCGTCGAGACCGACATAATTCTTGTAGATGGCTTTTTTGTGCAGAACCCGGGTCACCAGATACCCATAGGGCCCGGTCACAACGCGTCCGCACTCCATGGCAACCCGAACCGGAGCCAGCCCAGCAGGAACAAGAATCGCCTCGTAAGCTTCCTTGACTTTCTTTCCCACAAACACCAAATCAACGGCCGTCTGATCGGGGCGATAGGCGATGCCGACCCCTCCGCCCAGGTTGATGAAGTCGAAGCGGATTCCCACCTTCTTGTGGATCTCTACCGCCAGTTCAAAGACCATCTTGGCAGTCTCGACAAAGTAGTCGGGAGAAAGCTCGTTGCTGGCTACCATGGTGTGAAGACCGAAACGCTTCACTCCCATGGCGGCGATTTTCCGGTACCCTTCGATCAGCTGTTCCCTGGTGAAGCCGTACTTGGCCTCTTCGGGCTTGCCGATCAAGGCGTTGCCTTCCCGCAAAGGACCCGGGTTGTAGCGGAAGCACAGCATTTCCGGCAGTTTTCCCANNNGCCCCCAGTTCGGCAGCCTTCTGGTACTCCACGGCCGGGGTGTCGTTGGACGTGAAGACTATCGCTTCTCCCGTGATTCCAACGGCCTCGCAAAGAAGAAGCTCCCCCAGGGAGGAACAGTCGGCACCCATGCCCTCCGCCTTGAGACTCGCCAAAATATAGGGATTGGGCAAAGCCTTGACCGCAAAGTAGTTACGGAATCCGCCAGGGACCCAGGAGAAGGCTTTGGCGAACTCACGGGCATTCTTTTTCATGGCCGGCTCGTCGTACAGATGAAACGGGGTGGGAACCTTGGCCGCCACGGCTTCAAGCTGGGTCTTGGAAAAAGGAAGCGATTTGTCGGTCATCGGGGAACTCCTTGAGTTTTTCACTCAAAATCCTGGCCAAACCATGAACGAAGACGTTTCATTAGTCAATTCCTGCTCTGATTTTTGTTCAAACTCCGAAGGGGATTTGCGCGCAGATCTGACCCGTGACCGCGACTCCCTGCTGGCCAAAACCGGCGAGTTCAGGAATTAATCAACAGCCGCGCTATGGACTGATGCCCCTGCTCGAACCGATTAACGGAGCCAGGATCTCTCCTATGGTTCGCGGCATTTCGAGCGGGTGACGAAGTGGTGCGTCAAAATTCAGCTTGTACTGGTTCTGGCGCCCCACTTTGCTTCGTTCCAAGACACCCGCCATCTCCAAATCGGCAACAAGCCGCTGGACAGCCCGTTCGGTGAGACCAATGGTCTGTGCCACCATTCGGAGAGGCGCGTCGGGATTTTTCGCCAGACAAACCAGCACATGGGTATGATTCGAGAAGAAGGTCCAGTCTGGTTTTCTGATGTGTTGCATTTCCTAAAGATTAACACCGAAGAAAAATTAGTCAATTATTTTTCATGTATTTCTTGTCATATCATTTTATATACGACATATTATACGTATATCGCATTGCGTATGTCAGGAGGATGACAATGAAAACGATGATCGCTGCCCTGGGACTCCTTTTGGTACTTGCCTCGTGCCAAACAACTCCCATTCCAGTCCCTGAGGACAAAAGTTCCGAATGGGAGGCTCGCGAGGCTCTGACCCGGGACCGGGATTCCCTGCTGGCAAAAACCGGTCAGCTCGAGTTCCAGATTCTGGGCCTGAAAGCGACGCTGAAAGTGAATGAGGGCCTGCTCGCCCAGTATCAGGAACAGCTCAAGGTGCTGTCGGACGATCTCTCCGTCATGGCCCGTCTCAAAGAAGGGTCGCGTGCGCAGGCAGAGTCGGCTCTCGCCTCCGCGTTGATGGAAAGTGAATCGCTCAAAGCTGAGATTGCCCAATTGAAACAAGAACGGAACAGGCTGAGTCAGCAACTTGTCGAAGAGGCACAGCGGATTGCCGCGGCTGCCGACCAGCTGAGGAAAACTCTGAAGGCTGAGATTGACAGGGGAAATCTTGAGGTCGTCCAGTTTGAGAGCATCCTGATTGTCAATATTAACGACAGCCTGCTATTTGCCCCGGACAGTCCCCTGCTCAAGGATCAATATAAACCAATTCTGGCTGCCGTTGCCGACGCCTTCCGTCAGTTTCCCGACAAGGTGGTGCGGGTCGAAGGGCATACGGCGGTTGCTCCCAGCCGCTGGAGCTCCAGTTGGGACCTCGGCGCTGCCCGGGCGGTGAATGTGGTGTTGTATCTTCAGCAGGAGCAGAAAATCGATCCCACCCGGTTGGTAGCACTCTCCTTTGGGGAGTACCGGCCCTTGGCTCCCAACACCACCGCGGAAGGCCGCTCCGAAAACCGCAGAGTTCAGCTGGTTCTCGTCGAACGTCCGTTGTACCAGGTTCAGGAACTGATCAACAGCCGGGCTCAATAATGGCCCTTCTGCTGAGCTGCATGGTTCATTATCTTGATTCCAGCATCACAACTACCTAGACTTCTCATGAGGTTCAGCAGATGGGTGTTTCCCCGTTGATCAAAGTTGAGGCTGATTTTCGTCACAGCCTGCTAACGGGTTTTCTTGTTACAGGCTTTGCACTCAACTTCTTTTTTCTGGTTTTCAATTTTGAACAAGCCACCTTTCGTGATATTTCCCTCAATATCGTCGTGGCCGTATTGTTCGGCTTGCTGTTTGTTTGGTTGCGAATGGCGAATGCTGTCTCTGCAGTGAGTTTTACTTTTAGTCTGGGACTACTCTTGACCCTTGAGGTGTTGTACGGTATCCCCGACATCGCCAACATTGGCCTTCTCTGGTCACCGGTTCTTCCCATCATCTTCTTTCTTCTCCTGGGTCTCCGCTGGGGAGCTTTTTTTTCCATCTGGCATGGAACGGTCTCAACCCTGGTTCTTTTTTTGTCACCCCAAGGACTCTTGGGTTCGTTTTCTCCCAGTGAGGGGATGAATTTGCTATTTGCTTACCTGGGGATCTGTTTAGTTTCCGGACTATTTGAGAAAATCCGTTATTCATCCTACCAACGAGTGGTAGCAAACGAACGGCTTTTTCGGGAACTGGTAGATGGTTCTCTGCATCCTGTTGTCCTTTTTGATAGTGAGGCCAAGGTTCTTCGGATCAATCCGGTGGGAGCCTCCTTTCTGGGGTTTGACAATCCCAGTGATTGTCGGGGCCATTGGTTTCAAGAGCTCGTTCCAGCTTTCGGTGAATTGGTCACAGCTCGGGTGCGCACCGTACTTGCCTCTGGCTCAACGTTGCAAACCGAGGATGATGTCGTTCTTCCGAGCGGACGCAAGGTCAGATTTCTTTCGGTCATGCAACGCCACGAGCCGATGGAAGGACAGGAAAGGATTGTTAGGCTGGAAGCCTATGACATGACGGCACTAAAAGGCTCGCGAGAGACCCAGGCAGAGCTGGAACGACGTTTGGCGCAGGGGGAAAAGTACCGGGCCATTGGGCAGCTGGCTGGTGGTATTGCCCATGACTTCAACAATCAGCTTGCTACCATGCTCACGAGCGTTCAATTGTTGAAGACAGCCACCGAGGACTCGGGAAAACGTGGACGGTATCTCGCCAATATGGAAAACTCGATCCGAAAAACTTCCACCCTTGTGGGTCAGTTGCTTTCCTTTGCTCGCCGAGGAAACTACCGGAAGAGTCAAATGGATTTGAATCACCTGATGCGAGAGGTTCGCGGCCTTGTTATTCCGGGTTTGGAGTCGAATATCGTCTTTCACCTTGACTTGTGTGAGGGCCTGCTACCGACCATAGGAGACCCCGACCAGATCCAGGCAGCCTTGACAAACCTGGTCTTCAATGGGCGCAACGCAATCTCTGAAGGCGGAGTTCTCATTGCCCGTTCTCATCGAGAAGAGCTCAATCAGGAACGGGCATTGATGCTGGACCGAGACCTGGAACCAGGCTGGTTTGCCGTGCTCCAGTTTCGTGACACGAGCTCTGGTTTGTCCCTCGAGGCTTGTGCTCAGATTTTTGAGCCGTACTCTTCTTCTCAGGGGAGTCGACAAGGGATGGACCTTTCAGCGGTTTATGGCTGTTTCAAGTCCCATCGAGGAACTGTGACAGTCCATTCCGTCGAGGGCCAATATACAGAATTCACCTGCTATCTGCCACTTGCGTCTGACGAATCGGTCAGTCCCGAGTCTGTTGCATTTCCAGAAGAACGAGACCCGGGGCGTCAGGAACCTGGGCAATTATGCATCCTTTTGGTCGATGATGAGACACCGGTACGGGAAATGACCCGCGAGCTTCTTATCGGCTTAGGCTATCGGGTGCAGGACTTTTCCAACGGCGAGGCTGTTCTGGATGCCTTAAAAGCCAACCCGGACCTTGGGCACCTCGTCATTCTCGACATGATTATGCCGGGCCTTGGTGGGCTTCAAACTTTCCAGCAACTGCAAGCCCTCCTTCCTCAGCTGCCAGTTATTCTGGTTTCAGGGTACAGCCTGGAGCACGAAGCGCACCTTATGTTTGAAAAAGGCTTGGCTGGGTTTGTTCAGAAACCCTTTGTCATCGAGGTTCTTGACAAAACGATCCTGCGAGTGCTGGCTAAAAAACCTCGTTCAGAGGTCTGACCCCAATTCTCCTATGGCTACGTGCTGAAGAACAACTGATCCTTCCCTCTTAAAAACTGTGCCTTGCCCGTTTTGGGGGGCGTGGTACGGTGATTCATGCCGTTTTTCACGCTCTGCCGACAAGGGTTTTTCCAAAAGTACCGCTACGATGGCGTCCGCCATATGGTGGTCAACAACTACCATCACACCGCTCACAAAATTCTGGACTGGAAAGGTGACGACACCTATTCTACCCGCGAGACCCTGGTACGTGCGCTGTTTCTGGCCTCGGACGAGCAAACCCGAAAGGATTCTGAAATTGCCGCCATGGTCGAGGCCGTTTTGGCAACGCAAGACAGGAATCCAGCCAACGCCACCTATGGGCTGTTTCCGTACTACGCCAATTATGGCTTTGACCAGATGTCGCTCAACGACTACAACTGGGCGGTTTTCAACGGCAACTCGCTGATCGAACTGCTCGAGATTCCCGGTGCCCTTCCGGCAACCCTGCGGGAGCGGGTAGAGGAGTCGATTCTGCTGGCTGCCGAATGTGTCCGGCGGCGGGATGTCGCTCCCACCTATACCAATATCGCCATTCATTCCCTGCCCGTGTTGGTGCACGCCGGAAAGCAGGACCCCCTGTATCTCGAAAATGCCCGCCAGAAGCTGGCCGCCTTCCGGCAGCAACTAGGTCAAGATGGCGGCCTGCGGGAGTACCTGTCGTCGACCTACTACGGCATCGACCTCGAGGGTCTGCTCAACCTTCTGATGATCGCCGAGGACCCGGAGATTTTGGACGGTGCCCGCTGGGTGCTGGACTTGGTGCTACGGGACATTGCCGACCACTACGACCACTCCACCGCTCAACTGGCGGGTCCCCATGCCCGTTCTTACGCCACCGATATGGCTGCAACGCCCACCAACCTCGCGGCGTTCCTCCACTTTGTGCTTAAGGAGGGCCACCCCGCTTTTCGCAACCCCGATCCTGCCGGTTTCAGCATGGCACCCTTCTATCTTCTGAAAACCTTCGCGACCAGCCCGAATCCCTGGATTCCTCAGTGGTTCTTTGACCGGATGAACGGTACCCCGGAACCCGAGCGGTTTGTGGTACGGGGGTCAGACACCAGCGGGACCGTCATCCACACCCGCTTCAACCACCGGTACTGTGTGGGCTGGGTGAACGCGCAGGACGCCTGGGAGCAGCGCAACAACCTGATCGCCTATTGGCCCACACCGGCGGGAACGGGCTGGTTCCAGGAAAAACTGCTGCGCGACAGTGAAATCTTTTCCGAACCCTACCCCTGGGTTTCGGGCAATTTCACCTGCCGTGAAACCAGCTATGCCTGTTTTGAGGTTGCCTATGGGTTTGCCCGCAATCGGGGTGACCGCCACTTTGTCGACAAGGACGAGCCCAACCGCTTTTCAAAGGTTCTGATCCGGTTTTCGTTGGAGGGTTTGGCGGGTGCTCCCCTCGTCGAGGTCACTCCCCAAGCGCTGATGGGCATTGCGGGCTTTGTCCCCAAAACCCAGTTGGTGCAGAAAGCTTTCGGGTGGGACTACGAAGTAACGCTGTACGACGGGCCTTTCCGGGAATGCCCCTGGGACGAGCTGGTGAACCTTTCAAACCGGTTCTTGATTCGAATCTCTGCAACAAAAGGAAATTCCTGATGAAAAGCAGCCTGTTGCTGAACAAGTGGTGGTATCGGGACCGGTATCTCTACCTGTTCTTGGTACCCGTCGTTTTGTATTTTTTGATTTTCCGCTACCTGCCCATGTTGGGGACAGTGATGGCCTTCCAGAATTTCAAGATTGCCCGGGG
>JAIFLN010000062.1 GCA_020049045.1 Spirochaetota bacterium | reverse complement strand
ACACCTCAGATCCTGTTCCTACCGGTGGGTGATTCATATGCAGAAGAGCTGGCTGAGCAGTGGGCAACGGTCGCATTGCAGGTATATGACACAAATCCGGATGTCTCGACCGCATTTCTACGTGAAGTCAAGAAGTTCTACCCAGAGTATTCCGACCAGAGGATCGCCAGAGATTGTCATGTTAGCTCCAAAGTGGTTAAGTCGTGGAAAAGAACGAATACCAGATCCATCCTGGCCGTCCCATTGAGGGCCCACTGGTCAAACCTGCTTTGGACCAACATTTGGCGAACCAACCATCCAGATCATGATGATACCGATTTCCTCTGCTATCGAGCTCAGTTTCTCACGGAGGTGGTCCAGCGAATGACGGACTAGTCGGACCGTAGCTCCGATGCAACACAATTGACAGGTAGACTTTGGTCAGTTAGTACGTTTGCCCTGCCCGGACGGTGAGCGAAACGTCAAAGTTGAACCGCCACGTGGTTACGTCTGTCAGAATGACCTGTGGCACAGATGAAGTCGTCGACGGGATGACTTCTTTTGATCACCTCAAAGCGTCTATTACCAGACTATAGGCTCTGGAAACTTTGTGGGGGATTACATGCCCGTAGACTTACATTCTCTCTGGACCGTGGAAGAAGTCGCCCGGTTCCTTTCTGTTCAACCAAAAACCGTGTATCAATGGGCCTCGGCCTGTCTCATTCCCAAGGTCAAGATCGGCCGAGCCATCCGCTTCAAGGAGGAGTCAATCCGGGCTTGGGTTGAGTCCAACGAGGAAGCACCTGTTTCCTCTAAAACCCGGCGTCCCGTCGGTCGCCCGCGCACCCGGCATGAAGGTGCTACCCTAAAAAACCTAGTGCAAATGGTTGTGGAGGCGGACGAATGAACACGCCTCTGCAAACTGTTGCGCCCGACGATGAAGAGCCGGACTTGCAAAAGCTTGCGAAGGATCTCATAACGCGGCGTTTGCAAACTGATGTGTCAGGTCCCGAGGCTGAAAATTCGAGCTCTGCAAATGGTTGTGGTCAAGGTCCCCAATGGGAGATGTCCCGTCAACAGATGCTCTACGAGTTGATGTGTGCAGTGATGCCCAACAGCCCGATGCGACATGACCCGACAAGCCCCGATAAGTACAACGCCAACGAGGGTCTCCTGGTACCCAATCCTCCCGAAACTCTTCAATGGTACTTCCAGAACGACCTCGACAAAATGGCTCGAGCGGCCCAGAGTGCAAAAGATGAGTCGGCATTCACAATCGCCGTGCTTTCCTCGCGGCTGGCTACCTTGATGGATCTCGGGTGCTGGTCGCTCTACAGTGGTGTCCGAACCAAGGGCCAATTCATGCAGCTAGCTCCCCGATTGTTCAATGTGGAGCAGCGCTCTACATACAACCGCATCAACTACGGGAAGAACATCAATGACTTTCTCCTGCATAACCTTCCCGAGATCCAGTCCCTCCGTGGGGGACCACCCGTCTTGTTGACCGAGGAACTCTACGATCCAAAGATCCTCGGTTCGCTTTTCAGCCGCCTCAAGGACATCAAGGTTGAGGAATCCCAACGGTGGCTCCGGGACGAGTACCGGAAGGCTCTTCTCGAACTTCGCTTGCCGGAGTTCTTTGATTGGCTCCGAGAGCGCCGAGCTAAGGACCGGGATGAACGCCTTTCTCGGTCCCCTGCCAAGAAGAAACTCGAGGTTAAGCGCAAGACAAAGAGCTACGGGGCTGGATACTACGGAGTCATGACCCTGGATGCACTCCTTCAGAGTATCGCCAGCAAGCCTCGGTTGGTCCGTGACTACGCTTCTGTTCTGCAGTTCGGTCAGAAACCGATCTTCTTCTTGATTCGGGACGACTATCATGTCACATGGACGCGGACCCAGCTCCTGGAACACGACCGGGTGTTTTCGGAGCAACTCTACGGCCGCTTCGTCCGTAAGGTGGTCTACGAGACAGACAACTTTATCTCCGAGATTCCTAAGGACGCGGACATGGGTTATGTGGCCGCAGGCTTCAAGAAGCAGGGCCGGAAGGCCAATGAGGAGAAGATTGAGGACGCCCTGGCGATCGCCCGGTCGGCGGACCAGGACGTGGAGGATCAAATCTACTCCCGATGGGGAAACCATCGTAACTTCGTTGCGGAGACCTTTGACAAGACCGGTGGTACCTACGACCTGTATCTGAGGACCGGTCGGGTCCTCAGGTACAAGGCCGACGTCATCAAGGATCACCTCGACACCCGGGTTAACGGCATTTTCTGCAACCTTCAATACATCCCCATGGGTTTGGTGACCCTGGCCGGGTATGAGGACCTGTTCTGGATGGCCCTCCACCGGCTTTCAGGGAGTGACCTGAAGGAGTTGGTTCATAGCCGGAATGAAGTCATCTATCTTCAGAAGATGCTCAGTCGGTATCGCTGCTTCATTGACATGGCAGAGGAGAACTTGAAGGACAAGAAGTTGACCGGAGACTTCCCCGTCGAGCGTCTTGGAGTCGTCGGAGCCGCCGAGCCTTGGGAGGAGAACAAGATCCGAGACTTTGCTCTGATGTATGAGCCTGCCAGGCACTCTCGTGAGAAAACCGTCTCGAAGGAATCGCCACCACAGCAAGTCCAATAGGCTTACCCCGCCGGAGACCCCGGCGGGGTTCTGAGGTAGAACTGGGGGCGATGTAGGTCAGGCACATACCCAACAAGCGGGTCCTTCGCAAGAACTTCAGTGACTTGAAGTGCCTTCCAGAGGGGTGCGTAGCGCGAGTACCAACCGGTCAGAAGAAACTTCGGGAATGGGTAGGAACTGCGGCCCACGGCCCTTACCAGGGTTGTGTCAGAGTCGCCCCCTCCATCGACGGCGTGGTCGACTTTAAGCATCCAGCGGTCAAGATCCTGTAAGAATCGAACGACACGCCCCTCGGATGCCTCTGGCGGTAGGAGTCCATGATCCTTCAGTCTGGTGAGCGCCCAGGTCACCCAGTCATCGCGTACCGTGACCTCCACCGGGAGGTCCCAGATTGCCTGGTAACGGTTCTTTTTTGAATCGACATTGCCCCGGGCAGTCCGGTGCAGATGCAATACTCTTCGCTCCAAATGAGCGCCCCTCATATCGGCCTCGGGCTCGTAGCCCTGGTCTACTAAGGTCGCCAGTCGGTCTTTGACCAAGGCAAGGGTTCCCTCCTCGGAGAGACCCTGAGCTTTGGCTCCACGAACCAGCCTCTTCAGGTTGGCGTCGCTCTCACCCTCGCTGAAGACGATGCTATTGAGGTCAAAAGAAGCCACGGGTGCCTCGACGGTCTTCGAGATCTCTCCCATTCCTTGGACCAAGGCGGCGAGCCTTTTTCTCTCCCGATCAATGGTTCGTCTTTTCTTCAAGAGTGCTTGCCGGTCGAGGAGTTCTTCCCAGCGGTAAAGAGGTAGGGATAACCAGAAGTCCGCGCCTTCGGGGGACTTTCGATCCCAGTCCAAGGTGGATTGGTCCAAGGCCCGGGCCCGAGAGGGGATCCTCAAGGAACGCGAGGGAGAGGGCAGAACCTCGATTTTCCTCTGAACCCTCGATTCCTCCATTTTCGCATGAACAATGGTTTCCAGGAGGTACTCAACGAGCTTGATCTGGGTCTGCCAACTGACCGTTTCCGAGAAGCACCAGTACAAATGGACGCCGTGAGGCGTACGTACCAGGAGAGAAGGAGGGACAAGGAAGCTACTCTTTACTATCGAAATGGCCTCGGCCAACTCAGGACCAACGGCTGGACTTGAAGTCAACGAGACCAACAGAGTTTCGGCAAACAATCCTGTCGTGGTTGTCGGTCCGGGGTTCGAGCTGGTCCGGAGTTTCACAAACTTCTCTTCGGACTTGGCTTCATCCTTACCTATCAGATCAATGTCGACACCAATGAACGAGGTCGCGTAGGAAGCTCGAAGGCTGAAAGGGGTGAGGTCATCGAGGGCGTTGCGAAGCTGCTTCTCGGACGCGGGATACTCTGCATTCCTCCAGTCATTGATCGCCTTGATCCAAACGCGAGGCTCTTGAAGGAAGTAGTTGAACTTTGTGAGGAAAGCTTCGATTTCGGCATCCACATTGGCCCCCCGATCGGTGCCACATATTAACAGATTTTCCTCCTAGAATCCCCGTCCCGATACTCTTCCGATTCGCCTTAAGCCCTTTCCCAGTAGGAAGAAGTCTATCTGACCGTCTACTGCTAGGTAGGCCCTCCGGGCCATTCCTTCAGGAGGTTCATGATGTCCCCAACCCTTCTTTCACCACCAGCACCCGCGGCCAGAGGCCTGCGGCCACTCGGCGGCGAAGTACAACCAAATGAGTTTGTACTTACTAACCTCGACGATGTTCTTTTTGCTGACGCGGATGGCCCTCAACCCCAGTTGTCCAACGACGGGCAGCCAGCCCCATTCTCCTTCTCTATTGACTCACTTGAGAAGGCGGCCTGGGCCGCAAGACGGACTGCCCAGGCCATGGATCGGATCACAGACCGCCAGGCCTTGGCCGCCACCTACCACCAGAAGATTGACACTTGGCTTGACCAGGCCAACAGCCCGGACCATCATACGATTGACTATCTGACCTACTTGCTCCGGCCTTTCGTCGAGGCCGAGATCGCCAAGAATCCCCGCCGCAAGACCCTGTCCTTCTTCGGTGCCACGGTCCAGCTTCGGCGCCGACCGGACCATCTCGATATCAACGATGAGGCCTCGGCCATGGCCTTCTGTGAGACTCATCATCCCGAAGCTGTTGTCACGACCAAGACCCTCTCCAAGTCCATCGTCAGGGACCTTCTCAAGAAGGGGCAAGAAGTCCACGGGGCCATTCTTGTCCCCGGTACCGAAGACCTGATCGTCAAGGCGGCTCCGCAATGACTCCCATGTCCAGGGCCGACTGGGAGGTGATCTCGGTCTACACCCGCCGCCAAGCCCTGGCTGATGGCCTCCTTCTGGACGCCACTCCTCAAGCCCGGGAGGCAGGCTTCTGCCGCCCCTTGGCCGTAACCGCCACCCTCAAAGCCGACATCCCTTCCTCCGACGACCTAGTCTCGATCCTCTTTCAGTTCCATTCCCTGATCATCGCCGGCCATGGCTCCGACAGTCTTCTCGTGCTACCTGATGTTTTTGGTGCCCCGGCATGGCTCCACGTCGGTTCCGATGATGAGGCCCAGCCTTGCCTGACCCTGATGCGACCTGAGGACTACTGAGGTACCGATTGACTGATTTTTACTACAGTCTTCATTCTTTAAGAGGACGAACCCCAAGCCGCCATACTTCGGTGCCCTAGGCCAGGTCACCGCGTGGGTTCGAGGGCCGAACGAAGAGCGTATCGGCCGTTGTGTTCGTAGAGTTCTACTTCGTCTACTTCATGGTCTACTTATTATTATATAAGGAGTTACCATGAACAGTCTCAATTCCGTCCTTCTTGAAGGACACCTTACCACCGATCCCATTCTCGCTAGGGGAGCCGATGGTCGTCCCACGCTCTCATTCTCGGTCGAGTCGACCAGAACCCTCGGTGGTCCCGAGGCTCGCCAGGAGAAACTCACCTTCCCGGTCCGGGTTCACGGCAACCAAGCCGAAGCCTGGTTCTACCGCCTCTCCGAAGGTCGAGGTGTCCGGGTCGTTGGTCGCCTCGCCCAATCCAGCGGCCCCGACGGCACCACCCCCTACATCGTGGGCGAGAACATCGAGTTCAAGCCCCACATGGCCGTAGCCACCTCAGACATCCCAGTTCCAGCCATTGTCTGAACGTCCCGGTCCCCAATTAAGCCCACCCCATTCGGTGGGCTTTTTCATTGCCTCATCTGCAGTTCTTTCCCGGT
>JAIFLN010000148.1 GCA_020049045.1 Spirochaetota bacterium | reverse complement strand
CAGGTTTTTTCTAAACCAAGGCCCCGTTGTTCCTGAAACGTCATCGGGCCGAGTTCAAACAGAACGATTCTCCCCGCGAGGGTTTCCTGAAGGTTCCTGATGAGCGCATACTGCTGTGAGCCTGTGATCAGAAACGACCCAGGGGGAGCTCCCTGGTCGATCCGCCGCTTGACAGCAGAAAGCAGTTCCGGGACAAATTGGATTTCATCGAGAATCAAGGGTCCTTGAAAGCTGTCAAGAAAGAGGTCCGGATCTCGCTTTGCGGCGGACCGCAGGGCCAGGTCGTCAAAGGTCAGGGTTCGATGGGTCGCCCCAAAAAGCTGGTTCAGAAGGGTGGATTTGCCGACCTGCCTAGGGCCCATCACCCCCAGGGCGGCAAAGTGGAGCGCCGCTTCTTTCAGTGTGGCTTGAAGGTGGCGTGGCAGATAGTCCATGTCGCACATTTTACCGTGTGACGAGCAAACGTGCAAGTTGAGGTTGACTATGAAAAAACGTATTTTGGTGACCGGCGGTGCCGGCTTTTTGGGTTCGCATCTGTGCGAGCGATTGCTGAACGAGGGCAACGAGGTGCTGTGCCTCGACAATTTCTTTACCGGGCAGAAGAAGAACATCGCCCCGCTGATGGCCAACCCCGATTTCGAGCTGGTCCGCCACGATGTGTCGGTACCCTACTGGACCGACGTGGACGAAATTTACAACCTGGCGTGCCCGGCCAGCCCGGTGCATTACCAGTTTGACCCGGTTCAAACCACCCGAACCAGCGTTCTGGGTGCGATGAACCTGCTGGAGCTGGCCAAACGGACCAAGGCCAAAATCTTCCAGGCGTCGACCAGCGAGGTGTATGGCGACCCCGATGTGCACCCGCAGCCCGAAGGCTATTGGGGCAAGGTGAACCCCATCGGTATCCGCAGCTGCTACGACGAGGGCAAGCGCTGCGCCGAAACGCTGTTTTTCGACTACCACCGCCAGTACGGGGTCGAAATCAAGGTGGTGCGCATTTTCAACACCTACGGTCCCCGCATGCACCCCGAAGACGGCCGGGTGGTCAGCAACTTCATTGTGCAGGCGCTGAAGGGTCAGAATCTGACCATTTTCGGCGAGGGGCAGCAGACCCGCTCGTTCTGCTACGCCGACGATCTGATTGAAGGCTTTGTCCGCCTGATGGCCACCCCCAACGGCTTTACCGGGCCGGTGAATATCGGCAACCCCGGCGAATTCACCATGCTGGAACTGGCCGAAAAGGTGCTCCGCCTGACCGGGTCAAAGGCGAAGCTGACCTTTCAACCCCTGCCGCAGGACGACCCCAAACAGCGCCGTCCCGATATCAGCGTGGCTCAAAAAGAGCTGGGCTGGAACCCCATCATCGATCTGGAAGAAGGCCTGAAACGGACCATCGCATTTTTCCGGAAGGAGCTGAACGCTTGACTGATCAGGTACGAAATCGTACCTTAAAAGTATGAAAACAGTTGTGTCGGAGCGGGGTCAAATCACCCTGCCAAAGTCGGTGCGAGTGAGTCTGGGTCTTCGTCCGGGGACCATCCTCGAGATTGCCGTCATCAATGGACAGCTGGTCGGAACAAAGAACGAGCAAACCGATCCGTTCTCCAAATGGCGGGGAAAGGGAAGCTTGCCGGAAGGTTTCGACTCGGTTGATGCCTACCTGGCGGAGGTTCGGGAGTGACCACAGCGGTTGATACCTCGGTGCTGCTGGATATTCTCACAAACGATCCTGTTTTTTGGGTGACATGAACCTGGAGCTGATTCCCAGCACGCAGGAATCAGGACTTCTGGCCGGCGAGACGTTTGCCGCCTATTTGAGAAACCGTGGCCAGGCCAAGAGGGTGTTGCCGGACTTTCTGGTGGCTGCTCACGCACGGTGTTTTGCCGACGCCCTTTTGGCTCGGGATCGGGGGTACTACCGCACATATTTTTCTGACCTCGCTCTTCAGGAACCAAAAACAAAGTGAAGGTTTTCTCGCTCCCACCCGAAACCCTCCATCGTCCCTTGCCGACCCTATTGCACCCTGACGACGCGGTGTTGTTTGCCGCCGAGACAGCGGCTGTGTTGCCGGCCGTGGAAACGTCGGTGGTTTCGGGGGAGTTTCTGCCGGCCGGCTGGCACGCTGATCTGGGGGGCTGGAAGGGGCTGGTGAAAAACAGCTTTGTCCGGGCCACCACCCGCAGCCAGCGGTTTGTTCCTTCGGCGGGCCGCACGCCGCTGGTGGTGACCGACCGCTTTTCCAACGGGTACTTTCACTGGGTGACCGAGGTGCTGCCCCGGCTATGGTGGCTGCGCGATCACCTGGCCGCTTTTGAGGCGGTTTTGCCCGAGTTTGCCCACCGGTTCGGGTATATGACCCAAAGCCTGGCGCTGTTTCCCGAGCTGAAGCACCAAGTTCTCGAACCCGGCGTCCGGTGGCGGTTGCAGGGGGCGTTACTGGTTCCGGCGTTGGCACCCACGGGCAATTACCGGCCCGCGCCGATGCGCGAAGTGGGCGAAGCCTGGCGGACCAAGGTTCAGCCCCAAGCGCCGTTCCGCAAGCTGTACGTCAGCCGCTCCCGTGCCGCCCGCCGCCGGATTGTCAACGAATCGGAGTTGAAGGCAGTTCTCGAGGCCCAGGGGTTCGAAACCGTTTACCTGGAGGGGATGGCCTTTGCCGACCAGGTGCGGTTGCTGGCCGAGACCGAACATTTGATCAGCAATCATGGAGCCGGGCTGACCAATCTGCTGTTTATGGTGCCCGGTACGCGGGTCACCGAAATCCGCCTTCGGGGCGACGCCCATAACAACTGCTATTTCAGCCTGGCCCGCGCCGTCGGGGTTGAGTATTCCTACCGCTTGGCCGACCCGGTGCAAGCTGCCGAGCGTGCCCACACCGCCGATCTGACCGTTGATGTTGGGAGGGTCTTGTGAAGCGCATTCTGTTCATCACCACCAGTTTTGAAAACGGCGCCATTCCCAACGTACTGCTCGACTTGGCTCCCTTTTGGAGAGATTGGGGTTGGGACTGCCAGTTTTTGGCCCTGGAACCCCTGCCCGAGGACCATGGTTCGGTGCGCCGGTGCCGGGCTCTGGGCTTTCCGCTGCATTCGCTCAACGTGGGACCGAAGGCCGTGTTCGGAGCCCTGCTGGGTCTGCGCAAAGCCATCCGCGAGCTCAAACCCGACCTGATTTCCACCCACCTGGGCCGCGCCGACATTTACACTCCCTGGGTCAAAGGGAAGGTTCTGCAAATCACCACCCACCACAGCGTGAAGCAGAACGCCGGCCGGTTGACGAAGGCCGGCTACCGGCTCAGCGACCGCCGCGTGGCTGTGCGTACCGGGGTCAGCCAGGCTTGCAACGACAGTTTTCTGCTGGATGGATTTCTCCGTACGCCGCATTCGGTGATCTACAACCCCGTGGATCCGGCCCGCCTGGTACCCCATCTGACCCGGGCGGCGTTTCGGCAGGCTCAGGGCCTCACCGAGGACGACCGGGTGTTGGCCGTGGTGGGGCGGCTTATACCGGCCAAGGGCCATGAGTTTCTGCTCCAGGCGTTGAAGCTGCTGCCAAGCAAGGGGTACTCCGACCTGAAAGTGGTTTTTGCGGGTGAGGGTCCGCTGCGGGCCGAGTTGGAGGCCCGTGTCGCGGCACTCGGGCTGACCGATTCGGTGCGGTTTCTGGGCGCGTATGTCCCGGTGGCCGACGTCTATCAGGCGGCCGACGCCCTTGTCTTTCCTTCCTTGTGGGAGGGAATGGGGCTGGTGATTCTCGAAGCCTGGTGCCTGGGGTGCCCGGTAGCGGCCTCGGCCCTGCCCGCCGTGAAGGAATTTATGGTCGACGGCGAAAACGGCGTTTTGTTCGAACCGGCCGATGCCGAAGCCTTGGCGGCAGCTCTGGTGCGGCTGCTCGAGGACAAGGCCCAGGCGAAGGTCTGGGCCCAGCGGGGACGGGCCTTGGTGGCTGAGCGCTTCTCACCCCTTGGCATTGCCAAGCAGTACTCCGACCTGTTCCATACCGTCTTGGGGGACACCGGGCAACCTTGACCCCGTCGGTTTGATGGGGTACAACATCCATACGCCCATGACATTTTTTCTGGCTCTCAAGAACACTCGGTTGTACTTTCGCAAGCGACTCCCTCTGGCCTTGTTTCTTGCCGCAACCTTGGCCTTGTTGTTCTTGGGCAACACGGTGTTTTCGGGCACTGACGCGGGCATGGCCCGGACCTTCCAAACCAGCCTGACCGCCGATTTGTCGGTCAGTTCGGCCTCAGACGACCCCTTCACTTTGTTTGGCAGCGAATTGCCCCTGCTGGGCGAGTTCTTCAAAATGCCCGTGATCCTTGAGTACGATCAGGTTCTGGCCTCGGCACAGCAGGCTTTGCCCGACGCGCAGTTTCAGCCCTTGGTGGTAGGTGCCGCCAAAATCACCCGCCTGGGTTTTTCCTCACCGGCACCGCTGTTTGCCGCCGACCTCCAGGACTACCTGCGGTTCTTCCCTTCCTTGAAAGTGATTATGGGAAAGGCCCCCGAACCCGGCCAACCGGCCCTGTTCCTCAACGAAAAGATGTATGCACAAGCCGCCGCCAACCTGGGGCGTCCCCCGGAACTGGGGGAGCCGTTCCTGCTGGCCTCGGCCCAGGACAACTCCTTCGCGTTGCGAGAGGCCCCGCTGGCCGGGGTCTTTTCCTACCCCGTGTATGACCCGTTGCTGGAAAATGTCGCCCTGGTCGACGTGGGTACCGGACGCGCCCTGGCGGGCTACTTTATCACCCAGGCCACCGACACCGCCGAAGCTTCGGTGGACGCCGCCAGCATCGATGATTTGTTCGCCGAGGCCGCCGACTCCAAGGCCCCGACCAACGAGGGAATTTCCTTTCAGAAGGTCACCCAGGACCTGGCCCTCGAGGGGCAGGCTCCGGTGGAAGACCCCAAAACCTGGAATTTTCTGCTGGTCCGCACGCCCCGACAAGCGCTGAGCCTGGCCACCCTTACCAACGCTCTGAAAAACTCACCAGCACCGCTGCAGGTGCGCGACTGGCGAGATACCGCCGGCGGCAACGCGAAAATCGTCTGGTTCATCCAGTTGCTGTTCAACCTGGGGCTGGTGTTTATTTCGCTGGTGGCGGGGTTGATTGTTATGAATTCCATGTCGCTGGCCGTAGCCGAGCGCACCCGTGAGATCGGAACCATGCGTTCGCTGGGAGCTGCCCAGGGCTGGATCGGCCGCCTGATTTCGTTTGAGACGGTGATTCTGGTGACGGGAGCCGGGGTTTTTGGGGTGCTGGCAGGTGCCTTGCTGGTCGCCCTGGTCGGCTTGTTCGGCGGAATTCCCATCGACAATCCGTTTCTGGCGGGCCTTTTGGGGACCTCCCGCTATGTTCCCACCCTTTCTTTATCCCTCATGCTTCAGCACGTGTTGCTCAGTCTGCTTTTGGGCGCTTTCGCCACCATCCTACCCGTCAGCCGCGCCTTCAAGGTTACCCCCTTGCAGGCCATGGCCAGGGAGTGAAGGGATGCTGGGCATCGCGTGGCGCAACTTCATCCTTCAGTTCCCCCGGTACCGCGTTCTCGGAACGGCCCTGGTTCTGGGGGCCTTGGTGTTTACCGTGCTGTTCGGCGTCACCGCCTCGCTGACACACACCGTGCGCGAAAAGGCCGCGCGCTACTTTTCCGGTGACATCATTGTGATGGGCGTCGACCCGCAAAAACGGTGGGTGATCGACGACGAGGCCTCGGTTTTGGCGGCTTTCCAGGCTTCGAACCTCGATGTCGGGTTCCGCCACCGCCGCAGCCTGTACTATGAAACCGACGCCAAGCTCATTTTCAACGGGTCTTCGCTGGTTCAGCGCCGGGTGATCGGCCTGGATTTCTCGGTGGAGCGCGACAACTTCTCGCGGCTGGAGTTTATCGAGGGCGGGCTTTCGGACGGCGAACCACCCCTGGACGGACTATGGGTTTCCAACGACACGGCCCAGCGTCTGCATTTCCGGGTGGGCGACGAAGTGACCCTGATGGTCAAAACCGTCGACGGGTTCCGCAACACGGTACCTCTGAGGTTGGCCGGTATTTTCCAGGATTCCAGCTTCTTCGGCTTTGCCTCGTATCTGGACTACCGGACCCTGAACAAAGCTCTGGGACGCCCCGAAGGGACGGTCACCGAACTGGGCGTCAGCCTAGCCTCGGGAGGCGATAACGACGAGGCCGCCCAGCGCGTGCGGGAGCGCTTGGGCACGCTGGTTCCCGTCACTCCCTGGCTGGTCAACCTCGACGCCGCCTTCGGTTGGACCGACCAGCACCCCTCCGATACCTCGACCTACGCCGTGTTCCCCCTCAGCGGGCGGCTGAAACAGATCAACCAGCTGATTCAGGCCATCTACGCCGTGAACGCGCTGCTGGCGCTGGTGTTTCTGGTGGTGGTGGCCATCGGGGTTTACAATACCTACCAGATGATCGCCTTTGAACGGACCAAGGAAGTGGGAACCATGCGGGCGCTGGGCATGCAGAAGAGCGCCGTGGTGACCCTGTTTCTCACTGAAAGCCTGTTGCTGGGGTTTTTGAGTTCGCTGGTGGGTCTGGCCCTGGGTGCCTTGGTGCTGTGGGGCTTAGGCCAGGTGAATTTTTCCGGCAACCTGCTGGCGCAGATGTTTTTGTCCAAGGGACGAGTGGCCTGGGCCTGGCCCTGGCAGAATATGGCGGTGGTTCTGGCGGTGATGTGGCTGACCACCTTTGTGGGCGCGGCCTTGCCGGCGTGGCGCGCCGCCAACCAGAGGCCCGTAGACGCTCTGCGGCACGAATGAGGAACACAAGGAACACCATGAGGTATTTTTTCGTCTTGTTAGCGCTGTTGGCTGTGCCTGGATGGGCTGCCGACATCGACTCGGTTGCCATTCTTTCAAAAATTGACGCCCAGGTTTCGTTTATGGACTCGGACTTTTCGGCCGAGGTCCAGATGACCCAGACCAAGCCCGGGGAGGGCATTTCGCAGCGCACCGTCGCGCTGTTCCGCCGTGACCGCGAGCAGAAATTCGTCATGCTGCTGCTCAAGCCCGACTCGGACCGGGGAAAGGGCTATCTGAAAGTGGGCAACAACCTCTGGCTGTACGAGACCATTCCGACCCGGCGTTTTATTGTCACCAGCGCCAAGGACAGGTTCCAGAATTCCAACGCCCGCAATTCCGACTTCACCCGCTCGACACTGGCCACCGACTACAGGATTGTCAGTCTGACCAAAGAAAAGCTGGGACCGTTTGATACGACGGTGTACCAGTTGGAAGCCCGGCACAATGAGATTACCTTTCCCAAGATGAAAGTTTGGGTGACTGCCGACAGTTTGGTGCGCAAGACCGAGGATTACAGCCTTTCGGGGCAGTTGCTGCGCACGACGGCCATGCCCTCGTACCAGGAGTTCAAGGGACGCTTTGTGCCGAAAAAGGTCACCATTATCGACGCTCTGATGGGCAAGACGCTCAATGGCGTCTTCAAAAATGAAACCACCGAGTACAGCCTCAGCAAGTTGAGCACCGACCCCCTGCCTTCGCTGATTTTTACCCAATCCTACCTGGAGAAGAATTCCCAATGAAAAAAATGGTAGCGTTCTTTGCCGTTTTCCTGATTGCCGGGGTGCTGTCAGCTCAGGAAAGTTCCGACGAGTTGTTTGCCAATCCCGAGCCCGACGGCCCCGCCGATACCAGCCAGAAGGTTCCCCTCGAGGCGTTTTCGGGCCAGAGCATGCGATTTTTTGAGTCTTTGAAGGTCGATGGCTACTATGTGACGGGAAAGAACGCCAAGGATGAAGTGGTGAATTCTCCAGTGAATGCCCTGAATTTTGGATTCGGCACCGACGTACGGCTGGACAAAACCGCCCGTGCCTACGCCTCGCTGTACCTGGCCTACCCCAACCCCCGCAAGCCGGCCGAAACGACGCTGTACAACCCCTACGAGCCGCCTGTCGATATTGCGGTTTCTGAAGAACTGACCTTCACCCAAATTCAGGTCAAGGAACTGTTCCTCGACTACTCGCTGGGAACCTTCGCCATTGCCCGCGTGGGCCGCCAGACGGCGACGTGGGGCCAGGGTCGGCTGTTCAACCCGGGCAACCTGGTGGCGGGAATCGGCGATGGCATGGCCGCCAAGGTATCGGCGGCCGTTGGTCCACTGACTGTCACCACGGCGTTTATCAAGAACGACGGCCTGTACCAAGTTTCAGGCGATACGGCCTCGATTATTTCGTTTGCCTCAGTGGGAACCGCGCTGCTCACCGAATACAGCTCGCCATGGTTTTCCACAGGACTCTCCGGCTTTTACCACTACAACCTGGGTGAAAAGGGTTCCGCCTATGTGAAGAGCAGTTTTTGGGGCACCGACTTCTTTGTGGAGGGGCTGGGCGAGTGGGGCTTGATGGGCGAACAGAGCTGGACAGGGGTGACCGGGGTGTACCGGGAAATCGGCGGCCGCGTGAAGTGGTTGAAGCTGCAGGCCGAATGGCTGGTCAGCGGCCGGGGCAACGACGGGTCGTTCAGTGTGGTGACCAACCGGAATTTGGGCTGGAACGACCAGACCGTGGGGTTGGCGGCCACCTCCGAGCTGCTGGGCTTTATCGGCATGAAGCCTTCGGTGATGTGGCTGCATTCGCTGGCTGATTCGTCGGGTCAGCTGGTGGTCGGGCTGGTCAACTCCAGCTTGGCCCATATTGACCTGACGGCTGCCGTGTCCCAGACCTATGGTGGGGCCGCCAGCCGTTACGTTGTCAACAACCCCGACCCGCAGAAGCGCATGCTGTCGCTGACCTTGAAGGCGTCGTTCCAGTTTGAAGTCAAGAATTAAGGGGTGAGGATGAACCAACGCGCCCTGACCGTCTGCATTCTTCTCCTTGTCGCTTCCGGGCTTTCGGCACAGGCCAGGCTTTCGGGGGGACTGGATGTCTCACTGAAGAACGACGGGGGAGTGTTCTCGACCCGTGAGCTGGTGAGCCTGGAGGCGCAATCTCCTTTGGTGGATTTTGTCACTTCCCAGTCCGTCAACAGCGACGGCAAATATGGCTCCGATATCGCCAACTTTCGCAACAGCCAGTCGTTCTTCGAAAACTATGCGGTGATGGAAACTGGTTACACCACGCTGCACCTCAACCCCGTCGAGTTCCAAATCGGCCGCATACGGCACAGCGAGGTCTTTGACTCTCCCTACAGCCTGTTTATCAATTCGGGCAACCCTTCGGCGGTGGGGGCTGTGCTTAGTTACCGCGACCCCGTGTTTGCCTACGAAAGCCGGTGGATACGCCTTAACGAGCGTTCCGAGCTGGGGGTCGACGCTCCCCCTGCATGGAATGCCGCCAATGGGGGCTCGGGAGGGTTCCCCGACCGTGGTGCCAACATCAAGACCATCACTTTTACCCTGGGCCACCAGAAATTCGGCATTCAGGACGCGGGAGTGTACACCGGGCGGAGCTTTGACCTGGAGTACTTTGTCAGCCCCATGCCCGAATATTTCACCCAGTATTTCTATGGCACTGCCGGGCGGCCCTGGACCACCTCGACAAACGAGAACAACCTCATCGGCTTTTTCTGGACCTGGACCGACCCCAAGTTCAAACTGGGTGCCCAGGTGCTGATCGACGACTTCAGCCTGCACTTTCTATTTCCCGTCCAGGTTCCCAACAACCCCTGGAAAGCCGCCTGGACCCTCGGGGCCGAGCTTCCCACCTGGGCCGGCACCTTTGGGCTCCACCATGCCGGAGCCCTCAAGTACACCTTTGAACCTATCGACGCCACCGTGGGCAAGGACGCCGCTTCGGCCTACGGCTATACGCTCTACCCCGATACCCGCTATGGGATGAAGGGCGGTTACCGGCCCTTTGTGATTGAGGACAATGCGTTGGGCTACCTCCACGGCGAGAACAATCTGGCCATACTCCTCACCTACGAAAACACCTGGAACCGGGTGTTCCGCGGCAGCAGCCAGGTCGAGTTTCTGGTGGCCGGGTCCAATTCACCGGCCAATCCCTGGCACGACGCCCGGGGTTCCAACGAAGTGGGGTCGCACTGGATCGACGACCCGGTGCTTCAGCAGTCGGTGGTCTGGACAACCGACCTGCGGTGGGCGCTGGGAGACTGGGAACTGTACTTTCTCACCAAACTGGGCGGCATCTGGCACGTTCTGGAGCTTCGTGACCCTGTTGGTTTGACTGGCACCGAAGCCAACCTGGACCGGCTGGTGGCCATCTACAAGCCTTCTGATACCAACAAAGCCGTCGCCATGGTGTCGCTGGGGGTTTCGTACCGCTGGAATATCTCGTCGACGCTGGCGTGGCTGCGCCCCTTGGTGCCATGAGGAACGGCTCCTTCCTGCTCCTTTTCTTGCTGTCCTCAAGTCTGTGGGCCGCTGACCCTGTCGTGCGGCAAGCACTGGTGACCAGCGAGAACCGGTTGGGCAAAACCTGGACCACCCTGTCGGGGCACGTTGAATTGACGACCAGTCTGAGCGTGGACGAGTTGTTCGCTGTCATCACCGACTGGCCCGCGTACCCCAGGTTGTTTTCGCGCATCAAGGAAATTGGGTTTTTGCGCGAAGGTGACGACGTTTTGCTGTCGGAAAAGGTGGTGGTTTCGGCCTTTGGCATCGAAGTGACCAACCGCTTCACCTTGAGGTTGGGCTTTGTCAAAGACGCCAAGGGCGGCGTTTTTGTCCCCTGGACCCAGGAGCGTACCGATGGTACCATCGACAAGCTGGAAGGAAGCTGGAGTTTGGAGCCCACCGTCGTGGCAGGCAAGCCGATGACCCTGGTCCGTTACCGGACGCTTTCCTCCGTCCCTCAAACCCTTCCCGGCCAGGCAGGCCTGGTGGGTATGTTCTATCCGAATGAACTGAAGCAGATGATCCTGGCCGTCGTCAAAGAGGCCGAGCGCAGAAAGGAGAACTCATGAAGTTGACCATGGTTGGCACCGGCTATGTCGGTTTGGTGACCGGTACCTGTTTTGCCCAAATGGGAAACACGGTGACTTGCGTGGATATCGACCAGGCCAAGGTGGTCGGGCTGAAAAACGGGGTGATCCCGATTTATGAACCCGGGCTGGAAGAAATGGTGCGCGACAATGTGAAAAACGGCTCGCTTTCGTTCACCACCAGCCTCGAGGAGGCCTTGAAGGCCAGCGAAATTGTGTTTATTGCCGTGGGAACCCCCATGGGCGACGATGGCAGCGCCGACCTGCAGTACGTGCTGAAGGTGGCCCGCGACATCGGCCGTTTTATGACCCGCTCGCTGGTGGTGGTCGACAAGAGCACCGTTCCTGTGGGCACGGCCGACAAGGTGAAGGCTGAGATTGCCGCCGCTCTGAAGGCCCGGGGTGCGGATTTTTCGTTTGCCGTGGTCAGCAACCCCGAATTCCTCAAGGAAGGGGCGGCCATCGACGACTTTATGAAGCCCGACCGCGTGGTCATCGGTGCCGATGATCCGGCCGCTCTCGAGACCATGCGCGAGCTGTACCGACCCTTTATTTTCATCAACGACCGGTTTATCGGCATGGACATCCGCAGCGCCGAAATGACCAAGTACGCGGCCAACGCCATGCTGGCCACCAAAATCAGTTTTATGAACGAAGTGGCCAACATCTGCGAACGGGTGGGCGCCGACGTGAACAAGGTGCGGGTGGGCATCGGCAGCGACGGCCGCATCGGCTACAGTTTCATCTACCCCGGTTGCGGTTACGGTGGCAGCTGTTTTCCCAAAGATGTGCAGGCCCTCGGTAAAACCGCTCTCGACCACGGCTACACTCCCCGGATTCTTCAAGCGGTGGAAGACGTCAACCAGGACCAGAAGAAGGTGCTGGGAACCAAGGTGGTCCGCCGCTTTGGTGCCGATTTGACGGGCAAGACCTTCGCGGTGTGGGGTTTGGCGTTCAAGCCCGAAACCGACGATATGCGCGAGGCTTCGGCGTTGACGCTCATTGCCGACCTGACCGGCCGGGGTGCCAAGGTGGTGGCCTACGACCCCAAGGCCGTGCGCGAGGCCCGCGAACACTATTTGAAGGGCAACACCCTGGTTTCGTACGCTGAGAGCAAGTACGAGGCGGTCAAGGGTGCCGACGCCTTGGTTCTGGTCACCGAGTGGAAGGAATTCCGCAGCCCTGACTTTGAAGAGATCGCCAAGCTGCTCAAGAACAAGGTGATCTTCGACGGGCGCAACCAGTATTCCCGCGACCGCCTTATCCCTCTGGGGTTTGAATACCACCCCATCGGCGTCCCTGACGCCCCTAGGGCCTGACCATGGAACCAGGCATTCCTTTTTTGCTGACCATTGAGTTTGACGGGGGAGCCGAGCTTCTGCGTTCGGCGGCCCGGTTGCAGATTGTGGCCCGCAAGTACGGATTCAAACCCGTCTGGCTGGTGGGGCCTCAGGCTTTGAAGCATCCGGTAGCTCTTGAACCTCTGGCCCGCTGGCAAAGAGAGGGCGAAGCCGAAGTCGGAGCTCTGCTCGACGCTGTGGCCATTCCTCCCTTGGTGGATCTCAGCCCCTTGATCGAGGGTCGCCGCCCGTTTTTCACCGAGTTTCCCGAGAGCGTCATGGATGAGAAGCTGGCTTGGTTTACCAGCACCCTCGAAATGACGATGGAGCACAAACCCATCACCATTCGGGCGGCCCGACCGTCGGTGGACGACCGGTACTATACCCTGCTGGCCAAGCACGGCTATAAAATCGACCTGACCGTCGTCCCCCATGCCAAAATCGACACCAGCGACTTTACCGGCTATTCGGAAAAGCCCTATCTGACGCCCCAGGGAATTCTCGAAATTCCCCGCACGGTGCGCCGCCGCAAGTACGGGCCGTTTATCGAGGACTTGCAGAAGCTGCCCATTTTGGTCGGTAAGCTGGCCAGGGCGTTTTTCCCCACGCTGAGGTGTTTCCGTCTCCGCCGGGGGAACCGGGCGGCTGTGCGCCAGCTGATTGCCGAAGCACTGAAGACCAAGCCCGATATTCTGGACCTTCGCATCGGTGTGCACGACTGGGCGCGGGGTGATGCCCTGGTCCGTGATTTGGAGCGGGTGCTGGCGTCGGTGCAGACCGCTGTGACCGGGTACACCGCCGAAGAGTTCCTGCAGCGCTACAAGAACGAACAATTGCGTAAGGGCCTGGTTTGAGACTAAACTAGGGTATGAGCAACCGCCGTACCCTTTTTACCTCGGAGTCTGTTTCTGAGGGGCATCCTGATAAGTTGGCCGACCAGGTTTCCGACGCCGTTCTCGACGCCTGCCTGACCGAAGACCCTGCCAGCCGGGTGGCCTGCGAGACCTTTACCACCACGGGAATGGTTTTAGTAGGTGGTGAAATCACAACGCATACCTACGTCGACCTGCAGGAAATTGTGCGCGGTGTGGCGCGTCGCATCGGCTACGACAACCCGGCCTACGGCCTGGATTACAAGTCGATGAGCGTGGTCAACGTCATCCATGCCCAGAGCCCGGACATCAGCCAGGGTGTTTCCGGTGAGGGTCTGTACAAGGGCCAGCAGGGTGCCGGGGACCAGGGAATGATGTTCGGTTTTGCCTGTTCCGAAACCCCGCAGCTGATGCCGGCACCGATCACCTTTGCCCACAACCTGCTGCTCAGGGCCGCCGAAATGCGCAAGGGCGGAAAAATCAGCTGGTTGAGACCCGATGCCAAGAGCCAGGTCACCATTGTGTACGAAGGTCACCGCCCCGTGGGTATCGACACCGTCGTCCTCAGCCACCAGCACGACGACATGGTCACCCATGACCAGCTCAAGCACGAAATCATCGAGCGTATTGTCAAACCCGTTCTCGAGCCGACGGGGTTGCTGACCGCACAGACCAAGTACTTCATCAACCCCACCGGACGCTTTGTCATCGGCGGTCCTCACGGCGACTCGGGCCTTACCGGGCGCAAAATCATTGTCGACACCTACGGCGGCATGGGACGCCACGGCGGAGGGGCGTTCAGCGGCAAGGATGCCACCAAGGTGGACCGGTCGGCCGCCTACATGGCCCGGTACGCCGCCAAAAACATCGTCGCTGCCGGTCTGGCTGAACGCGTCGAGATTCAGGTCAGCTACGCCATCGGTGTTCCCTTCCCGGTTTCCATTATGGTCGACACCTTCGGCACCGGAAAGGCGTCTGAAGAGAAGATTGCCGAAGCGCTGTCGAAGGTTTTCGACTTCAGCCCGTCGGGCATTATCAGCACCTTGGGTCTGCGTCGGCCCATTTTCTCGGCCACAGCCGCTTACGGCCACTTCGGCCGTGCGGAATTCCCCTGGGAAGCCACCGACAAGGTTGCCGAACTGCAAAAGGCGGTGGGCTGAGCCATGTTCCGGGAACGTTCGGATGAACTGCGTTACACCCTGACAGTGGTCGACTTGGCTCTGTCCTTTCTGGCAGTTTTTCTCGGGTTTTCGTTCCGGTTTTTGATCATGGATCCCTCGTACGCCGACTTGGCGGCTCTGGACCTGGCAAGCTATTTATTTTTCGGCGGCCTGCTGGCGGTGAGCCAGGTAGTTGTCTTTTCCCTTATGGGCCTGTACCGCCTGCAGAAGTTTCTTTCGTTTCTTGACGAAGTCGGCACCCTGGTGACCGGCATTCTGATCAACATCGCCTTCTCCTTCGCCATCCTGTATTACTTCAAAATTTACGAGGTTTCGCGCCTGCTGCCGGCCCTGTACGGCGTGGCTCTGATTCTGCTGACCATTGTGGGCCACAACCTGTTCCGCCGGGTTTTGTACAACCGCCGCGAAGCCGGTCACGGCCTGCAGGGTCTTCTGATTGTCGGAGGCGCACAAACGGCGCTGCGGGCCGCCAAAGCGCTGGAAAAGAACCCGATTTACGGGTACCGGGTGCTGGGGTTTGTCGTCCGCGCCGACGAGCCAGACCTGGTCGTGCCCCGCCAGAAGGTTTTGGGGACGCTGGAGGATCTGGACGCCCTGGTGGAGGCGAAGGCCCCCGGCGACATCATCTACGCTGAGGACCACGGAAGCCGGGAATCGCTGGGCGCGGTGCTGCAGGTTTGCGACCGCCAGGGCGTTCAGCTGCATGTGGTGCCGGGCTTCGGCAACTTGCTGACAGCCAACGGTTTGCTGGAAAATCTGAACGGCCTGCCCCTGATTTCCATCCGCGATATTCCTGCCCGGTCGGGGTTCAACCGCATTCTCAAGCGCACCTTCGACATCGTCTTTTCGGGTCTGTTCCTGCTGATCTTTTCGTGGCTCTACTTGCTGATCACCCTGGCGGTGAAGCTGACCAGCCGGGGTCCGGTCTTCTTTCTGCAAGAACGGGTAGGACTCGACAACCAGGTCTTTAAAATCCTCAAATTCCGCACTATGCGGGTTCAGGATGAAAAAGCCTCTGACACCGTGTGGACTACCAAGGACGACCCGCGCATCACCGTGATCGGTAAGTTTCTGCGCCAGTCGTCCCTTGACGAAATTCCCCAGTTCATCAATATCTTTCTGGGCGAAATGTCGGTGGTGGGTCCGCGTCCCGAACGGCCTTACTACGTGGAACAGTTCAAGGACAAGTACCAGTACTTCAAACGCCGCCATGCGGTGAAGGCGGGGCTGACCGGTTGGGCGCAAATCAATGGGCTTCGCGGCGACACCTCGATTCAGGACCGCATCGACGCCGACCTCTACTACATTGAGAACTGGACCTTCTTTCTGGACCTCAAAATTGTCTTTCTAACCCCCTTCAAGGGAATGATCCACAAGAATGCCTACTGACCCCCCATCGATTTTGTTTGTCCTCACCCGCGGCGACTCCATTGGAGGTGCCCAGATTCATGTTCGTGATTTGGCCGCCGGGGCTAAGGCGCACGGCTGGCGGGTCGCGGTCGCCTTAGGGACTCCCGGGCCCTTGATCGGAATGCTGGAAGAAGCTGGCGTCGAGGTTCTGCTGGTTCCCGGGCTGGCGCGTTCCATCAACCCCTTTGCCGACCTGGGGGCCATTGTCAGACTGCGGGGGATGATCCGCCAATGGGGGCCGAGCCTGGTCGCCTGCCACACGGCCAAAGCCGGTCTGGTGGGGCGCCTTGCCGCTTGGCTGACCGGGGTTCCCTCTCAATACACCGTCCACGGCTGGCAGTTTGCCGAGGGAATCTCGCCCCTCCAGAGAATGGTGGTGCTGGCCACCGAGAAGGTTCTGGCCCGAGTGAGCCAGAAGATTATCACGGTCAGCGAGTTTGACCGCCAGCTGGCGCTGCAACACAAGGTCGCCCCGCCGGAACGCCTGATCACCATTCACAACGGCATGGCCGGTGCCGCCGCCCCGCGTGCGGTCCGTAACGATGGCAGCGTGCACCTGATCATGGTGGCGCGGTTCCAGCCGCAAAAGGACCATGGTACCCTGTTGGCCGCCCTGCAGCAGTTGGAGGGGTTGCCGTGGACCCTGCATCTGGTGGGGGACGGCCCCGATCTCGCCCGATGGCAGACCTGGGTTGCGGCTCAGGGGTGGAACGACCGGGTGGTGTTCCATGGGCTGAGCCTGCAGGTTCCTTCCCTTTTGGCCCAGGCCGATATTTTTGTCCTCGCCACTCGCTGGGAAGGGTTTCCCAACTCCATCCTCGAGGCCATGCGGGCCGGGTTGCCCGTGGTGGCCAGCAACGTCGGCGGCGTTTCTGAAGCGGTTGTGCCGCAGCAGACGGGGTTGTTGGTTCCTCCCGAAAACCCTGAGGCCTTGGCCCAGGCTCTGGCCACCCTGATCGCAGACCGGCAGCTGAGGCTGACTTGGGGTGCCGCAGGAAAGCTCCGCTTCGAGGCCGAATTCACCTTCGAGCAGATGCTGGCGAAAACCGAAAAGGTCTGGCGGGGGGAGTGACCCTCGACCTTGTCTGCCAGGTGGTCGACAACTACGGTGATATTGCCGTGGTGTGGCGGCTGGCCCAAGCCCTGGTTCAAGACGGTCCGCCTGACCTAAGGGTGCGCCTGCTGGTCGACGACTGGAGCTCGTTCCGATCCCTCCATCCCGCCCTCGACCCCGACGCTGACCGCCAGGAGCTTTCCTGCCCCGGCGGCATGGTGACTGCGCTGAGGGTCAGCGCGCTGGAGCGGCTGACCGAAGACCGCGCCCTGGTGGCCGACGTGCTGGTCGAGGCCTTTGGTGCTCCCACCCCGGCCGTGTGGCTCGACCCCCATCCCCCCCTGATTTTGCACCTCGAATACCTGACAGCCGAAGCCTGGAGCGAGGAGTACCACCTGCTTCCATCGTTTCTGCCCACCCCCGGTGTCCGCCGGTTTTTCTTTGTCCCGGGGTTTCGACCCCGTACAGGCGGGCTGATCTTCACCGACCCCGCTCCCGACCAAGGACTGGCCGCCCCCTTCCGGGGTACCGAGGACTGGCTGATGACGCTGTTCAGCTACGAGCACGACTTCACGCGGTTCTGGGAGGACCTGGCGGATTTTCTGGCAGAAAAGCGACAGACCTGCCGCGTGCTGGTGTTTGCCGGCCGGTCCCAGAAAGGCGCGCTGGAGTCGTGGGAGCGGGTGTGCCGGCAGGCTAGGGCGGGAACCGACCGGATCACGGTGGTGCCCCAGCCCTTTGTCGACCAGGACACCTACACAGCGCTGCTGGCCGCGGGCGACTTTCATGTGGTGCGCGGCGAGGAGTCGTGGGTGCAGGCGGTTCTGTCGGGCAAGCCTTTTCTGTGGCAGGCTTATCTTCAGCCCGAAGGTCACCAAAGCGTCAAAGTCGACGCGTTTTTGGAGGTCTGGCGGCCCCGTTTTGAGGCGGAGCGAGTCGAGGCTCTTGGGCTTTTTGAGGCCGTGTCGCGGGAATTTCGGGCCTTGAACCAGCGGCAAGTCAACACCGATACCCAGCCAGGCACTGAAAACTACCGGGTTTTCTGGGAAAATCATGAACTTTTGGAACGCATTGGACGTTCCTGGGCCGCTGAGCTCAGGAAAAACGCCAAATTGAGCCGGCGGATGCTGGATTTCTTGGAAACCCTTCGGCTATAATGCTCGGCACATCCCATCGATAGGAAAGAGATTATGATTACTGCTTCCGAACTGAGAGTCGGCACCGTCTTCAAGGCCGGAACCGAAGTGCTTGTGGTCCAAAAACTGGAAGGAACCAAAACCGGACGGAATATGTCCGTGACCAAATTGCGGGTCAAAAACCTGCTTACCGGCACCACCGCCGAAGCCGGCTACCGTCTGTCCGATTCCTTCGAGGAAATCGAGCTCGACATCAAGAAAATGAACTTCCAGTACAGCAATGGTACGACCTTCCATTTCATGGACAACGAGTCCTACGAGCAGTCGGAAATTGAAAAAGAAGACCTGGGCGACGCTCCCAACTTCATCTGGGAAGGCATGGACGTGGAAATCGTCTTCTACGAAGGCAAGCCCGTTTCCGTGAAGCTGCCCATTCTGGTCGACCGCGAAGTGGTGTACTGCGAACCCGGCATCAAGGGCGACACCTCGGGCCGCTCGATGAAGCCTGCCAAGCTCGACACCGGCTACGAAATCATGATCCCCCTGTTTTGCGACATTGGCGAGTGGATCCGCGTGGACACACGCGATGGCACGTACAAAGAGCGGGTTAAGAAGTAATTGTTCTCAGTTCAACAGAAATCGGCCCCCGAAAGGGGGCTTTTTTCATTTCCGGGGGTCGTGCCGAAAGTCCTTGCCGGTCCTGGTCCTTGGGCGTAGTCTGGTGCGGTGAAGTTTCCTCTTTTTTTTCCACCCCGGCGTGTCCGGGTCAGGCCCCGGCTGGCGCGGGCTTTTTTGCGTCCCTGGGTTCCGGTGTTGGCCAGGGCTGTCCTGCCGCTGTACCTGCGCCTGCTGGGCTATTCGGGTATGAAGATTGAGGGGAAGGAAGAGGCCCGCAGGCTGTGGCGGGATTTCTACGCGGGAAAGAACCGGGTCATTCTGACTTTTCGCCACGCGCTGGGCAACGATCCTCAGCTGACGGCCGCTGCCGTGTTGCGGGGTGTCCCCAAGGGGTTCACCCAGTTTGTTCACGGGGTCGAGGTGGGGTGGTGGGCTGGGGCTCTGGCCCGCTGGATCATTCCGCGCTCCGGGGGCATCGGTGTCGATCATGATGCTTTGGGGACTGCCAGCCTACAGGCCATCCGCACAGCGCTGGTATCGGGGGCGCATCCCCTGGCGCTGGCACCCGAGGGGCAGGTGACTTACGAGTCGCGGACTGTGCAGAGGGTACAGCCCGGCGCGGTTCGCCTGGGGTTTTTGGCAGCCGAGGATTTGGCGGCCGCGGGAAAGCCGGTGCCC
>JAIFLN010000210.1 GCA_020049045.1 Spirochaetota bacterium | reverse complement strand
GGAGTCGGGTACCAGCGGGTGGTAGCGAGGCCTCTCCCGGGCTTTTTCCGCAGTGCACCGGCCGTCGATTCCAACGATTCCACCCTGTTTGCCCAGCCGACCTTCGCCCTGGTTTCACCTGTGTCGCCTTTTGAGGCACGTGAAGTCACCACCGCAGCCGAGGCGGGGCGAGGTCTGAAGGCCTTTCTGGTGCCCGTGTCCAACGCCCAGCAGCCTGTCCCTGCCGCCCGGACCCAACCACGGGAAACCACCCGGGTCGAGCCCGAAAGCCAGGTGGTCGAACTCAAGCCCTTCCGTTTGGAGCTGGTACAGCCCCGGCAGGAACCCCTGAATTTTCTGTGGAAAGACCCGCCTGTAGACCCCACCCCGGCCGAAGTGAGCTTTCCCTTGCCGGTGTTTGAGCAGCGCGGCCGTCTGGCTCCGCTGCGGGAATACCGCGACCTGCCGTTTCCGCCCGATGTCGCAGCGTTGTTGAAACTGGTTCCTCGTCCTGTTCTTCCCCCCACCCTGGCGTCGTTCGGGGCGCTGTACGACTACGCCTGGGACATGCTGTTCCGGCTCAAGCGTGATCCCCGGCGCGATACGGGCATGGTGTCGTACTACTTCAAAACGGCTATCGGCGGCTTTCCCGATGATTTTTTTGTCTGGGATTCGTCGTTTACGGCCCTGGCTCTCAACTATGGCCATCGGGCTCTGGCCCCGCTTTCCAACCTGGACAACCACTACGCCCGTCAGTTTGACGGGGGCTATATGCACCGCGAGCAGAACCTCAGCGAAGGAACGGCGTCGGCTTTTGAGCCCGATTTCAGCCCCAACCCGCCCCTGCTGACCCTGGTGGAATGGTCGCACTACCAGCTCACCGGCAATGCCGAGCGCCTCAAAAGCGTCTACCCGGCCTTGGCGGCCAACCACCGCTGGATCGAGGCCAACCGCAAGCTGCCCGACGGCACCTATTGGACCACCGGCCTGGCCAACGGCCTGGACAACTCCCCCTCGTTGGGCGAGGGCTACCCCGACCTGACGGCCCAGATGGTTCACGAAGCCGAACTGCTGGCTCAGTTGGCCCGCCTTTCTGGTTTGGAGGACGAGGCCAAGGCCTTCGAGGAAGAACGCCGCATCACCGCCGAAGCCATGAACGCCAAGCTTTGGAGCGACCCGATGCGCTTCTACTCCACCTCGCTGGCCGAGGGTGGGCATAACCCCAACAAAATCATCACGGGCTTCTGGCCTCTGTGGACCGGCCTAGTACCCCCTCAGCGGGTCGAAGCCCTGGCCGACCATTTGCTGGACCCCGCCTCGTTTAACCGGCCACACCCTGTTCCCAGTTTGGCCGCCGACTCGCCGCACTTTGTTCCCGGCGGAGAATACTGGAAGGGTTCTGTGTGGGCACCCACCAACTGCGCCGTCATACAAGGCTTCGAGAGGGCCGGGCGGCACGACCTGGCGGTGCAGACGCTGACCAGGCACCTGCAGGCCCTTGTGAAGGTTCGCGCCGAAACCGGGGTGCTCTGGGAGAACTATTCCAGCGAAGCTATCACCCGGGGAAGCACATCCTGCGAGGACTACTCCTGGACGGCCGTCGGCCCCATTACCCTGCTTCTCGAAATTTTCCTGGGTCTCAAACCCGACGCCCCCCAACGGACGCTGACCTGGCGTTTGCCCGAAGAAGGCGGCTGCGGGGTAGAGAACTATCCCCTGGGGGCCGCCACCCTCTCGTTGCGGCAAAACCTTGATCCTGCCGACCCCGGCAACCGGATTCTGGAGGTCAACAGCGACCGGGCCTTCCGGCTGGTCATCGACGACGGGGTCTGTCAGCGTGAGCACTTGTTCTCAGCCGGTCCCTGGACCGGCTCTTTGAAGGAGGAATTTTGAGGATAGCTTCGGAACTGGTGTGAAGAGGGGCGGGCTGGCGCGGCACCGCCACACCTCCGTGAGTTCGCTTGACTTTGCTGTTTGCCGAGGTCCGACTAGAAGGTACTGAGATTGCCTCGGCGATTCCTTTCACCCGCCAAAGACGGTGATACTGCCGCCCGGTACTTCGCGAAGGTCTCGATACAAGCGCTGCGGCCAGGGGGTCACGCGTCCCTGCGGCGTCCGGTCAAAAACCACCAAGTACGTGGGTGCGGCAGGATCGATGGTGGCCCGGTAGCGGGCGGCCTGCTTCAGCCCTTCGTCGATGGTCAAGTCTCGACCGTCACCCGGGTGCACCAGTTTGATTTCAAGAATGTTCCATTTGCCGCCAAACAGCACTGCTAGATCGACCCGGCCCCGGCCTGCGGCGTATTCCCGCTCAATCCTGCCGCCCCCGTTGATCACCCGTTGCAAAAAGGCCATCAGCAGCAAATGGGGAAAAGCCTCGGTATAATCGGCCTTTTGTTCCCACACCTCGGAATTCCGTCGCCAGAAGGCTTGAAACTCGACCAGCAAGGCGTCCATGTCCAGGCTTCCATCCGGATTCTGCCACCGGAATTCGGGTTTGGCGATGGAGTATTGGTAACCCTGGCTCAGCACCCGGGCAATAACCTCGCGGTACATCGGGTTGGCAATGGCCGGGGACCCGTCTTCCAGGCTGACCAGGCCCAGATCGAGGCATAGGCGAAAATCATCCCCTTCGGTCAAATCCGGTCGGGAATCACCGGTCAGAATGGTTTCGATGACTTGTTTTACCCGCGGGTCGCGCAGGCGTTCGGCAAGGCTGTCCAAATGCACGGCCCGATCCTGAATCAGCATTTCACGGGCCAGCTCAATGTGGTCAACTCCGACAGGCTCACCGTCGGGGCAAAGCTGCCAAGTACATTTCTGCAACAAGGCGTTGGTCAGCCAAGGTTGGCCCCGGGTCAGCTGCCAGATCCGTTCGAGGGCTTGTGGCGCAAAAACCTGGCCCGTCTCGGTAGTATGTTGCCCCACCAAGGTCTGAAGGTCCGCCAGGCTGAAATTGGCCAAGGTGGCCGAATCTTGTTTGATGTTAAAAGGGCTACCGGGATTCAGCGCCACACCGTCCTTGGACTGGATCAAATAGTCTCGCAGGTCCCGCATGCCTACTAGTGCGACGCTGACGGGGAACTTGCCTACACCTCGAGCGGCAAAACCGCCACGCAACTGGCGCAAAAAGCTGACCAGGGCCTGGTCACGCAACACATCGACCTCGTCGAACAACACGACAAGGGGCTTGGGGGCCACCAGCGCGGCCCACTGGATCAGGATGGCAGATAGCAGGCTGCTTGGGTCGGTTTGAGGGATTGACGGGACCAGGCCTTCGCCCAGGAACACACCCGCATAGTCGCGTATGGCCGAGCAAATCGCCGGCATAGCTTCGGAGGCCAGAGGAAACTCCTGGCAACGCTCGACGCTGACGTAGCAGGCCACGGCTTGGCCGCTGCTGTTGATCGTATGCATCCAGCTCTGCAAAAAGGTGGTCTTTCCCGTTTGTCGTGGGGCGTGTAGCACCCAATAGAGCTTGTTTCGGATGTACCGATCCAATTGGGCATGCACCAACCGGGTTTCCGGCGGCAACATGTAGTGGTCCGTGGGGTTGCAAGGGCCGGTGGTATTGAAAAAGCGCACCATGCTGAAAGTATAGCACTTTGACAGGCACGTGAAACACAGGATTTCTCGGAAGTAGTGGAGCATTCCCGCACCGAAGGGCCTCACGTGGTCAAAGGCATGGAAAAGATGCCGTCTATGCGATCGAGAGGGTTCAGCAGCTGAATCCGTGGGAATGAGAACCAGAGTAAGCACCTTAATGACATTCCCTCTCCAGGCGTTCGAGAGCCGCCATCGCCTCGGCCTCGCTGTCAAAAGGGGGGAGAGCGAACATCAGGCCATCGGGTCCTAAAGCTCGGACAACCGCGATGATCTGGTCAACGGTGCGGCTCTCCCAAGAGTTGAACTGGAGTCGTAATCCCTTTTGGCGGATGCCACGGAACGTCTCAATCCACTTGGGATTTTCGATGTGGTTCTCGCCGGGTTCAGGGTTCCACTGAATGCCCTTGATGTTGGGTACGGTGGCAATTTGGTCGAGGAACCGCAGCTGACTGGTGCCATCCAAGTGATACAAGGTGTAGTCAAAACAAGGCGCGGCAGCCCGCAGTTCCGGCATCACGAACTGCTCGAACAGGTCTTCCGACAGAAGCACTGCGGCATCGGACTGTACCGCCTCGAACGACCCAGGTGCCCAGGTGTGCAGCCACGAACTTCCAC
The DNA here is from genome assembly GCA_020049045.1 of Spirochaetota bacterium. Classification (GTDB taxonomy): domain Bacteria; phylum Spirochaetota; class Spirochaetia; order JABEVK01; family JABEVK01; genus JAIFLN01. The sequence continues at coordinate 15,355 of JAIFLN010000210.1, read as the reverse complement.
CGCTATGACCCAGGGCTCTGACGGTGCCGACAAAGTGCTGAGCGAGGTCGCGCCAGTAGGCCCGCACCGGTTCCAGCCACGCCAGCACGGTCTCTGGTTCATCCATCAGGTCCAGGCAAAACTGTTCGGCGCCGCGCAGCAGCGAAAGGGTGGTCAGGCAATCCAGTCCCCAGCAGGGTGGAATGACGGCGGCACGGTCACCAACTGCCGCCGCGACGTTTCGCAGGCTCTCCTCAAGCGTTTGCACCAGCGGGTGGGCCGGGTCGAAAACCGGCACGGGCTTGCGGTAGAGCTCGTCGACCGGATGTATCCACGCGGTTCCGCTTTCGTATTGGTAAGGGAATCCCAGAAGCGCTGGAAACAGGGCCACGTTCGAGCCAAAGGAAATCCCGGCTCGCGGCACGGCCTCGGCCAGACAGTGTTCGTGGAGGGAGGCCCGGGCTGAATAGGCCTGAAAGGCCGAGTCGTTGTCCTGGTCGTAGGGATCGCTGCTGCCACGCCACGGCTCTGGCACAAACTGCGGGTCTTTCCACGTCAGATGCAGGGCGGGCCGGTCGCCGAGACTGGACCCCGCCCAAAACGCCTCCAGACGTTGGCGGGCCTCCTGTGGAACACTGGCCGGGTAGGGTGCTGGCGGTATGTTGCCGTTCAAGGTGCTACCCTGACGCGCACTCGGCCGAGGTTTCCAAAGCCATCGTGCCAATGCGGCACAATTCCTTCGGGGTTGACGCCGTCAAAGGCTGTGAAGAAGATGGTGTAGGTTCCATCGGCCTCGTCGATCAGCCCGAGAGGAGTTCGCACGGCTTTCAACCAGGTCGGAGCCTGGGGGATAGGCAGAACCTGTTCTTTGTCCCAGTGCACCCCATCACGCGAAAAGGCGTACGAGAGGCTGTGGGTGTTACCGCCGTCGTAGACACAGATAAACAGATCGTTCTGCAAACGTGTCACCACGGGGTTCTCCATAAAGTCAGGATCCATCAAAACGGGATTCAGTGCGGTCTGACGGTCCCAACGGCCACTCAACGTGTTGTCGGACGACCGGGCAAGGCCTACCCAGAACTTCATGGTGCTGCCTTCTTGGGGCAGGTCCTGGGGCGGAATGAATTCCGGTGCGTTGTTGCTGCCGTAGAAACCCCACCAGCGGCCATCGGCAGCTTGGTACGGAAAGAACGAAACGATCTTGCACGAACCTTCCCAAGGGTCGGGTTTGTCCTCGGGCAGATCAATCCAGCCCGCCGACACCCAGGGACCGACGATTCCTGCTCGGCCGGGCGTTGCCGAAGTGAGCCTGGCCATGCGTCCCGTCATATTGTAGGGCTGGTCAGACCCGGGCTTGCGGACGTAGTGCACATAAACGAGAGACCAACGGTCGGCGGCTTGATCAAACACCACCATCGGGGACCAAGGGGTCCAGTAGGTGGCGGGTTGCCGCCAGTCCCCTTGCGGTTCCAGCACCGTGGAATGCCGCGAAAAGGAGGTGGCATTGTCGCTCACGTACAGGGCCAGGCGCGAGGCGGCAGTCTTGGGCTCGGCGAAGCTCTCGGTGGTGAACACGTAATAGCGCGAGCCGACCTTGTGGGCGGTGCCTCCCTCAAAGCCGAACTGAACGCCCTGTGACAGTGCCGCCTGCTTGGCGAACACGGGGGTAGGCTGACACTCGATGAGTTCCAGTTTCATACATCCTCCTTCGTGGACCCTCTGACTATGGGTTATGACAGTGTTCCCGTCGTTGCATTCTGCGCTCGACTTGTGTCATATTGTTCCGCAATGCGAGAACAACTTCCTATTCCGCAAAACCTTGATGGCATAGTGTGGCACTTTGTAGCAGGGCTGGGTGAGCCGCACCGTCCGGCCCACACCCACAAGGAACTCGAGGTCAATCTATGTGTCCGGGGGCGAGCCACGTACCTGTGCCAGTCGCGGCATTACCGGCTTTCGCGCTCTGCTGTTCTTTGGTTCTTCCCCTCCGATGTGCATGAGCTGATCGAATGGTCTGCGGATTTTGAAATGTGGGTGGTGGTGTTCCGGCCTGCCGTCGTGCGTGAAACGGCGCTGCAAACCGGGGATTCGCGGTTGACCAAAACTCATGCTCCCGAGGGTGGTCTGCGCCTTCTTCCCGAAGAAACCACCGCGTTCCTGACCTCGCTGGCTCAAAACCTGCAAAGAGACGCCCTGGCAGCCGGCCTTCGGTTCTTCTTGGCGCGGGCCTGGGCAGCCTTTGTGACCGAGGGGCAAAGCTCGCTGGCGCGGGTGGTCCATCCCGCCGTGGAATGCGCGGTTCTGGCGTTGGCGGAAGGCACCGACGACCCCGATTCGGAGGCCTTCGCCCACCGCTGCGGTTTGAGTCGGGCACGCCTGAGCCATCAGTTCAAACTCGACATGGGAATTGCCCTGGTCACCTACCGCAACCGTAAGCGTTTAGAGCGCTTTTATCGGATTTTCGGTGATGGCCGCAAGAAGACGGTGCTCGATGCCGCGCTGGAGGCCGGCTTCGGCAGCGCCGCACAGTTCTACCGTGTGCGGCGGCAGTTCAGCACAAACCTCAGCCCTTGACCGCGCTAATCCTTCTTCCGGTACTCCGCCGGGGTGAGGCCCTGGTGCTTTTTGAACAGCGGGTGAAAGTAGTTCTCGTTGGCAAACCCGACGGTGCGGGCGATTTCGTTCACGGGCATCGAGGTGCCCTTCAGCAGGCGCTTGGCGTTTTCGAGGCGGACATGGTTGATGGCTTCGGCCACGGAAACACCGGTTTCGCTGCGGTACAGACGGCCCAGGTAGTCCGAAGACAGCGACACCTCATCGGCTATCGCCCGCAGAGAAAGGTTGGGGTCGGCTGAGCGCTCGCGGATCAGGTCGTCGACTTGAGTGGTTTTGGCATCGCGGCGGTTGAGGCGGTGTTCCTGCTGTCGCTGCAGAAACTCGTCAAAAAGGCGCTCAAACCCTTGCTCCAGTTCCTGCACCGTGTCAGGAAACGACAACTCTTCCAGAAAATCCTGAAACGCGCCCTGTAGGGCCCTTCCCCAGGACCGGGCCAGACCGTCGATTTCCGTGTGGACTGTCGAGGCCAGCCGAACCAGAGACGAATGCAGAACGGCAGGCCGGAAGGGCCTAGCGGCTTGAACAAACCGGTCCAGGGCCTGCAGGGCTTTGTCCCGCTCCCCCAATCTGAGGTGCTCCAGCAGCTCCTGCTCGGCTTTTTTGGGGTAGTCAAAAAGCTGGTTGTCGGCAAAATTCAGGTCTTCAACGTCGAGAGTCTGCTCCAACGGTGTCCAGAGGCGGGCCTGTGAAGCATCAAATACAGCGGCGGTCTCGTCAAGAAGATTGGGGGGGAGGGTGGGTCGGCGGCAGGTCGTGATGTGGACAAGCCGTCCCGTGTTCTGAACCACGGTCTGTTCCAACTGTCGGGCCAGAGCCAGAACGTCGGTCTCAGCGGTGGGGGTTTGCAGTAAAAGCAGTTCGGTCCGTTCATCCCACGCACACCCATGGGAAGGACCTTGTGTTTGCAGTACCGCTAGGCCGCTGCTTCGGATCTGGGCTTTGATCTTGATGCGGTCGGGATAGGTGTTGCTCCGCCGGAAGTCTTTGAACAGGCTCAGGGTGACCAGGAAGAGGTAGCAGGGTTGTTCGGGTTCCAGTCCGGCTTCCCGGCAGACTGCGGCATTTCTGGCGTCACTTTCGCCCAGCAACAACCGGCGCAACCGACTTTCGGACACTTCTTCCAGCCGCTCCTCGAGGGAACCCAACGGTGCATAGAGTCGATTTGACAACAAAAACGACAGCAGCATACCCAGAACCAGCACCGCCAGCACGACCAGCAAAACCGTATCGCGCAGCGGGCTCAGTTTTTCTTCCAGCCGGGCTGCGCTGGTGGTCTGTACGAATTTCCAGCCCAATTCGGGTTGAACGGTAAAGCTCAGGCTGACCTTCTGCGAACCAGTGCCAAGCGATACAGTTCCCCGGCGCTGGTTCTGCTTTTGCAAGAGTTCGAAAGTCGCCGTGTCCTTTAGTGAGCTGAGAAAGGGGTGGCTGGGGTTTTCCAGCACCACAAGGCCGTTGCGGTCGATGGCGAAGGCCGAGTCACGCATGTCCTGCGATAAGTCCGAAAGCCCCGCCTGAAAAAAGAGGGCATCCATATTGATCACAATGACAAACAGGGGAATCCCCTCGATCACAGGGGCGTCGGTCCAATACAGAAACGTGTAGACCTTGCGTTGCCGCTCGGGCTCACCCAAGCGCTGACGAGTCAACACCCGGGGAATGGGCTGCAACTGGCCGAGGGACTGTGCTCGCTTGAGCAAGTCCCCAATGCCTGGGTCGGGAGCATCCGGCAGCAGGACAATGCGCTTCTCTGCCTCGGAAGCCACAAAGTAGCGGCTCTGGGGTCCGTTGTAAATGTAGATGGAGTCTAAGTGCGCCAAAGGCTGGCGGTAGGTTTCAAACATCTTCAGGGCCGCAATGGTGGCCATGGCTCCCCCGTCAATCTGGGGATAGATCAGGTTAGAGGTGATGACCGAGTTGGAATAGACCTGTTCCGCAACGCTTCGGGATAGGGCCATCATCACAGCGGCCGAGTTTTCCAGCTGAACCAGCCGGTCGCGGTCGGCGGTGAGGGCCTCGGTTTCAGCAATGCCCAGGTACCCAAAATAGAGCAGCGACGAAGCGGTGAGCACGGAGAGAACGCTGGCGATGCTGACGGCCAGCAGAATTTTGCGGTAGAGCTTGCTGGGACGTTCTTTTTTGGCAGCTTCCATTCAGGGTCATTTTACGCCCGACCACCGAAATTCAGAAACCCTTTTCGAGGTCAAACCCGGAAATTCAAACTGATTCCGTGAATTCAAAACCCAAAACCCCCCAAAATCAGGGAAACGGCCAACATTCAAAATTGCGTGCCGGTTAACTCGCCCCCAACATGACCCTGTGCCGGAGCCAACCGGCTAAGGAGCGACACGATGCGATCCGCACCGAAAAAGCCGATCCAGTGGGAACTGAACTTGCTGGCCTTTCCCGCCTTGATCCTGGTTTTCATCTTTGCCTACGTACCCATGTTCGGGGTCGTCATGGCCTTCCAGGATTACGATTACCAGCTCGGTTTTTTTGGCAGCCCCTTTGTGGGGTTTACCAACTTCGAGTTCCTGTTTACCACGGGAGCCATCTGGAAGGTGACGGCCAATACCTTGTTCCTGAACGCTGTTTTCATTCTGGCAGGCATGGCGGGTTCCGTGGTTTTAGCGCTTCTAATGTACGAACTGACCAACAAAAAGGCCATCAAGACCTACCAGACCATTCTGGTGTTCCCCAACTTCATGTCGTGGATTATTGCCGCCTATATGTTCTACACCTTTTTGAATCCCCGTTACGGCATGCTCAACCAGGCCTTGACCGGCCTGGGGTTGGAGCCTGTGAAGTGGTATTCCGACCCGTCCGTGTGGCCGGTAATTCTGACGGTGACCAGCCTTTGGAAGGGTGTGGGAATGGGAAGCCTTCTGTATTACGCCGTACTGATGGGCATCGAGCGCGACTACTTTGAGGCCGCCGCCATCGACGGAGCCACAAAGTGGCAGACCATCAAAAAGATCACCCTGCCGTTTCTGATCCCGACCATGACCATCCTTTTGATTCTATCGGTGGGGGGAATCGTCCGCGCCGACTTTGGGCTTTTCTACTTTATGCCCCAGGACAGCAAGGCCTTGTACCCCGTCACCGATGTCATTGACACCTATGTGTTCCGGGCATTGAGGAACATGAACGAACCCGGAATGGCCGCCGCCGCAGGCTTCCTTCAGTCAACCGTCGGCTTCTTTTTGGTGCTGGGAGCCAACGCCTTCGTCCGCAAAATCGCCCCCGAAAATTCCCTGTTCTGAGGAGTCCGCTTTGATCACCAACCGCCGTACCCCGGTGTTCCTTCACCTGTTCTTCCTGGTGCTTTGCACCCTGATGCTCCTGCCCCTGCTTTCGGTGTTCACCATTTCGGTGTCCGATGACGTCGAAATAATCAAGGCGGGGGGGTACTCGTTGCTGCCAAGAGGCGAGTGGAAGTGGGACGCCTACAACCTGATTTTCAAGAATCCCTACCAAATCCTCCAGGCCTACCAGGTCACCCTTTTGGTGACGGTGATCGGCACGGCGGGCTCAGTTCTGTTGGTTTCGGGTCTGGCCTACACCCTTTCGCGCCGGGATTACCGGCGGCGCAAGGCTGTGTCGTTCTACCTGTTCTTCACCATGCTGTTCTCGGGCGGACTGGTTCCTTTCTATATCTTGGTCGCCCGGGTACTCGACTGGCGCGACAGCTATTTCGCCCTGATTGTCCCCGCGCTGATCAACGTTTGGAACGTTTTTGTGCTGCGGACCAACTTTCAACGCATCCCCGGGGAGCTGATCGAGTCGGCCAAAATGGACGGAGCTTCAGAGTTCCGCATCCTGTTTCAAATCATTCTGCCGGTGGCCACCCCGGCCATGGCAACCATCGCCTTGTTTACCGCCTTCGGCTATTGGAACGATTGGTGGCTGGGGTTGCTGTTCATCAACAAGCCTGACATGAACCCGCTCCAGCTGCTGCTCAAGAACATGCTCAGCAACATCGAGGTGGTTCTCGCCCGGATGAATGACATGCCTCAGTCTCTGAGGGCGGCGAATTTGGTGCCCACCGAGGCGATACGGATGGCCATGTGTCTGATTGCGGCAGGGCCCATGCTTCTGGCGTTTCCCTTCTTCCAGAAGTATTTCGTCAAAGGGCTGACGGTGGGGGCGGTGAAGGGGTGAGTCGGTAAAAACCCAGCCGTTGGCCGGAGTAGAATCAGATTGAGAAACAAGAGGAGATTGACCATGAGAAAAAGCGTTCTGACGGCAGTAGTGCTGTCGTTGGCCTTGGTCGGCAATGCCTTCGCGCAGACGGTGACCATGCACTTTCCGTTCAGCAACCAGAGGGATTCAGAGAAGGTTTTTGCTGCGGCATCCCAGTATGTGAAGAGCAAAATCGGCATCGATGTGCAGTTCGTTCCCTATGACGGCTTTGACAACTACAACCAGAAGATGATCCTGCAGACCACTGCCGGTGACGTGATGGACCTGCTGTGGACCTCGCACTGGAACTTTGTCTACACCGACCAGATTGCCAAGAACTCATTCCTGCCGCTGGACGACCTGCTGCCCAAGTACATGCCCACCTACTACAAGTACGTGCCCAAGGCCGTGTGGGACATCCTGCGCTACTCCGACGGCAAGATCTACACCGTGCCCTTTATGGAATACCCCGTGCGCCAGAACGGCATGTGGTTCAAGAAAGACCTGGCCGAGAAGTACAAGCTCGACGTCAAGGCCGTCGAAAAGGACTTCCGGGCCTTGGAACCCTGGTTGGCCGCGGTCAAGAAGGGCGAGCCCCAGATCACGCCGCTGGCCGTGGGCGCCAACACGTCGGTCAGCTGGGCGTTTGAGAGTTTTGCCCCCTACGTGCAGGTGTTCGCCAACTCGGTGGTGCTCAAGAGCAACCCCAAGAAAGTGGTCAACGTGTGGGATCAGCCCTACAACGTCGAGTTCATGAAGACCATGAACAAGTGGTACAAGGCCGGCTATGTGCGCGACGACGCTTTCACCGTCAAAGACATCGCCCCGGAAGTCAAGGCCCTCAAGTACGCCGCCGGCGCGACGGTGATCAGCCCCGATGCCGAGGCCAAGTTCAAGGCCGAGAACGGCTTTGACGTGGTGATTGCCCGCTTCGGCAAGCCCATGGTGGCCCGCGACTCGGTGGCCGGAAGCCAGTTTGCCGTCTCGCGCACTTCGAAAAACCCTGTGAACGCCGTCAAGGTGCTGGAACTGCTGGACTCCGACAAAGTGTTCTACAACCTGCTCAGCTACGGGATCGAGGGCACGCACTTCAAGAAGACCGGCGCCAACACGCTCGCGAAGATCGCCGACTCGGGTTACGACCCCAACATGACCTGGGTGTTCGGCAACACCCACCTGGCCTATCTTCAGCCTGGGGTTTCCGACAAGACCGTCAGCGAGGCGCAGACCGCTCTGAAGAACGCCGAGCTCAAGCTGTACGCCGACTTCGTGTTCGACCAGTCGCCCATCAAGACCGTGGAAGCGGCTTGGGGAACCATTTATACAGAAATCGGTGAGTCGCTGGGTATCGGCATCTTCGATCCCGCCAAGGATCTTCCCGGCATCCTCGAAAAGCAGAAGAAGATCGAGTTGAACAAAGAGATCGCCGAGGTGCAGAAGCAGCTCGACGCCTACCTGGCCAAGAAGAAGTAATTCCGAGCGAGGGAGGCGGTGGACACCATGCGTGAGACAAAAAATTTGAATGGTCTGTGGGTTTCGGAAGGGCGGACCTTCCGGGTCCCTGGGGCCTTCCACCCTCCTGTCCCGTGGGAACGCTACCCCGGGTTTGAGGACGGTGGTGGGTTTCTTGAGGCCGTTCCCGCTTCCCGCTCAGTACAAACGACGATAACGGTTCCGGCCCACTGGAAGGGCCGGGCCGTCTCGATCAAGCTGGAACGTCAGTTTCCCAAGGCAAGGGTTCTACTCGACGGCGTGGAAGCCGGGCGTATGGATGGTCTGACGGCTGAGGTGGACCTGACCGGTTTGGTTCAGGCAGGCGCCAACCACCGGCTTGAACTGATCCTCGAAAACGAATATGGACTGCTCGGAGACGCCGTTCTTCTCAGCAAACCGTTGGGGCCGCGCTGGGGCACCCTTTCGATCGAAACCTCGGTGACGGGGCGGTTTTTCCAGGTGACCGCGTCGTTGGAGCGGGGAGAGGGACCTCTGCGGGTTGGCGGCACCGTCCGGGATTCGCAGGGCTCGGTTTCGCTGGAGTTTGAGGCCGTTGTACCCGCCGGGCACCGCTCGGTCACGGTTTGGCGGCCTTGGTTCAACCCACGCCTGTGGGAGCCCGACGACCCGCATCTGTATGCGCTGGAACTGGAACTGCTAGTGGACCGTACCCCTTGTGACAGCGTCACCCTGCCCTTCGGGTTCCGGGAGTTTTCCGTTTCGGGCCGCGAGTTCCGTCTCAACGACCGTCCGTTCCGCTTGCGGCCCGTCTTGTGCGGGGACGATGGCGATATCCCGACCATTGCCGCCACGCTGGCCAACTTCAAGGCCGCCGGGTTCAACTTCGCTGAAATTTGGCCCAGAGAATACCCTTACGAACAGGTGGCGCTCTGGTTGGAGGAAGCCGACCGGCAGGGTTTTCTGCTGTCGGCTCCGACAGGCTTTTCCGGCTCCCGTTCGGAGCGCTATGTAGCCGAAGCCCGGCGGGACATCGAAGCTCTGGGGAACCACCCGTCGCTGGTGATGTGGGGTACCAACGCCAACCAGTTCGGTTCGGCCCTCAACATGGACCCCCGTGTGCTGGGCCGAAAACGAGACCGCTGGTTCTGGTGGGCTCGGGGACGCAAACGCCGTGACGCCGCCGGTCGCGAAATGCTGGGCATCCTGAAAGGGCTTGACCCGACCAGGCCGGTGTTTGTGCACCATGGAGGCGGTCTGGGCGATGTGCACACCCTGAACATGTACCTCAACTTGATTCCCTTGCAGGAACGCGAGGAGTGGCTGACCGAGTGGGCCGCCCATGGCGAGCTGCCGCTGCTGATTGTCGAGTTCGGCACGCCGCTGCATGTGTCGTTCAACCGGGGCCGCAGCGACTTCGGTGATGGCATTGTCAGTGAGCCCTGGGTGACCGAATTCGCTGCCATCTACCTGGGCCCCGAGGCGTACCGGCTCGAGGAGTCCCCGTACCGCCGCATGATTGCCGCGCATCACCTGGAAGGCCAAAAGTACCAGCACTTCCATTATGCGGCGGCGTTTGACTTCACTGCGCCGTTTCAGGCGGTACAGGAGCTGTTTATCCTCAACACCTGGCGCAGCTGGCGGTTGACGGGGATAACGGGCGGTATGATTCCCTGGCACAACGCCCACGGTTGGCGGACGCTTCCGTACGACCCGCCAGCAGGGTGGGAGGAGAAGGAGGTTCCGGCGGCGGAATCGGCAGACGAGCCAGGGCGGGGCTTCTTCTATCCTTCCCTTCCCGAACGCCAACTGCTGCGCTTTTCACCCCGGCTGGTAGCTCCGGCAGGGAAGGCTCTGGTGGAAACCAATGGCCCGACTTTGGCGTGGCTGGCAGGAGCCCCCGAGCTACCCCTGACCAAGGACCACCATTTCCGCTCGGGTGACCTGGTTCGCAAAGCTGTGACGTTGGTGAATGACCTGGGAAAAAGCGCCCCCTACCGCGTGGAAGTCACGGTGGTCAATCAGGCAGAGGTGCTGAAAACGTTCACCCTGGAAGGGAGCGTTGCTTCCGCTGCCAACCTGCTTCTGCCTCTCGAATTTGTCGCCCCTGTCTGTGAACCTGGCGAGAAACGGGACCTTTGTTTGCTCCTCGAGGCGCAGATCGGCAATCGAAGCCATCGCGACTGTTTTCCCCTCAGGGTGTATGGCTCCGCTAAAACGCGCCCGCCGCTGACTTTGTTCGATCCTGTGGGAAAAACCGAAAAGGCACTCCGGTCGGCTGGTTGGGCCGTTTCGGCTGTGAACGGCTGGGCATCGCCAACCGGCGTACTGTGGCTGGGCCGCGGGGTTCTAAGCCACTTGGAGCGCACTGGAACCTGGGCCGCTTTCGAGGCTTTTGTCACGGCGGGCGGGCGGGCCGTTTTGCTGGGTACCGAACCGGGTGAGCTGGAGCGGTTCTGGGGGTTCCGGGTGGGGGCATACCTGGGGCGGCGGTTCTACCCCGTCCCCGGCGCAGGCTTGGACGCTGTCCTTGACTCCGAAGACCTGCGGGATTGGAACGGTGAAAGTCAGATTCGCGAGCCCCGTCCTCAGCTCAACCCCGGTGAGGCCCGCCTGGGCAAGTGGTGGTTTCCCTACCACGGCAACCGCTGGGGCGGCACCGGTGCCGTTTCGAGCCTGCCGGTGGAAAAACCCCACCGTTCGGCCTGGAGGGCAGTGGTGGAGGGTGAGTTCGACCTGGCTTACTCCCCGTGGCTGGAGCTCGAGGTTGGCACGGGTCGTGTCGTCTTAACCACCTTCGACTGGGAAGATCACCTGCAAACGGACCCCGCCTGTGCCCGCCTTTTGGAGGTGGTGCAGGAACGGGCGGACGCCAGCGTGAACGAAAATCAGACGCTGGCGCGCCGGGTGGTGCTGGTGACCAGTCGAAGCGAAGGCACGCGGCTGGATGAGCTGGGCATGGTCCACGAAAAAGCGCCCCAGGCAGACTACCAGGCTGATTTGCTGGTGTTTGATGGTACGGTGCACTGCGAGGCAACCCGGCTGCGGCCCTATCTGGAACAAGGCGGCAAGGCTTACTTTCTGGCCGACCACCCGCCGGTGCCGGGTTTGTCCCCCCCCGTTGTGAAGCGCGAGGTCTGCGGGGGCTGGGTTCCCCTTCCCTCAGGCCCCGAGTTTAGGGGCCTGGGTTGGTCCGATTTACGGCCGAGGGTGGACCTGTCGATGGACGCCTTCGAGGCAGACTCGGCCCTGCTGGCCAGGACGGTCGTCGGTCGGGGGGTGGCGGTCTTCTCCCGCTTGAGCGACCGGGTGCTCGACGCCGACAAAAAGACGTACCTGCGCTTCACCCGCTGGCGCTGGATGCATGCCGAATCAACGGTTCTGGCCGCCTTGGGGGCTTCCTTCCGCGCTGACCAGCGGGTATTCCACCCCCGTGAACCCGAACGCTTTTCCTTGGCAGGACCCTGGAAGGCTACTCTGCACCGCGCCGAAGGGGTGCTATCAGCAACGCTGAATCTTCCTGTCACTTGGGAAGAACTCGGTGGTGACTGGGAGGCGTCCACCGCCGACGTGGTTCTGGAGCGGACGCTGCCGCTACCCTCGGGTTGGCGCGGCCGCGAGCTTCAGCTGTTCTTGGGCAAGGTCGACAACGTGGACGAGACGTTTGCCAACGGGGTGCTGGTCAGCGAGCCGCATCCCGTGCCCTACGCCAACCATCCCCGGGTGTACCGTATACCGGCCTCAGCGGTGGGCGAAGCGGGAACCCTGACGTTGACGGTGCGCTTGCTGCAGCGTGCCCGGGTGTCGGATTATGTAGGTGGAGGTGGTGTTTACGGCCCCCGGGAGGAGCTGCGCCTGGAACCGCTGTTGCCCGAAGAAGGGGTGTACCATCCGGACTATCGGGCCGACTACGTGCTCGGTGATGACCCTTACCGGTATTTCAACTGGTAGAAAACCGGGCCGCCCGCAACCTGCGCAGGGCCAAAGTCGCTTGGTGTAGTACTACCTTCCTATATCATAGGATGAAGAAACACAGGAGTGTCCATGAGCATCTTTTCCACACCACCAGACTCTGCTAACGTGGATCGGGGCCATTGGCCCGTCGAATGGAACAAGTCGATCAACCTCTATATAGCAAATGGCCGTTGCGGGGGCTGCTTTGACGCCTGGGGTTTGCAGCATCAACCATCGGGCGGTGTCGCCAACCGGGTTTCCAATACAGCCTTGTTTCATGCCGAAGTTTTTCATCATGGCCCTTACGGTTTGGATGAACAGGTTCCGATAGCGCGCATCCGATGGAGTGAGGCACCATCGCCCCCCACAAAGTACCGGCAAACCCTGGTGCTCTCCCGGGGACGATTGATCACCCGTTTTCACAATGACGATTTGTCTTACCGCTTGGAAACATGGAGCGATCCCGATCATCGCGATTGCCTGTATTTTTCCCTGCGGTGGAAGGCCATCAGTGGCAAGCCACTTCCGGAGATTGTCCTGGAGGTGGGCACGGCGGATGCATGTCTGTTTGCCTTGTCAGATTATGGTTACAACAAGAAAATCCATAAAATCAATCCATCACATGGAATTTGGACGGCGCATCCCTCCGGCCTCGCACTGCCGCTTAGGGAATCGTCGGGATCTTTGTCCTGGGTCCTCGCCTTTGGTCCTACCTCGCGAAAAGATGATATATTCACAGAGGTCCTCAGGGAAGGGGTCCAGCGCGGTAAAAGGGCAGACAAGGGATGGAGAAATCGTTGGGGCCATCCGAAGCCGCCTGCATTCCCTTCAGTCGAAGCTGAACGTCTCTGGTGGCGCGGTCTCTATTCACTGCTTTCCAGTTATGCACCGGATACGAGGGCTCCCGCACCTCCCATGGGCTATAGCGGCAACGCATGGGGACGGCATTTTCCCCAGGATCTTTCCTACATCCATCCCGTTTTCCTGAAACTGGGCTATCTCGACATCGCCAAAGCCATGGTGGATTTCTATTTTTCGCGTATTGAGCAGCAGCGGAGCAATACCCGCAGGATCTATGGGAAACCCGGGGTTCTTTGGGCCTGGGAATTCCCAATCGGGACGGCGGACGATCTTCTGCTGGAAGGGACGCCCAATGCATTTCAGTATGAGATTCACAATGCGGCCTACCCGGCCAGGATGGCCTACGAAACCGCGCAGAGCCTCAGGGATGTGCAATGGTCCCGCGACTGCGCCTGGCCCGTTCTTTTCGAATCGGCGCTCTTCCTTGCTTCTTGCATGTCCAGAGGCGACGACGGATGCTGGGGCATCCATGTCGTTCCTTCCATGGGGCAGGATGAATATGGGGGCGAGAATGCACACGATTATCTATGCGCACTCTTCGCGGCCGAATACACCTTGCGCGCAGCCGCTGGTATGGCTGGCGATCTCGGCATAGAAAATGAAGAGGTCTCCCGCTGGACGAACATCTTGCTCGAAGGAATTGCCTATAGGCGACTTGTCGAAAGGGAGGGTTTTTACCGCAGCAACGCGGACACTCGCTTCGTCACCGGGAAGCAAAAACATCCGGTGCAGTTGAATCCCCTGACTTTTCTGCCGCTCGGCACCGTCGATGAGCCTACACACATAGCCTGGAAACTACGGCATAGGATTTGCTCAGTCCAACGCGAAGGGGTGCCCCATGCAGGTGTGCCCGGCACCTTTTATGAGGGCTGGACCCTGTTCGCTTTCCTGCTTGCAGCCGCCCGCATGCAGGATCGGGAAGGCTTTGCCCATGAATTGAAGCAGATGATTGCGAGCCAGAGTGTGGATCCAGATTGCATTACGATCTATGAGTCGAGCGGATATTGGATGCCCTACTACACCACCAGCATGGGCCTTTTCCTTCAGGCCTTGATGGCCTTGCAGGAAGGTCCGGAGGAATGGTTGAAAAGAGCTCCTCCTTCGATTGAAACCTTGATGTCAAAAACAGGTTGATGCGGCTTCCGCAAAATAAACCTGCCGGTTTTTCCCATGTTTTACCGGGTTGACCGGGGGGCCTGACGGGTTTCAAATAGTCGTTCGGAGATGATGTTTTGAGCTTCCCCTTCTACCACACTTATGTTGAGAATCCTTATGCCGCCGAGGACACGTTCGGTGCGCGTACCCGAAACCCCGGTCCCTGGGAGTATGTGGCGACTTTGCGGGGCCAGCCCCGACCGGCACCTGCGGGAACCTCGGCCGGCTGGTCGGACCCCCAGGATTTCTTGAGTCGGCTGCCCCGTCTGTCGTGGCCCGCCCGGCCCGAGTACGAGGCCGCCTGGAACAAGACCTGGGAACTTGCCGCCCGCAACCTGCGACGTGCCACGGCGGCCAATGGTTTTGCCTCAGATTTTCTGTCGACGGCCTTCAATAGCAGCACCTTCATGTGGGACTCGGCGTTCATCGCCCTGTTTGGCCGGTACGCCGGCAAAGCTTGGCCGCTTCAGGCCACCTGCGACAACTTCTATGCCAAACAGCACCCCGACGGTTTTATCTGCCGCGAGATCACCGAAGCCACCGGCGAGGACCGCTTTCAACGTCACGACCCCAGCTCCACCGGGCCGAATGTGCTGCCCTGGGCGGAGTGGGAATACTGGCTCAACACGGGAGACAAAGACCGGTTGGCCCGGGTGTTTCCCCCCCTGGCGGCGTACTGCCAGTGGCTCCGCCGGTACAAAACCTGGCCCGATGGCACCTACTGGACCAGCGGTTGGGGCTCTGGTATGGACAACCAGCCCCGGTTTGAGGGAGCCTTTCCCAACCACCCGCCCCACCGCTGGCAAGGAGTCCACGAGTTGTATGACCACGGTCATGGGTCGTGGATTGACGCCACCCTCCAGGCTCTGTTGGCCGCCAAGATCCTCGTCGCTATGGCCGAGGTGCTGGGACGCACTGCCGAAGTGACCGACTTTCAGCAGGAAATTGAGCACCTGACCGGGTTGATCAACGAGAAGTTCTGGGATGAGGGTACCGGGTTCTACCATGACCTGGACCGTCACGGAAACCGCAGGAACGGTGTCAAAACCATTGGTGCCTATTGGGCCTTGCTGGCAGGGGTTGTCCCCAGCCATCGTTTGGAGCGCTTTCTGGCTCCGCTGGAAAACTTGGCCCAGTTCAACCGCACTCACCGTAT
>JAIFLN010000118.1 GCA_020049045.1 Spirochaetota bacterium | reverse complement strand
TTTTCGTTGAGGTCGGCCACATGAACCACCGAGGCTCCGATCTTGGCCAGGGCGCTGAAGTGAAACCGCGAGATGCTCCCGCAGCCGACAATGCCGAATTGGGGTTTCATAATCTGTCCTTTGTCAGTCGTTGATCAGGAGTGCCTTGACTCCGTTTTCGCGGTCGTCCCGAAACCCGGTAATGCCTTGGGCGATACCGTCGATTCGGAAGGGATGGGTGTTCAGCTCGTGGGTGGGCACCACCCCCGACTTGATGAGATCGAGGCATTCGGGGAAGTACAAAGCCGGCGAGGCAAAGGACGACCTGAGCTGCAGCTTCTTGGTGTGGAAGGCGTTGGAGTCGAAGGTCACCATGCCACCCGGGCCGTAGTCGATGCCCAAAAAGCCGATGATACCGCCCACATTGGCCACGGAAATGGCATCAGGAATCGTTTTGGGCGGTGCGGTGACCAGAACCCGGTCTACCCCGCCCCGTTCAAACGGGTAGTCCACCAGCGACTGCTGGTCGGGGCAGATGATCTCGTCGACGCCCCATTTTCGGGCCAAGGCGATGCGCGCCTTGGCGACGGAAAGCTCGGAGCCATAGACCTTTCGGGCTCCCATGGCCTTGGCCAACCGGGTCGCCATCAAACCAATGGGACCCAAGCCGATGACCAGCACATCGTTGTTGAGTTTGACCTCGGCGGTTTTCACCAAGTCAAGGGCGACTCCAAGCGGCTCAACGACGCAGGTCTCTTCGTAGGTCAGGCCTTCGAAGGCCACACAGACTTCCATGGGGACCACGATAAAATCGGCAAAACCCATGGTGTCATCCGGGCGGAGCCAGAAATTGGGTCCCTTGTTGTCAAGGTCGACACGGCCGTTGCGGCTGTTGGCCGAGAACCGGTCGAAGGTGCCGCTTTCGAGGACTACCTTGTCGCCGACTTTCACATTCTTGACGTGGACGCCGACCTTCTCGACCAGGCCGGAGATCTCGTGGCCAAAGGGCTGCCATTCTGTCGCTCCGTAGGACGAGAGAATCATATCGTGTCCACAGACGCTGCAGGCCTTCACTTTGACCAAAACTTCGAAGTCTCCTACGGCCCGTAAGGGAACCTCTTTGACTTCGTATTGAAAGGGTGCTTTTAGATAGGCGGCTTTCATTTCCTGTACCTCACGGCTTTCACCGTAGTCCTGGTTGGCAATCCTGGCCAGAGCATTCTCTGATTCTCGATATGGACATTTCTGATCTTTCTCTATAGGGTTTCCCAATGAGACCGTCCCGTCCCATTGGTACCGATGAAACAGGCCATTTCCCGGAAGGGGTGTGGTCCACTCCCCGCTCCCTGGAACTAACCCCCCTCTATGCCCAGCGTTACTACGGTCCCCGGACCTCCACCCGCCTAGGCTTCCATGATTTCTGGGAGTTGGCCGCCGTCCTGCGCGGAAAGGGCCAGCTCGTGCTCGAATCGAGCGAGTTGCCGCTCGGCACCTACGAAGTCTTTCTGGTCCCTGCCGGCTGTCCTCATGTGGAGATTTCTGATGGGCAAATCGATTTGATCTGGATCGGACTCAGGGGCCAGGACTTCAGCCGACTCGATGGCCGGCGCATCTACCGGCTCACCGACCGATCGCTGGCAGAACGAATGGAAGACTACTGGCTCTTCGCAGAAAGCCATTCCCAAGGAGTCGGTGCCGAATTGGAGGGCCTGGCCAAGGCGATGTTGGGGACACTGATCCGGCGTTGCACCCTCGATGAGCAGCCTTCCGATGTGGTGGACCGCGCGTTGGCTTCCATCAATGACCGCTTCTCACAAACGATCACCGTGAGTGACCTCGCCTCCCATTTTGGAATGAGCGAGGGGCATTTTCACCGCCTGTTCCGTTCCAAGACCGGCCGTTCTCCCATCACCTACCTCAATCAAGTGCGTCTCAAACACGCCGAGCAGCTGTTGGAATTCACCACCTACCCCGTGGGAGAAGTCGCCCTACGCTCCGGGTTCCCCGATGCCCTGTACTTTTCCCGGGTGTTCCGCAAGCAAAAGGGCCGGTCACCCTCCGAGTTCCGGAATCACACCTCGTAAGGATGCGACTAGGCGAGAACCCTTTCCAGCAGGTCGCATTCCACCAGTTTACCGAGCTGGCTGTCCCAGACCAGGGTCATCACTTCGAACGGCTCCAAGTCGAATTGGGCGGCAAGTCCCAACGCCGTCACACGCAAGGTCACCAGCCGTCGCCTGCCCGTAGGTTCGAACAGGCGGATAACCCATCCGGGGCGGCTTTCTGAGGGCCGAAACGAGGCGACGACCACCGCTGGATCATCCAAGGTGACGACGGGGCTGGGCAAACTTCCTTGACCCGAAGGGAAGAAAGAGAGGGCAAAGGGCATCTCGTTGTGGGAGAGCGCCTCGCGGTCCACCGATTCGATACGCCCCGGGGCGGATCCCGCGTTGATCCAGAAACGAAACACCCGTTCCCCCTGGTCGATGCGTGTCGAATAGCGATCCTGGGGTACCAGGGGTCGGTCATGGATGGGGTGAGCACAGTAGGCAGCCGAACGAAGAAGCGACAGCCTCACCTCACGGCCATCAAAGTCCGAACCATGGGAACCCTCGTTGGCAACGGTCATGGCTGTCTGTTCACCAAACACCCCCCACCATTTTTGGGCCACAACTTCCCGGCCGTCCATGGCCAAATCCTGGATGCCGAAGGCCGTCTGTCCTCGGTAGACACCAGGGAAGGCAACGGGCAGGGTTAGTTTAAGCATGCGGCTCTTCTCATTCCAGTTGACCCGGACAACCACTTCGACTTCGGTTCCCACCTTGGGGAGCTTGTAATGGACCACGGCAAACGAGTCGCCGAAGCCAAACACCGCCTCTACCACAGACCGCACCGGGCCATCCTCAATCAAACGGACCGAGGGCACGACCGACCCCAGACCGCTGATACGACTCCCCTCTTCGGCAGTAAGCAAGGTCATTTCTCCAGCAAGGTCGCGAAAGGAAGAAACGTTCATCGCCCAAGGATCGTCGTCGTCCTGGAGCACCAACAACCGGCCCGCACCCTCTTTGAGCACCTCGACGCCGTCGACCCGGTAATGTCGAAGCAACCCTGTGGCCAAATCCAGCGAAACGGCGAGCCGCAGGGTCTCAAAATGCCATAGTCCGTCCGTCGAGGTGAGTTCAAGGCAGGGCTTGGCGGGTAAAACCTCGAGCCGGACATCAAACCGGTTCATGGACGAGGGCGCGAGAGTCCCCTGGAACACCACCCGTTTGCGCCAATCCAGGGTAAGGTTGCTGTTCTCTTTTTCGCATTGGGTAGCCAGGGCCCTGCCGTTTTGCCACACCGTTGGGTTGGTGAATTCATCCTTCCAGTTTTGGTCGGCCAGCATGAACTCACACTCCCAAATTCCTTCCACGGGGTAAGGATGCGGGTTGTAGACCAAGATGGGGATTTCACCTTCCGCAGCGGTCTTCTGACCCGCTGCCAGGGCGAAAAACGCCCGGGCCCTCAGGCGGGTGAGGAGCTCCAAACCATGTCCCATGAGGTTCAGTGAATAGTCCTCTACCGTCTGTACCGAAGAGCCGGGCAAAATATCGTGAAACTGGGCCAGGGCCAAGGTCCTCGAGACCTCCTCCAGGTCGACCGCCGGGTAGTCACAGAGGCCCAGCAAGCCGGCGGCCGTGGCCATTTTTTCGGTGAGGTACAACTGGTTTTCCAACTTGCGGTGCATCTGCTTGATCCGTACTTGGGAGGTGTAGCAACCAACGGCCCAGGCATTGAGGTCCCCTCGGTGCACCGGCCAGGCTGAGCTGTCCACCCCGTCAAAATAGTCTTCCGGGACAGAATGGCGAATCTGAACATCCTTTCGTTGTTCGATGAGCTGGGCCAATTTCTGGAGATCAACCCGGGAAGGGCCACCGCCGTGGTTTCCCACGCCCCACAAAAGCAGACCCGTATTCTGACCACCGTGCTCGGCCAGCCAGGTTTCCACCTTTTCCTGGGCTTTCCCCAGGGCCGAATTGTAGTGCTCGGACGAACGGTGGCCTTTCACCCGGGATCCATCAAACCCCTCCCACCAAAAATCGTCCGCAGGAAGTTCGCAGTCTAGCCACTCTTTGCCAGGATCTGGACCAGCCCGCGGGAGTGGCCGAACGGGTCAAAGTTGATGGCCGTCCGGGGTTCAACGCCGAATTTCTCTTGGAAATACCGCCTTCCTAGCAGAATTTGCCGGACAAACGACTCTCCGCTGGGCAGATTGCAGTCGGGTTGGAGGTACCAGCCGCCCATAATGTGCCACTTACCGTCCCTGACCAGGGCTTGGATTTGGGCAAACAAAGGGGGCTCGTATTCTTCAATCCAGCGGTACAGCAGGGCTTCGTTGTGGTTGAAAACAAAAGCGTCGAATTCCTGGGCGAAGGCGGCGGCAATCCGAAAGGTCGACACAGCCTCGGCGGCACCCTCCTCCCAATCCCACTGCCAGACAGGGTCGATATGGGCGTTGCAGATCAAGTGAAGGGTTTTCATCGTTGTCTTTTGCTGTGGCATGCCGCAAGTCTAGCATTGTCGCGACTCATTGGAAATGTTTCAGAAGTACTCAAAAGGTACCCGGTTGGTCACTCTTCAAACCAAACGGGTTGACCGGCATCGGGAGTCGGGAGATACCTAAGGCACCAAGGAGAAAGCCCATGCCTTCCGACCCCCACCGTTACCAATGGCAATCCGATCCGAACGAGGGTTTCACCCAAATCAAGGTCCAGCAGCGTCCCCTTGTGAACCGAGGAGACAGGGGCTTGATGTCCGTTCGGGCTCGGGCGGTAAGAGATCGAGAGGGTTGGGTAGCCCTTCCTTTTGTGGGACAAGTTACGGTTGGCGGCAACAGTCTCAGTATGGTTCAGAGCCTCGTGGCGACCGATGTGCTCAGGACTGAGTTGGTCATCCTGCCGGGAGCTTCTTCTGTACCAATTTTAGTGGAATGGAGTACCAGCGCCCGGCCCTCGATGGCTTGCGGAATGGAGCACGCAGACCTCCCAGCCAGTGCCAATGGGGGCTTCGGACATCCCGCCTTAGCGTCCCTGGGGCCCAACCAGCGCCCCTGGCAGCGCCCAGGGTTTGTGGGTTCTCCCCTGCAAAACAGCGAGCCCATCACGGTGCATTTCCGAGAACCCCTGCTGTCAGATCCAGGAACGCTTGAGACAAAGATGCTTCTTCTGGCCCCGGTGGTGGATGTCTGGCATCCGGGAGTCCCCCAGCGGGTGGCCCTGTTTGCCTCGCCTGAGTATGGCTGGAAGGTGGAACGATTTGGAACCCAGCGCAACGAAGGCGGCTGGAGTTTCGCCACCATCGTGGAGCCAGGAACCGGCGTAGAGTCCAGGTCTGTCTTCCTGTCGGTCCACGAAGGAGGGCCGGAGGTTGCCTGGGAGCAACTGCATCTCTTGGCCCACGAGCAGGACATGGCACCGCCAGCTTGGCTGAAAGAGGTCAGAGTCTCGCACCAGGACTTTCTGGGGCCAGGTATCGATGGAAGACGGGGTAGTGCCTACGATGTCGATGCCCTCCACTTCCGCAGGTTCGGTGTAGGATTTTCCACCCAACACGGCTACTACCCCTATTGGGGCGACTTCATCCACCCGGAGCGCAAGGAATGGGTTGCCATGGCCAGCGATGGCAAAGGTTCCTGCCCGATGAGCCTCGAGAAGATTCGAGACAGGATTGCCCTCTGCCGTGCACAAGGCACTCGTGCCGGCATCTACCTGCACATGGCGGCCCTCGATCCGGCGTCTCCCATTTTCGAGCGACTCAAACACGCCGTTGCCATCAAAGAGTCGGGTGAGCCTGTCACTTACTCCGGTTGGAACGGTCCCGACCTCTACCAAATGGCCCGGCACATGTCCATGGCCCGGAAGGAATGGCAGGACCACCTGCTCCAACAAGCAGCATGGATCATGGAACTGCTGGCCCCTGATGCCATAGTCGTCGATGAAACCTTTGCCGGTTGTGGGTATGACTGGGCCGGGGGTCGCCCCGTGGCGACTTCGCCGGGTGCAGTTCAGTTTCTGAAAGACCTCAGAAACCTGGTGAGGTCCTACCGACCGGATGCGGCCGTCCTGACTTCGGACTGCGGCTTGGCAGGCTTCGCATTCTGGGCCGATGGAGAGGGCGGTGACCATGCTTACCCCGGGCTTCTGGCAGAACCGTGGTACCGCGAAGCGCCAACACGCTACCGGTCGGTTCTGGGATCCAAACCCTGGCTTCCCACAGCCTGGCAGTTCCAGCGGTTTTGGACCGAACAGTTGGAGTTGGCGCGCAATACAGGAGCGGCCGTCGGCGTTGGTAACGGGTGGATCGAGTACACGGGATTGGCAAACCTGCCGCCAGAAGTAGCTTCGAAAATGCTCACTGACCTCGATCGCCTGAAGGACGTTGGAAATGAACCTTGATTTTGACCAAAACCGCTGGACCCTCGTGAAGGAGCGCCATCGGGAATGGTGGAACGGAACCCTTGCCACCCCCCTTATTCACCTGACCATACCAGGGCGAAACCCCGGTCGCCCCGAGCCGAGCCTGGAATCCCGGGCCTTCACAAGCGCGTACGAGGCCGGCATCCCGGCTGCCGCCATTGCCGACCGAATGGTCTATGATTTGGAATGCCGCCATTTTCTAGGGGATTCTTTTCCGGTGGCCACCCCCAATTTTGGTCCTGGTTCGATTGCCGCCTTCTTGGGCCTGGAACTGCAAAACGGACTCGATACCGTTTGGTTTCATCAGAACCACCACCTCGAAAAGCTTTCTGACCTCAGGTTTCATGACAGTCCCGACAATGATTGGTTTCGGCGGGTCTGTGACATCTACCAGGCTCTGGCCAATCGATCCGAAGGACTGGTTCATCTGGGTATGACCGACCTTGGTGGCAATCTCGATATTCTGGCTTCCTTTCGTCCCAGTGAGGAATTGATCTTTGACCTTTATGACGTGCCGCAGGACGTCGAGCGGATGGCATGGGAGGCTCACCAAATTTGGTGGCGTTACTTTGAGGCTCTCAATCAGGTGATCCAGCCGGCCCACTTGGGGTATACGGCCTGGACCCCGCTGTACTCAGAGACGCCCTATTACATGCTCCAGTGCGACTTTTCGTTCATGATCGGTCCCGAGATGTTTCAGCAGTTCTGCCTGCCCGAGCTGCAGGCCAGCTGCAAAAAACTGGCCAATCCCTTCTTTCATCTCGACGGTCCGGGAATGCTCAAGCATCTGGACTCGCTTCTGGCGATTCCCGAACTGAAGGGAATTCAGTGGATACCAGGAGCCGGGCAACCGGAGATCACGGAATGGCCGGACGTTTACCGGAGAATTCGCGCTGCCGGAAAGCGGGTTCAGTTTTTCGCCAGCCAATCGACTCTGGGATGGAGAGCCCTCGAAGTCCTGGTCGAACAACTGGGCTCGGGTGAAGGAATCATGATGTACGGAGAAGCTCCACCCGAAGACAAGACGGCCGTCTTGGAAATGATGAACCGTCTTGGACTGCAAGACCCGACGCTCTGACGTCACGCCGGATCATCGGCCCCAGCCTTGCCCGCTTTCTTCTTCCGGGCGGCCATCATTTGGGCATGGGATTCGGGCGAACCGTCGTGCACAGTCTTGAACCACCAGTCCAGGGGGAACTCCTGCACGCCGAAGTTGACCGTAAAGTACCGGTGGTGCAGATAGTGAAAATAATGGTCGGCCACCAGCCCCTGGTCATCCTTGCCGGTCAACAGCTTATGAAAACTGGTGTGACCTAGGGCCGGACTGACCCCAGCGTGTAGCAAGTGAAAAATGGCGTGGGCCGGACTGGAGGGAATCACCCAGTGCAACAAAACTCCTGAGAAATACAGAAGATGCTCAATCGGATGCATCGAAAGCCCCGACCATGGCCCCACGTTGATATTCTTGTGGTGCAGGTAGTGGCTGATTTTGAACAGGGGCTTCCAGTGGCTGACCCAGTGGACGAAGTAGAAATGGAAGTAGCGCAGGTAGATGACGGCCCACATCAGCAGCACGAAGTAGACGGGATTTTCCCGAAAATCGACCAGGGGAATGAGCTTGTTCGAGAAGGCCCAGAGCGTCACCACCTCGTAGGCGCTCCAGATCAGACAGCCGCTGGTCAAATTCCAGAAAATGTTGTCCCAGGTCTGGTTGCCGAACAAGAATTTCTTGTCCTGCCGGGCCATCCATTTGTCATTGTACTTGAACTTCACACCCTGGGTTTTGGCGACATACAGCCACAAATGCAGACCCCCGGCAATGACGGTGACCAGGGCGACGTTCCTCAGGTACACAAACAACATCCAGCCCCACTCAAAGTTTTTGGTGGTCTCGAGGCTGGGGGTGAGGTACAGCCAGACCAGCACCGCCAGGGCCATGTAAATCAGGTTGTAGGGCCAAAGCACGTCCCACAGGTTTTTCAACGAACCCGGTTTGGGCAGGGGGCTGGGTTGCCACTCGCCGCGCGAGTCGCGGTCGCCCCAGGGTTGGTCGCTCATTTTGCACTCTCCTTTTGAAATTCTTTCACGGTTTCGTACATGGCCATGAGATTGTCCACAGGGGTTTTTCCCACGATGTTGTGAATGGTGTTGAACACGTACCCGCCCCCGGGGGAGAAGATCCGAAGGCGCTCCCTCACCTCGCGGCGAACCTCCTCGGGGGTGCCGAAGGGCAAGGTCTGCTGGGTGTCGACCCCGCCGCCCCAGAAGGTGAAGTGGTGGCCATGTTTTTGTTTGAGCATGGTGGGATCCATGCCGGCGGCCGAACATTGCACGGGGTTGAGGATGTCGATTCCCGCATCGGCAAAGTCGTCCAACAAGGGAACAATGGAACCGCAGGTGTGGTAGAAGGTCTTCCAGGCCGTGTTGGCGTGCACCCAGTCGTTGAGCTTTTTGTGGTAGGGTTTGTACAGTTCGCGGTAGTGCTCCACCGAAGTGAAGGTACCATTCTGGGTGCCGAAATCGGTGCCGCTGAGCCAAATGACCTGAACCCTGTCTCCCACTGCCTGGCGGTAGATTTCGAGGTTCTTCAGGGCAATATCGGCTTGCATGCTGAACAGTTCGTGCAGGTAGTCAGGGTACAGGAGGTGGGCCATCAACCAGTCCTCCATTTTGCGGATGCCCTGGGGCTTGCCCTTCACCCAGCAGGCAGGGAGGGTGAACACGTCGCCGAAACCGCCGCCGCCGCACATGCCAACCACGCCGAATTCGGTGTCGGTGGCCAACCGCCTCGACTCCTGTTCCAGGTACCGGGCCGTGTCGTCGTCAAACACTCCAAAATCGGCGGCAAAATCCCGCCGGGCGTCGAGGTTGTCCTCGTCAAACTCCCCTCCCCGGTCAATGTTGTCAAAAAAGCACCCATCCGAAGGCAGGCGCATGCTGGGGGGGCTGGTCCGGTCGCCCTGGGGGTACACGTAGGTCATGCCCTGGTCGTCCACAGAGAACTCCATGCCGCCGGCCATCAACGTCGGGGTGCCGTCGGGGGTCATCCACGGCTTCCAGTTCTCGTTCTTGACTCCCAGGGTGTTGATGGGGTTCCACAAACCAACAACGTCGGCCCCCAGCGCTTGCAACACATCCTCGTCGACCTTGCCCAGAATCTGGGCCGGCTCCTGGATGGTGATGGGCTTTTGCTTGAGTCCCAGGGCTTGGCGCAATTGGTACAAGGTGCTGGCGCTGATGCCGGTCTGCGATGTCGCTCCCAGGTCGAGGGGAACCCTGTCGGGCTGCTGGTGGTTCAAGGCGGTGATCAAACGTTGTCGTGAGTTCATGGAAGGAAGACTACCAGGGAATGACGGTGGCTGGCGAAGAATCTATAGTGGGTTTATGCTCAGGCGTATCGGAATCTTGCTGTCATTACCCTGGGAGGATCTCAAATGTATCGCCCTGAAAGAGGTGTTCTCAAACGCTCACAGTTTTACTTTCATACGGCCAGTCAGGCGGCCCGCAACGGGCTGTTCCACCTTGTTTGCGCAGGGCATTTTTTCTGCACCCCCGAGTACCGGGTCGAGCGGCCCACCTTCCAGAGCTATCTGTTGATGTACCTTCGCCGGGGTCAGGGCTATGTGAGGCTGGATGGTCGTGCCCAACCGTTGTCGGCGGGCCACGTAGTGCTCCTCAATTGCCACCAACCACACCTCTACTATACGGAAACGGGCTGGGAAACCCTTTGGGTCCACTTCAATGGTACCGGCTGTGGACACTTCTTCGAACCCATTGCTCAGCCCGGGGGAAGCGTGGTGAACCTCGGTGCATCCAACCTCATCCCCGACGCCATCGAGACCATGCTGGAAGGTCTGCGCACGGGCAGAATGGCCCACGACACCTTACTTTCCTGCTACCTCCACCGCATGCTGGCCGAGGTATCGCTGGTGTCCACCCATCAGGGCGGTTCCCACGACCGGGGGGGCCCCGTTCTGGACACCCTGGAATACATCCATACCCACTTTCAACAGAAAATCACCGTGGCCGACCTAGCCAGCCATTCCAACCTGAGTGTGTTTCATTTTTCGCGGCTGTTCAAATCGCAAACCGGCTATTCACCCCATGAGTATCTGCTGAAAACCAGGTTGGACCGCGCCAGGACGTTGTTGAAATCGACCAACCTCACGGTCAAAGAAATCGCCCATGAAGTGGGGTTTCGCTCGGCGGCGCACTTTGTTCAAACCTTTCACGAGGCCGCTTCGATGACGCCGCTGGTGTTCCGGGAGACACCCCTCTGACCGGGTGCCTGTTATCACATCAAACGGGAATTCAAGGTAAAGATGACCCAGACGGTTCCTGCGATAAAAACCAAGACGATAAGAGCCGTAAAAACAATGCTCACCATGTTCCACATGTTGTCTTTGGACCGGTCCAAGTGGAGGAAGTAGTGTAGATGCACGAGGATCTGCAGCACTGCCGCGATCACGAGGCCGATCACGGCGATGTACTTAGGCGTGACACCGGCAATGGCGATTCCAAACGAGACGAGGGTCAAAATCATAGCGAGGGCAAAGCCCACAACATATTTTCCCAAGGAAACGTGACCCGTCGACGAAGGTTCTGTATGAATTTCAGTCATCTTCCCATGCTCCTGTTTACAGCAGTCCAACAAGGTAGACGAACGTAAAGACGCCCACCCAAACGATATCGAGGAAGTGCCAGAAGAGGCTCAAGCGCATCAGCCGGGAACGAACCCCGGCGGTGAGCCCCTTGCGAACCACCTGGATGATCATGAACAACATCCATAAAAGGCCGCAGCTGACGTGAAAGCCGTGGGTTCCCACCAAGGTGAAGAACGATGAAAGATAGGCGCTTTTATCCGGTCCGAAGCCTTCTTCAATCAAGTGGGCAAACTCCATCAGTTCCATGACCACAAAGCCAAGACCCAAGAGGAAGGTGATCGCCAACCGGAAAAGCACCGCCTTTTGCTTGCCGCTCTGCATGCTGATGACAGCCAGCCCGTAGGTCACACTGCTCACCAACAGGAAGAGAGTCTCGAGAAAGAGGTAAGGCACTTCGAAGAGCTGTTTGGGCCCAGGGCCACCGGCAAAGTTGCCGCTCATCACCGCGAAGGTCGCAAAAAGGATGGCGAAGATGATCAGGTCGCTCATCAGATAAATCCAGAACCCGAACAGCTTGTTCTCGGCCCCATGGCCCCCTGCTTCGTGCCCCCCGGCTGCGGGGGCGTGCACTGCGCTACTCATGATGGCTCTCCTGATTCGCGTTCCTTGGTTTTCCCGAAAGCACACCGGCCGCGGCAAGCCGCTCGAAGTGCGCGTCCTCGATCTTTTTCACCTCTTCGGCGGTGATCACGTACTCGGTATCGTCGTTGTCGCCCTGGACCATCATGGTAACGACAATGCCCAATGCTCCCAAAATCGCCATCCACCAGATATACCAGATCAGACCGAAACCCAAGAAGAAGCTGGCCGCGCCGATCACCACTCCGTAAGGCACGTTCTTGGGCATATGGATGTCGCTGTACTTTTCAGGGCGCGGATAGGCAGTGCCCTTCTCCTTCTGGACCCAAAAGTCGTCCCGGGCCGTAACCTGGGGAATCACAGCAAAGTTATAAACGGGAGGGGGGGAAGAAATCGACCACTCTAAAGTCCGGCCATTCCACGGGTCGCCGGTAGGGTCAGCGTTCTTTTCGCGGTCCTGGAAGGTTTTCCAGCCCTGCAGGAGCAGGGCAGCGATGCCCGCGGTGATCACCACGGTGCCGATGCCGGCCACGATGAGCAGAGGCTGCCATTCGGGGTTGGTGTAGTGCTCAATGCGCCGAGGCATTCCCATAAGTCCCAGCACATAGAGCGGAAAGAACGCCAGGGGAAAACCGATGGCCCAACACCAGAACGACACTTTGCCCCACTTTTCGTCGATTTTGAAGCCAAACACTTTGGGGAACCAGTAGATCAGACCGGCAAAGTAACCGAACAGCGCTCCGGGGATCAGCACGTTGTGAAAATGGGCTACCAAGAAAACACTGTTGTGGACCATATAGTCGATGGGAGGAACAGCCATCAGAACACCGGTCATTCCGCCAATGGCGAACAAGACCATAAAACCCAAGGTCCAGTACATGGGTGTGGAAAAGTGGATGCGCCCCCGGTACATGGTGAACAGCCAGTCAAAAAGCTTCACACCGGTGGGTATGGCGATCAGCATGGTGGCGATACCGAAGGCGATGTTGACATTGACGTCGTTGCCCATGGTGAAGAAGTGATGAAGCCAAACCGTGAACGATAGAAAGGCGATGACCACCGTGGCGTAGACCAGCGATTCGTAGCCAAAAATGTACTTGCGAGAGAAGGTGGCCACCACTTCCGAAAAGACGCCAAAGGCCGGCAGAATGACGATGTACACCTCAGGATGGCCCCACATCCAGAAGATATTGGCGTAGAGCATCACGATGCCACCCAGGTCATTGGTGAAAAAATGCATGTCGAGATAGCGGTCGAGTGACAGAAGGAACAGCGCGACAGTGAGAGCGGGGAACGACAGAATGATGATCACATTGGTCGTAAGCGCGGTCCACGAAAACAGCGGCAACTTCATCAGGGTGAGTCCTGGAGCCCTCATCTTGAGAATGGTGACCAGGAAGTTGATGCCCGTCAGCGTGGTTCCCACCCCTGATATCTGAAGGGCCCACGTCCAATAGTCCACGCCGGTGCCAGGGCTGAATTCCTTTTCGAAGTAGGGGGCCAGTCCCGTCCAACCGGCTGTGGAGAACTCACCGATGGAAAGCGACAGCATCACCAGAATCGAGGCACTGGCAGTCAGCCAGAAGCTGATCGAGTTCAGGGCTGGAAAGGCTACGTCTCTTGCCCCGATTTGGAGAGGTACGGCGAGGTTCATCAGCCCGATCATGATCGGCATGGCCGCGAAGATGATCATGATGGTTCCATGAGCCGAAAAGATCTGAGCGTAGTGGTTGGCGTCGAGGTAGCCCAAGGCCTCTCCCAATGCCACTGCCTGCTGGGCCCGCATCATGATGGCGTCGACAACACCGCGGACCATCATGATGAGCCCAAGGATAATGTACATGACACCGATCTTTTTATGGTCCACCGTGGTGAACCACTCGCTCCACAGGTAGCCCCAGAGCTTGAAGTACGCAAGGACGGCCACAAGGGCAATCACCCCGAGGGGCATACCAACGGTTGCCGCGAACAAAAACGGATCATGGATTTGGAACGAATCCCAAGTTAGTCTTCCGAACATGATGATGCCACTCCTAGTTTACCGTTGTTGCTGTCTTCTCAGATTCCCCGTGCTTCGTCCCTTCAACCTGCCGGTTCGTCATGAACTTGGCAACAATAGAGTTGAACAGGTCAGGTTCCACGGAGGAATAGAGGGTCACCGGATAGTTGCTTTGGGGTTTGTTCAACTGATTGAACTGATCCTGACTCAGCGGTGTCGGGCTGGCTTTCGCCTCGGCAGTCCACGCCTTGAACTGCTCAGTGGTCACAGCCACCGTAGGGAAATTCATGGTCGCATAGCCTTTACCGCTGAAGCCCATGTTCCGGCCCGTGAACGTTCCCGTGTTGTCAGCAAGCAAATTGAGGTGGCTCACCATGCCCGCCATGACATACATCTGACTGCCCAAATCCGGAATGAAAAACGAAGTCATTACTGTTGCCGAGGTGAGGTCAAAGGTCACGGAGGTCCCTGTGGGAATAACCAGCTTATTGATCGAAGCAATGTCATAATCAGGGTAGAGGAAAAGCCAGTTCCAATCGAGGGAAACTACCTGTACCCGTAAAGGAGCTTCACTGGAAGGGATGGACTTGTAGGGATCCAAGTCAGTCGTTTTGACCCAAGTCAAATACGACAGAACCACGATGATCGCGATCGGAATCAACCAAATAAAAGCTTCGATTTTGAGAGACCCCTCCCAATGGGGTTTGTAGGTCGCCTTGGTGTTGGATTCGCGGTATCGGACCGCGAACCAGATGGTCATGATGATGACGGGGATGACAACGAGAAACCCCAACCCAACCGCAATCATGAGGAGGTCCCTGATCTGGATTCCGACTGGACCCTGGGGATCCAAGAGGGCAACCCCCTGACAGGCACTCATCAAAACCATGAAAACTGCCAGTGCTCCTATTTTTACGTAACCGAGAATCGTATTCTTTACCATCGGGCTCCCCTGTGTCTTGGCGCAGGCCCCAGGACACAACAACATCCATCTCTGAACTATGGCTTACATGACCTTTACTGTCAACAATGGACATTAAGAATTTTGGGACAATTGCTGAAACAACCATTCTTCAAAGGCCTCAGGCTCGATCACCGTTACCCGCGCGGCCATCAGGCCCAGGGAGGCACCGCACAGCCCGTCAGAAAGCAGAACGAATTGGCCGCTTCGGGGGGGATTCACCCGAAAGTCCGAAACGATACCAGGAATGAGGTCTCTTCGGACTCGAAACTCGGGCACCTCCAGCCGGTGAATGATGTCTAAGGAGGTAGCCAGAATGACGGTATCGACGCCCCGGGGAAGGACAAGGTGGTCGGTCGTGGAAACCAGAAGGCTGCCTAGTTGGTCTTTGTCGAAGCGCTGATCTCCGATCGAGGGTCCGGCCCGGAAGTAGTCAAACCTCCAGCCGAATTGATAGCCCGTCAGTTTCACGACCAAGGTCGGAGTGGCAGCGGGCACCTTTTCCGTCATCAGGACCACGGTAGAGGTGACCAGCATCAAGAGCGCAAGCGCAGGGAGAAGGGTTCCCCAGAGGCCGCCGTCAGCAGGAACCGGGACCTTGGCCCGTCCTCCGGCCCGGAGCTTCCCAAGCAGAAAAAAAAGGCCTCCGAGAATGCCCAAGGCAGATAGCAGGAAAAGTCCGGAAAGAAAGATGTCGATCATCGCGGGGCATCCCGAGCGGGCTCCTGTGGAAGGAAAACAAAATCCGGGAAAAGAACTTCCTCGACGACGCCGAGTTGGAGCGATTCTGATAGCCAGGGACGGCACTTGTCAACCCGCAGCCGAAAATGCCCGGGCCAGGAACACAAATACGGTGGTGTGATAAGGTGGCGAAATGCCGCAGCGTTCCGCTCCCACCCACTCGACGTTTTTCCTCCTTCTGATGATTCTGGCCATGGTGGCCTGGGGAGGAAGCTGGGTCACCGCCAAGTGGGCATCGTCCTACCCTCCGCAATTCACCGCGCTGTGGCGGTTTTTTGTCAGTGCTCTGTCGTTTCTGCCCATTTTGTGGTGGCGTAAAGAGAGCTTGGCCCTTCCCCGCCAGGCCTGGTTGTGGGTCGGGCTTTCTGCCGGGTCGCTGACAATTTACAACCTTCTGTTTTTGGGGGCCATGCAGCACGGCCCGGGGGGCTACGGCGGAGTTTTGGTCCCCACCCTCAACCCGCAGTTCAGCTTTCTGCTGGCGGCTTTGTTTCTGCACCAGACGGTAGGAGCCAAGGCGTTGGGTGGTCTGGCGCTGGGTCTGGCTGGCGGTGTTCTGCAGATTCTGGGGCCTCAATTTCAATTTGAGGCCTTCCTTCGTCCGGAAAACCTGTTTCTTGTTGCCGCCGCCTTCGTGTATGCTTGCCTGAACCATTTCAGTGCCGTGGCCCAGCGTGAAATTTCCGTATTCCGCTACAGCTTTTGGACGGCCCTGTTGTGTTCGTTCTTTTTGCTGCCTTTTGCTCTGAATGTGGCCCCAGGAACCCCCGGTCCGTTCGACTTCGGTGCCCTGAAAGCAGACTTCTGGATCAACGTGGCCTACTTGGCGTTGGCCGCCGGAACCTTTGGCACTACCTTGTATTTTGAAGCAACCCGCAGGGTGGGAGCGGCCCGCGGATCCAGCTTTGTCTTTCTTGTACCGGCATCGGCCTTGGTTCTAGCCTTTCTCTTTTTGGGAGAACAACCGGCATGGACCAGTGTCGTCGGTGGCACATTGAGCATATCTGCTGTTATGATGATTCAAAAGAGGTAACCCATGTTTAAAACCATGATCGAACCGTTCCGGATCAAGTCCGTCGAACCCATCCGCGTCACCACCAAGGAACAGCGCAAGCATCTGCTCGAGGAAGCCCATCTGAACGTCTTCAAGCTCCGTGCCGAGGATGTTCTGCTGGACTGGCTCACCGACTCGGGTACCGGAGCCATGAGCTCGGCCCAGTGGGCCGCGATTATGCTTGGCGACGAGTCGTATGCCGGATCCCCCAGCTTCTACCGTCTGGAAGCCGTTATCAAGGACATCACCGGCATGGACCATTTCATCCCCACCCATCAGGGCCGTGCGGCAGAAAAGGTGCTGTTCTCGGCCGTTTGCAAAAAAGGTGACCTGGTTCCGAACAACTGCCACTTTGACACCACCCGCGCCAACCTGGAATACGCCGGAGTCGAAGCCGTCGACCTCGTCATCCCCGAAGGTCTCAAGCCCTCGCTGATTCACCCCTTCAAGGGCAACATCGACCTGGCACGGGTAGAAGAAACCCTCAAGCTCCACGGTGCGCGCATTCCCTTTGGTATGATCACCGTCACGAACAACACCGGGGGCGGCCAGCCGGTTTCGATGGCCAATATCCGCGAGTACTCCCGCTTGCTCAAGAAATACAACAAGCCGCTGATCATGGATGTGTGCCGGTTCGCCGAAAACGCCATGTTCATCAAAATCCGCGAACCTGGTTATGAAAACAAGACGATCAAGGAAATCTGCCAGGAGATGTTCCGCTACGCCGACGGTGCCACCATGAGCGCCAAAAAAGACGGCATGGTGAACATCGGCGGTTTCATCGTTCTGCGCGACGACCAATGGCTCGACAGTGTGCGGGAAATGCTCATTCTGAACGAAGGGTTCCCCACCTACGGCGGCCTGGCTGGCCGCGACCTGGAAGCCCTGGCCGTGGGACTGGTGGAAGGAATGGACGAGGACTATCTGCGCTACCGCCTGCGCACCGCCGAATACCTGGGTGAGAAACTCGAGGCGGCCGGCATCGGCTTTGTCAAACCCACCGGCGGCCATGCTGTCTACATCGACGCCAAAACCATTCTGCCCGACATGCCGAAAGAGCACTACCCGGCGTGGTCACTTTGCAACGCGCTCTACCTCGAAGGCGGCATCCGTGGTGTTGAAATCGGCTCGGTGATGTTCGGCAAACACCTGCCCGACGGCAGCGAAACCTACCACTCGATGGAACTGGTGCGGCTGGCCTTTCCCCGCCGCATGTACACCCAGAGCCACTTTGACTACGCCGCCGAGGCCATTGCCGAGGTCAAAGCCAACGCCAAACTGGTCCGCGGTGTGAAATTCGTCAAACAGAGCAAATACCTACGGCATTTTACAGCGGACTTTAGGTGGGCTTGAGGGAGGAAAGTGATGACTGATCTTGAATTGCGCCGCACTGGCATGGATGCACTATCCGAAAAGTTGGGATTGGTGCAAGCCGAGCGCTTCATCACTTTGCTGCTGCGGGAACCTTTTGACTACACCGAATGGCGCAAGCACCAATACCAGGGCGCAACCGTCAGCAGTTTGTTTGCGGCTGCCAAAAACCAGTGGGAAACGCGACAGAAAAGTTCGGGCAAATGACCCATGGTACTCAGTTATCACTTAAGCTCTCGGAATTCCAAAGTTTGATCAGGGACTGGCCGTCACACCATTCCCAATAGCCAATCGATGCAAGGTCGCAGGCCACCCACGGTGACACCGTCTTTCCATGGGTAGGACGTATCGAGGGGGCAAACCACCCATAGGTCAGAAAGGCCTAGATCATCTCGGGCTGTCCAGAATCCACGAGTTACGCTGGGGGCCGTGGTGGCCTTACATTCAATTCCGATACGCCGGGAACCTCGTTCCAACACGAGGTCGAGCTCAACCCCGTGGGATGTGCGGTAAAACGAGGCCCTCCAGTCCTGGTCAAGCGCACCCAGGATTTGGTCAATCACCAACCCCTCCCACGCATCGCCCAGTTTGGGGTGCCCGAGGAGCGAGTTGAAGTCACTAACTCCCAGGACGTTGAGCCACAAGCCAACATCTCGCCAATAGACTTTGGGGGACTTGATCAAGCGTTTCTTGTCGTTACCAACCCAGGGTGGCAGTGTCCGCACCAAAAAGGCTCCTTCCAGCCAATCGAGCCAACTTCGGAACGTCGTATGGCTGGCACCCATGACCTCACCGAGCTTGCTGGAGTTGAGTAATTCTCCATGGGAGTGGGCCAGTAAACCCAACAAGCGCCAGAGTTTGGCTGGTGGCAGTGCAAGGCCCAGCTGCGGCAGGTCGCGCTCGACAAGGGCTCGAAGGTAG
The DNA here is from genome assembly GCA_020049045.1 of Spirochaetota bacterium. GTDB lineage: Bacteria > Spirochaetota > Spirochaetia > JABEVK01 > JABEVK01 > JAIFLN01. The sequence continues at coordinate 16,012 of JAIFLN010000118.1, read as the reverse complement.
TCTGCCCGCCATTGGCTGCTTTGGGCCAGAGATTCAGGTAGCAGGCTCAGGGGAAAGCCACCTCGTTCCCAGAACCGCTGGAGGGTGAAGTCCGAGAGTTCGGACACCAGGAAAGGAGTGAGCTCCAAGTAACTCAGGCGACCAGCAAGCGACTGAGAACTTTGGCGGAGTAGATGAGGTGAGGCCGACCCCAAGAGCAAGAGATGGCATTGCCGTTCATGGCGGTCGATCCACGAACGGAGAAAGGAGAACAATTCCGGCTTGAGCTGAATCTCATCAAGGATAATGAGGGACTCGCGGTTGGCGTCGAGGAAGAGTTGAGGGTCGTCCAACCGGCGAAGGTCCGCAGGGTTCTCAAGGTCGACATAGAGGCTGGAGGGAAAAGTGGCCGCCACCTGCTTGGCGAGCGTTGTTTTTCCACACTGCCGGGGGCCGAGGAGTGCCACCACAGGGTTCCAAGCGAGCCGCTCGAGAACTTTTTTTTGGAGGGACCGAACAATTTCGTGCATATCGCCAATGTAACTTTCAATTTGCACAAATACAAGACTCCCCCCTTGCCGAGGCAACAGCTTTTCCTCGTTGTAGGCAAACCCCACGATGAGAGATGATCAGTCCCGACCTTCCCGCCAAGACATCATTGATGTTGCTCAGAATTGGGGCCTCGGTCTGGGAATCAAGGGCAGACAAACTGGCCTCGAGGGTCAGGTTGCGAACTTCGATTCTACCGTTCAACAGGCAAAAACGGAGGTCAATGTACATGAGACTCGTCATTGGAATCCTGGTTTTGTGGTTGCTTTTGGGTGCGGCAGCGACCAATCAGCTGATTCCCCCGACCCCGGTTATGCCCGAGATCAGACCGGAATTCAGATCAGCAAGCTCACAAGTCGCCGAAGTCTGGTCCAGAGCTATTTTGAGACAAGGTTTCGCTCTTGTTGCAGACGCTCGGAAATCCAAAGCTTGATCAGGGACTGGCGGCTAACCCCGATCAATCTTGACTCCTGATCGAGGCTTTGGATCACCCATTCAGGAAAATCGACATTGACCCGTCGCGATTCAAGGCCGGGACGCTGAAGACTCCCGACGTCAATCAGAGGAAGGATATCCTCGCCCCGGTCAAAAAGGTCTTCAAATTGCTGTGCCGTCATAGAGTTGTTCTTCATTGTTCCGTGCCCTCCTGACTGAAATAATCCTGATAGACTCACCCCGTTCCGTGAAAATCCCACACCAATGCTTGTCGGCATACCGAGCAATAATGCCGTGACGGACTTCCCCTTGAAATCTCGCCACAAAAGTCACTCGATTCGGATCATCCCAAAGAGCTTGAGCATCATCGAAGCCAATTCCGTGCTTGAGTCTATTGGAATCGCTCTTTGCTGGGTCAAACTCAAAGACCATATTGGTATAGTAAATATACCTTCGCAAGGAATCAAGACAATCCCGGTCCCTGGCCAACAGGAACATAATCACCAGAGGTAGATACCCATTCACAAAAGCACCGCCGGGGTTCAGGCTGTTCCGCCGCCAGGAAGGCCTGAGTCCTCTACAGGGTTAGCCCCCGAAACTATCTGAGGACACTGGGCGGGGGGTGGTGGGAAGGGTAAAGAAGAAGCGGCTGCCCTGGCCCACCTGACTTTCCACCTGAATGGTCCCACCGTGCTTTTCGACGAATTCCTTACACAAAATCAGGCCCAGTCCCGTGCCGGTTTCTTTGTTGGTACCCAGTGTGGAATGGCGGGAATCAATGCGAAAGAGGGTTGGCATGTGGGCTTCCGGAATCCCGATTCCGTCGTCTTGAACCGAAATCTCCAGCCCGGTGGCGGTGGCACAAGCGGTCACCCGGATGTTGCCGCCTTGAGAAGTAAATTTGATGGCGTTGGTCAACAGATTACGCACGATACAACTGAGCATATTCCGGTCGGCAAAAACCTCGAGAGGACCGCCAAGCTCCATTTTGACGGTAATACCCTTCGCAATTGCTAAGTTCTCAACCAGGGAAAGACTTTCCTGGATTACCTGCGGAAGATCTTCCGTTTGTGGATGGAAGGGAACGGTGCCCGTTTGGGTCTTTGCCCATTCGAGCAGGTTCTCCAACAAGCTGTGTACTTTGCCCGAACTATTGATGAACAACTGAAGGTATTCATGGATATTGACGCTCTGCTTGTCATCCAACCGCTCTTTCAGTAAGGTCGATAAACTGTTCATTCCGCTCAGGGGACCCCGTAAGTCATGGGCCATGATCGAAAAGAATCGATCCTTGGTGGCAATCACTTCCTTTAATTCGAGTGTTCGCTCTTTGACCTTCTGTTCCAGTTCCCGGTTCGACCGTTCCAAATTCTTTCTCACCTCACGGCGGAGAGTGTTAAAGCGGTCGGCCAGGGCAATCGCCAGCAAAATCATCTGTGCCGACAAACCAAACTGCAGTCCGAAGTTTGTCACCAGGTTGGTGGGTAGGAGCGTCCAATCTCGTAGGGTGGTGACCAGACCACCAAAGATCAGCACAGAGAAGGCACCCACAAAGAAATACGCGCTGCGGTTTCGTTGGAAAGCACAGAAAACTCCTACCCCCAAAATCACCAAGGCCATGATTGGATTAAACACAGCCGAAAACGAAGCAAGCGCCGGCAAGAAGAAAAGATAACCAACGGGAAGAGCAAACAGAATACCTACAAAAAGCTTGAGAAGCGGGTCGATTTTTGGATTCTTGCTGGCCGTGTCGAGCATGTTCCTGAGGAAAATAAACAACGTGGCCAGAGACAACGAAAACCCGATGTACGTCGAACTGTCAGTCCATTGCGCGGCACCAGGCCAGAAAAATTCCTTGGTGAGGCCATTGGTCATAGCCACCGTGAGCGTCGCACAGGCAATGAAAGCAACATACAACAAATAGCCAAAGTCACGTAAAACGATGTACAACAACAAATTGAAAAGAATCATGGCGAGAGCCATGCCGAAGTACAAGGCCTGGATCATATAGTCCATCCGCTCATGGCTCTGGAACGCTTCACGGTCCCACAGTTTGGCGGGAATCAATACCGCATTCGTGGACTGGATTTGGAAGTAAAAAGTCAGGGTAGTGTTCGGGGCAAAACTGATGGGGAAAGCAAAAAACCGGTTTGGATAAGCACGAGAGGAAAAGGGCTCAACACTGCCTGTTTTGACAATAGTGTACCCATCGGCTGTGGTGGGCAGATAAAACACCACACTGGTCAGGCTGGAGGAAGCTATTTCCAGTTGATACTCCCGGGCTTGATCAGAGGTGTTGGTCAGTTCTAGGCGCAACCAGTAAGTTGAGTCGGTATAGCCAAAATCAAGAGCCTCGTTGGCCCCTGGGTTAGTTTGAAAGCCCGCAGCCGTCTCTTGTTTCAGCAGCTCTTCCAGGGTCAACCGATGACCAGGGTCGGCGATAAACTCAAGGTGGGGAGCCAGCAATATTGGCTCTTGGCTCAGTTGTCCCACCTCAAGGGCCGAAAGGCTCCTCAGGGAGCACAGAAGAACCAGAAGAACCATCAGGAGGATTCGGTTGCCGTTCACGCTCATTTTCTTCCTAAAAGACACGCAAGGTCTCTCCTCTCGCCTGGGAAGGTGATAAACCCAAAGCCCGTCGAAAGCGCTTCGAGAAGACCCCGGCATCAGTATAACCCACCGACTCGGCAATAGCCCGCACGCTGAGGTTGGTGGTACGCAGCAGTTCCAAGGCTTTGTGCATTCGCAGATCAGACAGGTATTGCATCAACGGTCGGCCGGTGGTGGAAGAAAACAGGTGGCAGCAGTACGTCCGTTCCAGGCCGGCAAACCGGGCAATGGTGGTGGTGGTCAAGGGACGGCTATAAGCCTGTTCCAAAAAGGTGATCAGCTCTTGGACATAGGGGATTTCCTTGGGGGCACCACCGGCCACACTCCCCCGCTCCCTTTCCACGGCCAGGGTTTCCAGAAGCGAAAACAGCCGGGCTTGGACCCTCAACACCTTGGTTTCTTGCGCAAGATCTTCTGACTCAATGATTTCAAGAATTTCCTGAAAAAAATGGCCTACCGGCCGATCCTTTTGTGCCGGATGAACCGGCTCTTCGCGCCGAAATCCACAGAGATCCAGGTAGTGGGAAATGCGGGTTCCGCCCAGCCCTAGCCAGAGGTAGCGCCACGGATCAGACCTGTCGGCCTCGTACCACAGGTCATCGTGGGGATAGAAAAGAAAGCTGTCTCCCGCACCCAGCCGCCACTCCCTTTTGCCGAAACGGACCCTTCCTTGTCCCTGCAGCACGTGATGAATCAACGCGTGGTTGCGTCGCCCCCGCCAGCCGTGTCCTGCAGGACAAATGTGAAACCCGCTGTGAAGCACCTGCACATCGGCCCCGAGATCGCCGCGATGAAAGACCTGAATTTCCGGGTGGAACCCTGTGGGCCCCCGAACGGTATAATCTCGCTTCATTCCCTTAGTGAACCATAAAAGAGCCTAAATGTCGTCCCATTTCCAACAAATTCACCATTCTCTCTCACAATCTGTCCAATGGCCAGGTCCTACAGGGTGTACAGTCGTTCTATCAAGGAGAACACCATGCCCAAAATCACCTTTGTGGGAGCGGGAAGCACCGTCTTCGCCAAGAATATCCTGGGGGACTGCCTGTCGGCGCCGGCCCTCAACACCAACCTGACCATTGCCCTCTACGACATCGACGCCACCCGGTTGGAAGACAGCCGCCGCATGGTCGAAACCCTGAACCGCAACCTGGCCGGTGGCCGGGCCAAAATCAGCGCCCACCACGGCATCGGGGCACGCAAAGCCGCCCTCAAGGGTGCTGACTACATCGTCAACGCCATCCAGGTCGGCGGCTACGAACCCTCAACGGTCATCGACTTTGAAATTCCCAAAAAATACGGCCTGCGACAGACCATCGCCGACACCCTGGGTCATGATGGACATCGCCGACGACATTCTCGAGGTCTGCCCCAACGCCTGGTTTTTGAACTACTCCAACCCCATGGCCATGCTGACCATGTCGCTGTTGCGCCGGGGCATCAAAGCTGTTGGGCTTTGCCACAGTGTGCAGGTCTGTGCCAGCCACCTGCTGGGCTTCCTCGAAATGCCTACTGACAACGTGCAGTGGAAAATCGCCGGCATCAACCACATGGCCTGGCTGGACCTTTACCCCGAAATCAAGCGCCGCGCCGCCGCCAAGAATGCCGCAGCCCTAGCTCCTGGCGGGGAAAAACATTGGGACATGGTGCGCTACGAAATGATGCGCCACTTCGGGTACTACATCACCGAATCGTCGGAGCACAACGCGGAGTACACGCCCTACTGGATCAAGGCGAAGTACCCCCAGCTGGTCGATCAGTTCAACATTCCGCTGGACGAGTACCCCCGCCGCTGCCGCGATCAGATTTCGCGCTGGGCCACGATGCGCGAGGATCTACTCAAGGACCAGTCCTTGACCCACGAGCGTACCCACGAATACGGTTCGTACATCATCGAGGCCATGGAGACGGATGTGCCTTACCGTATTGCCGGCAACGTGCTCAACAACGGGCTGATCACCAATTTGCCCAGCAAGGCCGTCGTAGAGGTGGCATGCCTGGTCGACCGCAACGGCGTGCAGCCAACCTTTGTGGGTGAACTGCCCCCACAATTGGCGGCCCTGAACCAGACCAACATCAATCCGCAGATTTTGACCGTCGAGGCCGCCTTCAGCCGCAAACGGGAAGACATCTACCACGCAGCCTACCTGGACCCGCATACCAGCGCCGAACTGAGTCTCGACGACATCCGCAAGCTGTGTGACGACCTCATCGAGGCCCACGGCCCCATGATGCCCAAGTTCAGCTAGTCAGCAAGGGGTTCACGACCTCCATAACAAACGTTCATGTTCCTTCATCCTGGTTTCATCGATCGAGCTCCCGGAAACCCCTAAGGTATCCGCAAGGAGTTCGCGATGAGCACCAGTGATTTCGTCGTTTCGGTTCGTGATGTGAAAAAAATGTACCCCTTGGGCAAAACCGAGGTGTGGGCCCTCAAGGGAATCAGCTTCGATCTGAGAAAAGGAGATTTCATCTCCATCGCCGGCCCTTCGGGCTCGGGAAAGACCACCCTGCTGAACCTGTTAGGCTGTTTGGATACCCCCACCGAGGGAGAGGTCTTCCTCGAGGGGGTTTCGACAAAATCCCTCAAGGACGATCAGATCACCGACCTGCGCCACCAGGTGATCGGGTTTATTTTTCAAACTTTCAACTTGGTCCCCGTCCTTTCGGTCAGAGAAAATGTCGAGTTTCCTCTCCTCATTGGCCATGGCAAGCACATCAAACCCGATACGGCCTGGACCAACCATTTGATTGAGTCCGTGGGCCTGAGCGATTGGGCAAAACACAAGCCCAACGAGCTTTCCGGCGGACAGCGTCAGCGCGTGGCCATCGCACGGGCTTTGGTCAACAAACCCCGCATCGTCATGGCCGACGAGCCCACCGCCAACCTCGACAGCCGCACGGGCGAGAGCATCATTGCCCTGATGAAAAAGATCAGCCACGAGCTGGGAACAACCTTCATCTTCTCCACCCACGATCAGCGAATCGTCGACGTTGCCGACCATGTGATCCGCATTCAGGACGGGGTGGTAGTATGAAAATTCCCATGCTTGGGACCCTGGCCTTCCGAAATCTGAGGGAACACGGACGCCGGTCGATCACCGTGGGCTTGATCATGGCCTTTGGTCTCTTCCTCTATTTGTTGGGCAACGCCTTCCTCGACTCGGCCACGAAAGGAGTTCAAGATTCCTACATTGGCAAGTACACCGGCGAACTTTTCTTGTCCATGCCCAACAAAGTGGCTGTGACGGTATTTGGTCCCGACGGAAGGGTCCCGGGTTTGAAGATTGCCACCTTTCCCCACTACCCCCAGCTTGAGAAAGTCTTGGAAGAGTCCGGGTTGTTTGCCACTTGGAATCCCCATTCCGTTAGCGGCGCCCAAATTCTCGTCGACGAGCGGGCCAAAACGGCGGTGAGGATGCTGGGAATCGACCCCGTTCGGTACACAAAAATGTTCCCCTCAACGGTGGAATTCCAGGAAGGCGGTTTTTGGAAGGAGGGACAGAGGGGGCTGGTCGTCAACGAGTCAACCATGGAACTCCTTCGCGAAAAGTCAGGTAAGAATATCCAGGTCGGGGACACCCTCGATCTGGCCATGATGGGCCAGGCCGGCAACATCCGCACCGTCACCCTGGTCGGTGTGGCCAAACTAGACGAGGCCAGCAAGCAAGGTCCCATGACCCTGACGGCTTGGGTGGACATTGATACGGTTCGGCTTTTGTTGGGCCACATTGTCGAAGGGATGGCCGCGCCCATCGAAGCCTCACCCGCCGTGATCGACGAAGAGGACCTGTTCTCGGAACCGGCCGTTTCGGCGGTTACCTCCGACACCCCCCGGGTCAACCTGGGAGACTTGCTAAGTACGGGAATTGGCCAAAGGACCGCCGAGGTCCCCGATGCCCAGGCCTGGCAAATGGTCACCCTTCAGTTGAAACCCGGAGTTTTGGCCGAAACCGCCCAGGCTCAGTTGAACAGCGCCTTACAAGAGGCGGGATTCGAGGTGAAGGTGCAAGACTGGGTGGCCGGAGCTGGTAACACAGCTCAAACGGTTCTGGCGCTAAAACAGGCTTTTGCGGTGGTGATTTTCATCATCATCTTGGTGGCCATTTTCATCGTCATGAATGCCTTGATGATCTCAATTTCGGAACGGACCACCGAAATCGGTACTATGCGGGCCCTGGGAGCCCGAAAGAAGCTGGTTCGCAACCTCATCCTTTGGGAGGTGTTCTTCCTCGCCTTGGCGGCCGGGGTGGTGGGCGTGGTGGTCGCAGCGGTGGTGGTCGGCATCCTCTTCTTGACGGGTATTCCCATCCCCTCGGGCTTCCTTCAGCTGTTGTTTGCTTCGGACCAAGTGCGCCCCTTCTTGACCCTAGGGGGCACCATGCAGGGCTGGCTGGGCCTGTTGAGCATTGGGCTTTTGGCCGGCTGGTATCCGGCCAACACCGCCCTGCGCCTGAGTCCCCTCAAGGCCATCCAGGCCGACTGACCGCCTCTTCAAGGAGCATCCTATGAACACTATTGCCTTGGCATTCCGCAATCTATTACGACAGAAACGGCGCACCATTTTCCTGGCCTCGGCCGTGGCCCTGGGGTTTGCCGTCATGACTCTTCTCTCGGCCCTGAGCGGAGGAATGGTTGGTAGCCTCAAAGAAAACCTATCCCAGTCTTTTGGAGGCCATGTCTTCCTCAAAGCCAAGGAGTGGAACCAGTATGACCGCGTGGTCACCCGGACCCGAAACGTTGAGTTGGTTCCCCAAGCCCTTGAGGCTTTGGGTCGCCAGGTGGCTTCGTACAGCCGCCGTTCGGAAGTGACCACCCAACTGGTGTTTGGCTCGAAAACCCTCGAGACCAACCTCACCGGCGTGGAATGGGAAAGGGAGACTTTCTTCCGCAAAAGTCTAACGGCCAGTAGCGGCTCCATTCCCGCTGTGCTGGAAGCGAATCAGTTGCTACTCAATACAGTCACGGCCAAAACCCTCGGTGCCCAGGCCGGTGATGAGCTTCTGGTCAAGTTCAAAACCCTCGACGGCCAGCAAAACCTCCTCGACTTCACCGTGGCGGCTGTCATCGACACGGCCGGGGGAGGAGGCTTCACCCAAGACAGCTTTGTTTTGCTGTCGCAGGCCAACGACATGCTGGGCCTGGCCCCCGGAGAATTTCAGACCCTCAACCTATTGCTCAAGGACATGAACCAACAGGAAAAAGTGGGTCAACAACTAGAAGCCTTCCTCCTGGGCCAACAAAACACGGTGAAAATCCGGATTCCGGCTGCCCCGGACGAAAACCCCCTCACCAAGATGATGGACGCCTTTTTGGGCACCGACTCCGACAGTGAGCGGTGGGAGGGCCCCCGCTACGAGGTGAGCATCCTCGACGATTTCACCTCGACCTTCCTGTCGTTGGTGGCCGTCATCCAGGCGGTGTCGTATGTCATCTTCGCCATCATGCTGGTGGTCACCCTTATTGGCATCTCCAACACCTTCCGGATGATCCTTCAGGAGCGCACGGTGGAAATCGGTACCCTCAGGGCTTTGGGCATGAGGCGTCGGGGCATTATGAAACTCTTTCTGTGGGAAGCCGTGGCCGTTCTGACCCTAGGAGTCACCCTGGGGGGCGCCCTGGCGGTGACCCTCGCCCTGGTCCTCGGCTCGATTCCCTTGACGGGCATGGATTTCTTCCAAATCTTCCTGACCGACGAAAGGTTGCTGTTTCAGCCTGGGCTCACCCCAACATTGACCACGATTCTCGTCGTCCTGGGGGTGGGCCTTTTGGCCGCCTCTAGCCCTGCCCGCAAAGCCGCCCGCCTGTTCCCTGCCGATGCCTTGAGGCATCGGGGCTGAGTCTCAGCCTTCTGTTGAGTTTTTTTTCTGTTGAGGAGTTTTTTATGAAAAAGACCATCGTTATCCTTTCCATCCTTCTTTTGGCACTCACGGGAACCCTAGGCGCCCAGGCCATGGACTTCACCAAACTGCTGGCCGAAATCGATGAAAGAACCGACTTCGGCAAGTCGGATGTGTCCCTCGTAGGACAAATGAAAATCAAGGACCCTGAAAACGGGGATTCTGAGCAGACCATGGCCATGTTCCGCCGTGACGCGAAGGACTCGTTTGTCGCCCTCATCCTGGCCCCCGACTCCAAAAAAGGAACCGGTTATCTGCTCAACGGTGACAACTTCTGGACCTACGACCCGGTCAGCCGCAAGTTCAGCTACACCTCGTTCAAGGACAACTTTCAAGGCTCTGACGCCAAGAACTCCGACTTTCTAAAAACCAACCGCTCTACGGACTACAGTGTGACCGGAAGCAGCGAAGGAAAACTTGGCAAGTTCGACACCTGGATTTTGGACCTCACCGCCAAAAACACTGGGGTCACTTACCCAAAGCAGAAGCTGTGGATCGACCAGGTCAGCAAGAATGTCTTGAAGTCCGAGGACTACAGTTTGTCAGGGCGGCTGTTGCGCACCTCCCTTTACCCCACTTGGGTCAACGTGGGCAAAAAGGTCTTCGCCACCAGGCAAATATTTAACGACGCCCTGGTGGCCGGAAAGCGCACCGAGCTGCTCTTCACCGAAGTCAGCGACAAACCCCTGACCGACGAAATTTTCACCAAGGCTTTCCTCGAAAAAGCCACCAAGTAGGAGCCAGAAATGAAACCATGGATGATGCTCGCCCTGGGGGTGGCTTTTTTGGGGGCAACCCAGGGTCTGCTAGCCCAGTCAGAAGAAGAGGACCTTTTCGGAGACCAGTCGACCTCTGAACAAACCGGAGTCGCAACCTCCAATTCAGGAGCCTCGGCCGACGTGGCTGGAAGGTTTTTGGGCGACGAGGCCAAGCTTCAATGGACGGGGGAACTCCAGTACTCGGCCACTAACGTTTGGAAAGACGCTTCCCCCGATTTAACCCAAGACCTGTCCTTTGAGTTGGGCCTCACCGCCCGTCCCGATCGAAATATGCGGGTGGGCGCTAAGGGCCAATGGAACTATGACCCCGGTACTGGCAAGGCCCAGGTCAACGTCAGCGAAGCCTTTGGGGACTTCCAAGGGGGAGATAAGCTTTACATTCGAGTCGGCAAGCAGTTCATCCAGTGGGGCCGCGGCTTCTTCTATAGTCCGGCCGACGTTTTGAATTTGACCACCATTGATCCTGCCGATCCCACGGCCACCCGGGAAGGTCCTACCTCTTTCAAGGCAACCTGGGAAGAGGGGGAAGCCGGGAGCTATCAAGCGGTGGTGACGGCCAACGAAATCACCAAGGGAGACAAGGTGAGCTTGGCCGGCCAAGGAACCTGGCTGTTGTGGGGCTCGGAAATCTCGGTCGGTGGTTACTACCAGCCATCACAAGACCGGGCGCCCCGGGGCTTTCTGACCGCAGGGTTCAATCTTCATGGTGTGAATTTTTACTCAGAATCGGTGGTTCTGGCCAAAAACGACGAGCGCCGTCTTAAGAAGGCCGGATCAGGATTAGCTGTTGCCGAGAATCCCTCTGGTTGGGTCGCCCAGCAAACCGTGGGCTTTACCTATACCTGGGAAGAACCGGACAAAAGGTTCAGCCTTGAAGCCTTGGGACAGTATTACTACAATGGCACAGGGGCCGAGGATCCCGCCGTCTATCACCAGCGAAGTCAGTTCCTTCCCATGCTGATCAATACAGGAGACCTGAAGGCCGGTGATCTGAGAAACTTCGGCACCCAGTACGTGGCCGGATCGGTGGCTTTTAACAAAATTGCAGGGTCGACAGTGTCGCTTTCCGACTCCTTCCGGGCTTCGCTGTCGCAAGAGTCATGGGTCCAGACGCCCCGTCTGGAATGGATGGCCGATCCCAACCTCACCTTGGGAGGAGAAAGCGTTTGGTCCCGGGGCGCGAAGAACTCCGAGTATGCCCAGGGGGGAGATACCGCCGCCTGGCAGCTCGATGCGATCTTGTTTGATAAACTGACCGTGGAAATTAGCGGTCCCCTTCCGGGGTCCCAGAATTCCGTGAATCCCACCTTGAAGGTCAGCCTTCGGGGTATGACGTTTTAGACTGAGGGGGTGCGCGGGTGAAAGCATCGGTATTGGTGGTCGAGGATACTCCCGAAATGGCAGAGCTGATCTGCCTCTACCTGGTCAAGGAAGGCTGCCAAACCCTCACCGCCCCCTCGGCCGAAGCGGGTTTTGCCGCTTTGGAACAACAAAACTACGACCTGGTGGTCCTTGACATCCAACTACCCGGCATGGACGGATTTGAGTTCCTCACCCGTTTTCGCAAAACCAGTGAAACCCCCGTCCTGGTCCTCACGGCCCGGAGCGAGGACGAGGACCTGATTTTGGCTTTGGGTTTGGGGGCCGATGACTTTCTGCCCAAGCCCTTTTCGCCTCGGGTGCTGGCTGCCCGGGTCAGGGCGCTCCTTCGCCGCCGGGTGGGTTCAGACCAGGGAAAGGCCCTCCCCTCGGTGATGAACCTTGGTCCCTTTGCCTTGAACAACGATACCCGGTCAGTCACCCAAGGTTCCACCAAGGTGACCCTTTCAGCCCGGGAGTATGACTTGCTTCGCTACTTGTTGCTTCATCCTGGGCAGCCCTTTCGTCCCCAAGACCTGTACGAAGCGGTGTGGGGTCAGGCCTTCGGGGACTTGTCAGCCGTGGGGGTCTACATTCAGCGTCTACGTCGAAAAATCGAAGCAGACCCTAACAATCCCGTTTACCTGAGGACCGAAAGGGGCTTCGGCTACCGGTTCCACCCCTCAGGGCAGGAGTCCAGATGAGCCTTCGAGTCCTCATTCTTGCTTTGCTTACCATTCCTGTCTTTGTGCCCATTGTGTACTATCTGCTAACGGGGGATTCATCGGGACCGGTGACGGGACCAGTGCTGAGTCCCATTCCTAGAGCGATCCTCCCCTCCGTGCTGTTTGGTGCTCCCATCTTGCTGTTAGTCCTGATGTTCCGACAGTTTGACCGGTCGCTCAGGCATCTGGTCCAGGAAACGGACCGCTTGGCCCAGGGCAACCTGCAAACACCCATCCAAGGGAAGGGGGCGGTGGAGCTGAACACCTTGGCCAAGGCCCTGGAAGAAATGCGCAAGTCGCTGAACCAAGACCGCGAACGGAAGGCCTTCCTTCTGATGGGGCTGTCCCATGACTTCCGCACACCCTTGGGGCTCATCAAAGGCTACACCGAGGCCATCGAAGATGAACTGGAGGGCTCCAACCCCGAGTGCACCAAGTACCTGGGGATCATTGCCAACAAAGTGGAGCAATTGGAGCGCATGGTGTCCCGGTGGATCGAACTGGTACGCCTGGAAACCGGAGACCGAGTGGCCACCTTCGAAAGTGTGCCGCTGGCCCTGTGGCTGGGCCCTCTTTGGAAGCGCTTTGAAGCAGATTCCGAGCTTCTGGGAAGGAAATTCCGGGGAGAATTGGTTCTCGATCCCCACCTCAGCCTGGCGCTGGACACCGAGCTGATGGAGCGGGTATTGGAAAACCTGTTGGGCAACGGGCTTAAGTACTCCCCTCCTGGAGGTACTTTGCGGTGGATTGTGCACCAGGAGGACCACTCCGTGGTCTTCGATCTGGAAGACGACGGCCCGGGGATTCCCGAGGCGGAACACCACCTCATCTGGGAGCCTTTCTATCGGGGCAAGAACCCCGCGAAAGCAGGATGGGGACTCGGTTTGTCAGTGGTCAAGAGCATTGTCAGCGCTCATGGTTTCAGCATTGAGCTGAGCCCAACCGAGTCGGGAAAAGGTACAAGGTTCCGATTGACCGCCCCCCTGAATTCCGCTGATCACTCAATCTTCTGATAGCTCACTAAAACCTGGGTCCGGGTCGGGGTACCCGGACCACCCATAGGGGCCGTCGTCTTGATCAGGGGGTGGGTTCCTTCCACGGCAAACCACCATTCGGCGCGGGTCAGCACCCAGCTGTACGGGGCGCCCAGGCCGGTGGAGGCGTGCCAGCAGTCCCAGGTTTTCCCGCCGGCCGTGATGGTCTCGCGTCCCAGCATCTGAAACTCAAAGTCGATGCCCGGCCCGGCAAACATGGTGTTGCCCGCATAGATAAACCGGTGGGTCACCACCTTGCTCCAGGGGTAGCCCCGAAGCAGAATGGGAATGCAGCCCAGGTCGGTGATCAGCAACTCGCCGGGTCCGACCTTCGCCACCAGTTTCTGGTACTCAGTGGTTTTCTTGATTATGGCATCGGGGGCGAACGTGGTGATTTCACTGGCCACGGACTGGAGTGTCACGGGGTCGAGCCAGTACGTGGAGTCAAAGTCGAAGGCTTTGGTGCGATACTCGTAGCGTGCGGCAGAGCCCTTACCGACCAAGGTCAGCGTCGTTTCCAGGGGGTAGGTGGCCGAACCGATGGTCTCGGTGTATTTGATGATTTCCTTGGTGGGCAAACCGGGGTTGACGGTCTTGATTTGAGACCAGGCCGAAACGCCGGTGAAAAGAAGCAGGAGAAGAACAGTTGATCGCACGGATAACCTCATTTGACGGAGTATACGACTTGGTCGCCCTCAATGCCTTTCAGCTGGGTCTTCCATTTGCGCAGGGCCGCTTTCCGGGTGGCCAGAGTCCGGCGGCTGGCGGCGTCCCGAAACACGGCTTCACTGAAAAAGATTTCCTGGTCGTGGGCCAGGCCCTGCATCCGTGCGGCACGGTTGACCGTCTGGCCAAAATAATCGAAGCGGTCGTTAAGGGTCACGGCAATCGCGGGACCAGCATGAATGCCCATCTTCACCACCACTGACTCCTCGGTGCCGGGAATTTTCAATGGTTCAATGGCCTTCTGAACGGAGAGAGCCGCTTCCAGCGCTTGAGAAGCCACACGGAAGCTGGCCATCACGGCGTCGCCGATGGTCTTGACGACAATTCCCCCATGGGTTTCGATGGCCTTGAACAGCACCTTGAAATGCTCGCGGACCAGATTGTACGCCTTGGCATCGCCCAACTGCTCGTACAGCGCTGTGGACCCCTTGATGTCGGTGAACAGCAGCACCACATGCCGAATTTCCAGGCTTTCCTCAGCGCTCAAGACTTCATCGCTGAAGCGCTCATGGAACAGCGGGCGGTGAAGCAAGTCGAGGCCCGAAAGCGTCTGTTCAGGTTTAACCCAAGTGCCGTTGCCCAAGGACTGATTGTAGGCCATCAGCAACGCTTCTTGCTCCCCGGGGGCAAAGCTCACCATTTTGGGAGCCGCCGAGAAGGTAACCTCAACGGTTTGGTCCAGCTCGTTGCGAAACCCGACGTTGCACATCGGGCAGAAGTCCTCGGCTTTCGCCGTTCCCAAATGAGACGAGAAGTTCGGAATTCCCTGACAGTGAGGGCAATGATAGTCCCAGCGTAAATCAAACCACCCCTCCAGCACACCTGCCAAAAACGCATCAACCGTCGGATCGGGTTTCAGGCTGAGGTGGCGGGCCACGTCCAAAGGGTTGATTCGGAACAAGGCTGAGGCAAGCTGTCCGGACCTCCAACGGTCCAAAGCCTCGAGGGTGGGTCTCCAGTCTGGACCACTGCCATGGGAAAGAAGCTCGTCGATGAACAAACCATTACCTCCAAAAAACGCCTTATCAAAATACCATCAATCACGTCGGTGACCTAGTAAAAAAGACAGGGGATTAATGTGATTGCGTTCACAACTACTTGCCTAACCGTTCTTCCAGGGTCTAAAATGGAACCAATACTACGAAAGAACAAGGAGTTCCTATGGCCCGGTCCAAAAAGACCATGGACGGCAACATGGCCGCCGCCCACGTTTCGTACGCGTTTACCGAGGTAGCCGCGATCTACCCCATCACCCCATCGTCCAATATGGCCGAGTATACCGACGAATGGGCCGCCAAGGGCCACAAGAACATTTTCGGTGAAACCGTCAAGCTGGTGGAAATGCAGTCCGAAGCCGGAGCCGCCGGTGCGGTCCACGGTTCCCTCCAGGCCGGTGCCCTGACCACCACCTACACCGCCAGCCAAGGCCTCCTCTTGATGATTCCCGACATGTACAAGATGGCCGGCGAGCTCCTTCCCGGCGTCATCCACGTGTCGGCCCGGGCGCTTGCCAGCCATGCCTTGTCGATTTTCGGCGACCATCAGGACGTCATGGCCTGCCGCCAGACCGGTTACGCCATGCTGGCCACCAGCTCGGTTCAGGAAGTCATGGACCTGGCCGCCGTCGCGCACCTTTCGGCCCTCGAAAGCCGCGTTCCTTTCCTCCACTTCTTCGACGGCTTCCGCACCAGCCACGAAGTCCAGAAGGTCGAGGTCATCGAGTACGACGAACTGGCCAAACTCGTCCCCTGGGAAGCCGTCAACCGCTTCCGCACCGGCGCTCTGAACCCCAACAGCCCCGTGACCCGAGGCCTGGCCCAGAACCCCGACGTGTACTTCCAGGCCCGCGAGGCCTGTAACCCCTTCTACGACGCCGTTCCCGCCATTGTCGAAAAGTACATGGACAAGCTCAGCGC
>JAIFLN010000015.1 GCA_020049045.1 Spirochaetota bacterium | reverse complement strand
AGGAATAGTAGGCACCCGATACCGTAGGGCTTCCTTTCGGCGTGTTCAGCGTGAAGTGATCGATAAAGCCACTCTTATCCTCATCATGGTTACCGGCTACAGGGACCAGGGGGACAGCCTGCAAGGCAGGCTTCGAGTGATCAAACAGCCAATCCCACTGGTTTTCCATCATGCCCACATCGACCAAGTCGCCGTTGATGGCCAAAAAGGCTGCGCCCTTGACAGTCGCGGTTGCCGCGACGAGGGTCTTGCTGGCCAAGATGGCTTCTTCTTCACTTTTAGCCTGGGGGTCGGCCAGGTCGATGAAGGTGAAGGCTCCGGATTTGGGGGCGGTGCGGAAGGTTCCCACGTCGCTCCACAGGTTGCGCGAAGCATCACCGACACGGTACCAGTAGGCGGTATTGGGCATGAGCTTGGAAGCCGTGCCCTTGTGCAGAACTTCCTGGGGGGAATTGACAGGCAGGGTCCAAGCGCCAGTGAAGGACAGCGCCTTGGTAAAATCAGCCTTGGCACCAGTTTTGGGAACCACCTGAATGTCGCTCTTGTCGGAGGCGGCGGTGGTGTACCAGGCGAAGCCCATTTCGGTTTTCGAATCACCGTACACTGTGGCTACGGCCTTGGTGACCTTGCCCAAGGGTGCCTTGGGGTCCGGAACGAGGAGAGCCGTCTTCACCGCAACTGGTTCGGCGGCTCCGGCGGCCACGGCCTGGATACCCAGCTCAAACCACAGGTCTGAGCTGTCCCCGCCGTCCTGGTGAACTTCGGCGGCGATGACGTTAGTCCCTTCCTTGAACAGTGAGAGCGGAAGGGTGAAGGTTTCTTCCTTGGGTTTGAACTTGGCAGGGGTCGCGTAGGCGACGGCCACACCGGCATCGATTCCCTTGCGGAAAGCTTCCACGCCGTTGATGTAGACCACCGCACCGTCATCAGCGTGCACGTAAACCTTGAGGTTGGCGAAGCCAGCCAAGCTGTTGACGTACACTTCGGTGCGGAAGTAGGTCGTCATGTTCTTGTCGTCGGCCTTGGGGCCGAAGCCGACCACGGTGCCCACCGGCAGACTGGGGTCAGTTTCCGAAACGTCGTCGCCAAAGCCCAGGGGGGCCTTGCCCATCTTCCAGGCCGTGTCGGCATAGCCGGGGGCTTTCCAGTCATTGCCAAGATCTTTGCCGCTATCGTCAAACTTCCACAGGGCGTTCCGGGGTAGGATGTTGGCCACCATCGGGGCAACGCCGTCGAAGCCCAACTCAAACCACAGGTCCGAGCTGTCGCCCCCGTCCTGATGGACTTCGGCAGCCAGGACGTTCTTGCCCTTCTTCAGCACCGAAGCCGGCAGGGTGAAGGTTTCTTCCTTGGGTTTGAACTTCGCAGGGGTGGCAAAGGCGACGGCCACACCGGCATCGATGCCCTTACGGAAGGCCTCCACGCCGTTGACGTAGATGACCGCGCCGTCGTCCACATGCACATACACCTTCAACTCGGTGAAGACCGCAGGGTCGGCCACGTCAAAGGTGGTCCGGAAGTAGGTAGTCATGTTCTTGTCGTCGGCCTTGGGACCAAAGCCCACCACGGTGCCCACAGGCAGACTGGGATCGGTTTCCGACACGTCGTCGCCAAAGCCCAAGGGGGCTTTTCCGGATTTCCAGGCCGAATCGTCGTAGTCGGCGGTTTTCCAGGCGGTGCCCAGGTCCTTGCCACTGTCGTCGTATTTCCAGACAGCGTCGCGAGGAAAGACCTTGGTTGTTTCGGCGTAGACACCGGTAGTGCCAAGGAAGAACACTGCCAAGAGGGCAAGAAGGAACGCCCACCCTCGGTGTTTTTGAATATGACTCATTGATTGAGTCCTTGGAGCCATTAATGGGGATGAATGTTAGGATTGAACTAATTTTTTATGAGAAAACTATGTTCCAGGGGGCGATTCAAGTGCTCAAACCAACCAATCATCCCTCTTCGACTTCATGAGTCGCCGAAGTGGCTCGAGGTGGCAGAGATCAAGTACGCGCCCAGCGAAGTGGTTCCCATCCAAGGGTACTTTTTCTTGAGGAGAACCAAAGCGTCCGACAACGCGGTTCAGAACCGGAAGAGTCTGCCAAGTGATGCCCTCACTCAGGGCGCGGCAAGCTCCCCTCCTGTGAGGGTCTCAGAATGCCCTTTGGCGAGCACTTTGGATCTTTCGAGCGCTTGTCGGGCCGTCAGTTCCGGTTCGTCGACAAGTACGAACCAGACCATCGAGGAGAAGGGGACCAATGCCGCTGGGGCCAATCAAGGACGGAAGCAAAAACGAGACCGGAGTCACCAGAGCCGAGGCCTTTTTGTCGCCCGAAAACCGTTTCTTGGCTTCGACCTTCAGCGCGGCGCGGGTAATGTACATGGAGTTTCTCCTGCGATGAGGATGAGCCAATCCTCAGGCGGGGACAAGCGCCGGGGGGCAATTCGTCTCATCAAGAACGGAAGCGGACCTCAGTGTCGTCCTTGCGGCAAACCGCAACGCGACCCGGCATCCAGACGCCGCCTTTCCGATACTTGGCTGTCACCCGGCACGACGTTTCGTCGAGGAAAACCATAACTGGACCTTTCGGGACTCGTTGGTGCTTCTGTTGGGCGTCCATGTTTTGGCCGCGTCGACAACCCTTCTTTCGTGAGTGACGACGGTCTGGATGGCGCTCTGGTTTACCGCGTGAGGGGATGCAAGCCGGTCGGGTCACCTAGGTTCGGGATAGTTTGCCATCTAGGTGAAGCACGTTGCGAAGAAGGATAGCAAGTTCAGGCGGCACGCAAGTGCGGCTAAGCTGAGTCGCGGTTTCGCTTTCGGGTCGCGTCGAACTGAGCCAAGGCTTCGCCCTATGATTGCCTTGCTGGAGACAAAGAAGTATGAGAATTTCGTTAGGCTTGCCTGCCACTAGAACTCCGGACGCCAAAATCGCACATAATTGGGCTATGAGAACACACCGTACCTTCCGCTTTGCCGCCGCTACGGCAGGAGTCCTGCTCGCTCTCAGTCTCAGCGCATGCCAGGAAGCCTTCTCAACAGGCGGACTTAGCATCCTCTCCGGCTCGGAGAACGAGGCACTGCAGCCCCTTTTCGAGGAATTTCAACGGGAGTCGGGAGTTCAGCTCGACATGAAGTACAAGGGCTCCGTGGACATCATGCTGGAGTTGGGTGCCGAAATCCTGGAGGCCGACGCCGTTTGGCCGGCCAACGCCCTTTGGATCACCCTCGGCGACAAGACGCGGAAAATCGCCCACTCCAAGAGCATCTTCACCAGCCCCGTGGTCTTTGGCGTGCGCAAAGCCAAAGCGCTGGAACTCGGCTGGACGGGCAAAGACGTCACGGTAAAGGATATCCTGGGCGCCATCAAATCCAAGCGGCTCAACTTCATGATGACCAGCGCCACTCAAAGCAACTCGGGAGCCAGCGCCTACCTGGGGTTCCTGTACGCTCTTCTGGGAAATCCCGAGGTGATTCGCAGCGAGGATCTCGAAAAACCCGAGATCGCCACCCAGATTCAGGACCTGATGGGCGGCATCAACCGGTCCAGCGGTTCCAGTGGCTGGTTGAAGGAACTTTTTTTGAAGAGTCCCGACGCCGACGCCATGGTGAATTATGAAGCCGTGCTTATCGAGACGAACCAAGAACTGATCGCCAACGGCGAGGAACCCCTCACACTGGTCTACCCCATGGACGGGTTGGTCATCGCCGACTCGCCTCTGGGCTTCAATTCGACCAAGTCCAAGGAAAAAGAAGAGAAGTTCCTCGCTTTTCAGCAGTGGCTCTTAAAGCCCGAGTCGCAGGCCAAACTCGCCGCGCTGGGTCGCCGGACGGGCTTAGGTGGAGATATCACGGATGCCGACAAGAGCGTCTTCAACCCCGATTGGGGGATCAACGCTGACCGCCTGATCAGCCCCATCCGTTTGCCCAGCGAAGAGGTCATCCAGAAGAGTCTGCAACTGTACCAAACCGGTTACCGCAAACCCAGCTTCACCATCCTGGCGTTGGATTATTCGGGCTCGATGGGCGGCACCGGGGAAGAGCAGCTCGAAGAGGCCATGAAGAAGCTTCTGGACCAGCAGGAGGCCCAGAAGTACCTCCTCCAGGCAGGGTCCCGGGACCGGTGGGTGCTCATCCCCTTCAGCAATACACTGATAGGGGAGATCGTCGGTGAAGGCAACGCTTCGTCGGTCTTGGACGGCCTTTACCGTGAACTGGAAAGCCAGTCTCCCGGCGGGGGGACAGACATCCACAGTCCTTTGATCCGGGGACTGCAAATCCTCAAAGAAGAACCAACTCTCGAACGCTACATCCCGGCGCTCATACTGATGACAGACGGCGTCCATAATTCAGGCCCCGATCTGGCGGCGTTCCGCCAAGCCTACGAGGAGGCCGGGTTGGACGTGCCGGTGTTCAGCATCGTCTTTGGGGAAGCCGACAGTTCGCAACTGGAACCTTTGGCCGAACTCTCCCGCGGTCGGGTCTTCGATGGCCGCAAAGACCTGATCAAGGCGTTTCGCACCGTTAAAGGGTACAATTGAGCATGGAAGAAAAATCCGGGACGCTCGGGCAGATGATTCTGTCGTCCCTCCTCGCTGGAGGGATTTTTGTGGCCTTTCTTGTGGTGACCAACGCCTTGGTGCCCGCGCTTCTGGTGGCGGTGGGCGTCTATGTCGCGGGGCAGTTTCTGTTCCGGCCCCCCCGCAAACTGAAGGTGCAAGTCTCGGGCCTTACCCCCGAGATCGTCGAACAGGCCCTGGAGGCGGGAAAGGCGCAGAAACAGGAAATCCTGCGCCTTGGCGGGCAAATCGCCGACGCTCGGGTGAGAGCCGACGCCCTGAGCATCGCCGAGGTTTACCAAGAGCTCCTGGAAGACATCCGGAAAGACCCCAAGGACCTGAAGACGGCCCGGAGTTTTTTGAACTACTATCCTGATGCGGTCATCCGTATTCTGACCCGGTATACCGGCCTCCAGGGGAAAAATCTCCGCGACCCGGGGATCACCGACAGCCTCGCCAAAACCGAGGGCATGCTCAGTACCATCCACCGGGCCTTTGAGAAACAGCTGGCCCAGCTCCAGCAGGATGATGTGATGGATCTCGATACCGAGCTGGAGCTTTTGCGGCGCACCATGGCCAGCGAAGGCCTCGATCAAGGGAGTGAAAAGTCATGAGAGAGAAGATCATCGGGGTCGTTTTGCTCGCCTTGGTGTTGGGTGGGGGCACTTGGTGGTGGTTTTCGCAGCAAGCGCCGGGTTCTGCTGCTCCCGTGGGGCTTTTTGGCCGTGAGACCGTGGCCATCTCCGGGCTCATTGGAAGCGAAAAGAGCCTCATGATGGAAAACCCAGAGGTGCTGAAAGTCCTCCAGGGCAAGTATGGCTTAGAAACAACGTTCAAGCGGGAAGGGAGCGTCGAGCAGGTGCGGCCGGAAAAAATCGGCGACTCCGACTTTCTGTGGCCTTCCAGCCAGGTCAGCCTTGAGCTCTTCAAAGCCTGGAACCCCGAGAGGAAGCACAAGGCCGCCGTTGTCCTCAACACTCCTTTGGTCATTTTCAGCTGGGACAAAGTCACCGATGCCCTCATCAACGCGAAGATCGTTAAGGAGACCGCCGGTTCCTACTATGTGGTGGATCTTCCCGGTCTGCTGGAACTGGTTCTCGGCAACAAGACCTGGAAAGAAATCGGCCTCCCCCAGCTCTTTGGCAAGGTGAACCTGATTCCCACCGATCCCACCAAGAGCAACAGCGGAAACCTGTTCGCCGGGCTCATGGCCAACGTTCTGGTCAACGACGTTACCCAGGAGAAAGACCTCGAGAAACTGCTGCCCATCCTCAAGTCGTTTTTCGCGCGTCAGGGCTTCATGGAAAGTTCCACCGGTTTCCTCTTCGAGCAGTTTCTCAACAAAGGCATGGGCTCGTACCCGCTCATCGTGGGTTACGAAAACCAAATCGTGGAGTTCTCCCTGCAAAACCCACAGATCTGGGAAAAAGTGAAGGGGCGACTTCGCATCCTCTACCCCGTGCCCACCGTGTGGAGCAGCCATACCCTGATCAGCCT
>JAIFLN010000071.1 GCA_020049045.1 Spirochaetota bacterium | reverse complement strand
GTGAACAGCCGTGCTTTCTGCGGAACCATTCCCATGCGGCGGCGCAAAGCCGCTCGTGACCATTGTTTGACATCCAACCCATCCACCAGAACTTGCCCGGTTGTGGCATCGTGGAACCGGGTTACCAGCTGGAGAACGGTGGTTTTTCCTGAACCGGTACCACCAATCAAGGCGGTCACCTTTCCAGCAGGTGCGACAAAGGAGACCTCGGAAAGAGCGGCCTGTTCGGCTCCAGGATAGCGGAAGCCCACCTGTTGAAACTCGATGGTGGCCCCTTCCGCGGCTTGGGCAACACCTCGTTCCGCTCCTTGCCCGGCGGGATTTTCTTCGGGCAAACTGAGCACCTGGTTGATCCGTTCCGCCGAGACGGCTGCCCGTGGAAGCATCACAAAGAGCATGGACATCATCATGAGAGAAAACAAAATCATGGTGGCGTACTGCAGAAAGGCCATGAGGCCACCGACTTGCAGGCGACCTGCCTCGATTTGCAGGCCTCCAAACCAGACCAGCGCAACCGTGGTCAGGCTCATGGCCAGCATCATGCCCGGCATAATCACCGCCATCAGTTTTTGCGTCTTTAGTGACACCTCGGCCAGGTCGAAGTTGGCTGCTTGAAAACGCTGAGCATCGAATTCCTGGCGGTCAAAGGCCCGGATGACCCTGACTCCCGTCAGAGATTCCCGCAAAACCAGGTTCAGCCGGTCTATCTTCTTTTGAACCAACTGAAAGTACATCACCCCTTTGCGGGCAAAGGCGACTATGCCGATGGCCAGCACAGGAACCGCTACCGCCAGTACCAGGGCCAGACCAGGGTCAAGGACAAACGCCATAATGACACCGCCAATGGCCATCAAGGGGGCCATGGCCAGCATCCGCAGGGCCATCACAACAAAACTCTGAACCTGAACCACATCGTTGGTGGTGCGGGTGATCAGGGTGGCTGCTCCAAAGCGGCCAAACTGGTCAACCGACATTCCGGTGGTCTTCCGGAAGACGGCAGCCCTGAGATCCCTGCCGAACCCCGAAGCAAGTCGTGCGGAAACCCAGGAGGCCGCTACCGATGCCAGAGCGCCCGCCAAGGCGATGCCCAACATCCAGCCACCTCCGCTCCAGATCGCCGACTGGTCCTTGCCCAAAACGCCTTTGTCGATGATACCGGCCATCAGTGTCGGCAGACCGAGTTCAGCCAAGGCCTGCACCAGTACCAGGGTCAGCGTCAGAATGACCGCCGGCGCATAGGGTCTCAAACGGGCAATCATGGAAAGCATAGGGCTCCTACTTCTTCAGGCCGGCCCGCAGCGTCGCGCCTTGGGCATTGTGAAACTCGACCAGCCGCTGCTGAAGGTCCCCGAACCATTTTTTTTGGACAGTACAGGCTTCCACGCCAATGTAGCGGAAATGCCAGGGTTCAAAGACATAGCCTGTCAGACTTTCTTGCCCATCGGGAAAGCTCATCGAAAACCCGAATTCCGCCGCATGTGCCGCCAGCCAGCGGCCTTCGTCGGTATCGGCCAGTTCGGGTGCCAAAACGCCGATGTCGATGACGGTTCCCAGTTGATGCTGGCTGCGGCCAGGCCGCGCGCTGTAACGTTCGGCGGTAGCCAGTCCGTCACGGGTGACGTAGTTCTGGAACAGATCTTTCTGGTAGGCCCAGGAGCGGTATGCCGACGAGATCACAGGGTTTAGTCCCTCTTTTTTAAGAGCCTTGACCAGGTTGGTCAGAGGGGTCAGATACGCTTTTCGGAATTTCATGCCTGTTTTGTTGACATTGAATGCCGGAGCCTTGAGCACCACCAAATCATCGGCCTCGTAATCGCTGGGAAGCTCATTTTTCTTGTCGACGAGAATCAGCAGGTCCGATGGTTGGGTCAGCAGGGGCTTGTAGTCTTCCAGGAAGGCCCGGGGATCAGCTTGCACCGCCGATCGGAGACTGACAGGCAACGAGCGCAACACGGGTGCCAGGGTCGATGCCGTAAATGTAAACGACGGATGGATCAGGTCCTGAGCCCCCAAAGGAGACAGGACGACAATGGACATTAGGAGAAAAGGACGGAAGCGCATACCACTATGGTCGCCAAATCCTTTCGGGGGGTCAAGGGGCCACGGGCCTGCCTTCCCGGCCGGACCGGTAAATGGCCTCGATGAGGGCTACGCTCTTGCGTCCTTCGCTACCATCGATCGCGGGGGGGCGGCCCGTCCGCAAGGCCTCAGCAAAGTCGAGAAATTGCAGCGCGTGGAAATAACTGGTCGGGTCGACCCGCTGGAACAGACCGAGGTCGTCCTTCAGCCATTGGGCGGGCAGAGCCTCCTCACCCGGAACGGTCCAGAGGTCGTTGGACGCCGGCTCGACAATGGACGACATCCCCGCCACAAACATGGCACCTCCGTCCGTCTGCACCCCCACCGAGGCACCTGAAGTGCCGTGAACATGGACTTTGGCGTAAATTCCTGGTTTTTGAGAGTTGGAGACCAAAAGGTTTCCCATCACACCGTTTTTCCCTTTGAACATCGCAACGGCCGAGTCTTCCACCTCGATGTAGGGGTGATTGACGTTGGTCCATCCGGCATAAACTTCTTCGATGGGACCAATAAACCATTGTAACAGATCAAGTTGGTGGGGAGCTTGATTCGCCAGAACACCGCCGCCTTCGCCCGCCCAGGAACCTCTCCATGGATCAGAACGGTAGTAGGCTTCATCACGCCAGCCCAGCATGGTGATCTGAGCCAAGGCCGGGCGACCGATTTTGCCGGCATCGATGGCGTCCTTTACCCGGCGGACGGCGGGGAACCAGCGCCGCTGGCTGATCAGACCCAAAGTCCGTCGGCAGTGGTTGGCGGTTTCGATCAGCACATCGGCATCGGCCGTCGAAAGTGCCAAGGGCTTTTCAATCAGCACATGGGCACCCGCTTCGAGGGCTGCCACCCCATGTTCCCGGTGCTGCAGATGCGGAGTCGCCACAATGACAGCATCGAGACGGCCCTTAGAAACCATATCGGGAATCGAGGAATAGGCAGTCAGGCCATGACGGGCCGCGAAGGCTTGAGCCTTGAGCGTATCCCGGCCCCAGACCGCACACAGTTCCAGTCCCTGTTCTTTCAGAGTTGAAAACGCCTGAACGTGCAAACCGGCGACCTTGCCATAGCCAACCAGACCAAAGCGCAGGGGTTTCATGGTTCCAGAACCACCTTCAGCAGACCTGCCTCTTTATTGTAAAGACGGTCAAACCATGAGGCTCCTTCCGAGAGAGGACGGACGGCCGACACCACGGCGCGGTAATCAATCTTTTTGCGGGCCATCAGGTCCAGCGCCAGAGGATACTCGCCGGCAATGGCGCACGAACCGTACAGCGTGAGTTCGCGGGTCACCACCATTTGCAGCGGCAGCTCGATCTTGGGGCTCAGGTTGCCGATTAAAGTGAGCGACCCGCCCTTGCGTACCGTCGAGAGGGCCGTCTGAATAGGAGCGGTGGCACCCACGGCTTCGAAGGCCCTATCTGCTCCGAGACCAGCCAGGGTCGGGTCAGAAGCAAGCAAACCCTCATCAGCACCAAATTTTCGCGCCAGTTCGAGTTTGGCCGGGTCGAGGTCCACTGCAATGATCCGGCCCGAGTGCCCCGAACGCAGCACCTGAATCAGCAGCAGCCCGATCAGGCCGGCACCGACCACCACCAGGGTTTCATTGCGTTTCACCGGTGTCACCGCCGCCGCATGCGCCGCCACGGCTACAGGCTCGGTCAGCGCCGCACCCACAAAATCCAAAGCTTCGGGGATGGGGAAGAGAATGTGGTCGGGAACCACCACGTACTCGGCAAAGGCACCGTCCTGGCGGTATTCGGCGCACGAGACACCCAGCACACGCCGGTTGTCGCACAGGTTGACCCGGCCTGACCGGCAGTACTGGCACTCGCCGCACCAGATGGTCGAGTCAAAGGTCACCCGGTCTCCCGGGCGGAAGGCTTTCACCCCGGAGCCGACCTCTTCAATCACGCCGGAGGCCTCGTGCCCCATGATGATGGGGGGGCGACGGCGCCCGGTCGATCCGTCCATGCCGTGGACGTCGGAACCGCAGATCCCTACTGCTTTGACCCGCAACAGCACATCTCTGGTTCCGTTCAAACGAGGTTTTTCCACTTCCCGATACGTGAGCTTTTTGTATTCTTCCAACACCAAAGCTTTCATAGGTGCCTCCTTACAATCGACGGGGTGCGATGGCCAAGCGCATCCTCTCCAGACTCTCCCATCCCTGGGCCTCCAGGTATTTCATCACGCGCAAATATAGAACATCAATGATAGTAAGGTGAGCAATCCTAGCCGAAAACGCTTCACTGACATACGGAGAACCGGCCCCGGCTGCTAACAGTACCACGTCGGCCATTTTTGCCAATGGTGAGCGCTCCCGTGTTGTCAACACGATGAGACTGGCTCCTCCGTTCTTAATTTCCGTCGCCAAGGCCAGCGAGTCCTTGTTTGAGCCAGAATGGGACACCAAAAGAGCTGTCTCACCCTGACGTGCCTGAGAGGCTTGCATCAGTTGAAAATGAAAATCGGCAGGGGCACAACAGGCCAGTCCCGAGCGCAAAAATTTATGACAGGCGTCTTGTGCCACGATTTGAGAGCCCCCCAGACCCAAAAGATGGATACGGGTCGCATTTCTGAGCAACAAGGCAGCCCTGTCCAGATCTCCTCGGTCCAGTGTCTCGAGAGTATGTTGCATTGCGGCAAGGTTTTCTTGAAATACCACCCGGATCGCAGACTCAGCGTCGTGAGTCTCTTCGGTCGTTTCATAGATCGTTTTGCGTGGTTCCACCGTTTCCGTGGCCAGAGCGATACGAAACTGCTGATACCCGGCGTAACCGATCTTGCGGACAAAGCGAAAAAGGGTGGTATCAGACACTCCGATGCGATCAGCCAGCTCTTCGAGGCTTGGATTAACGGCTTGACCTGGATCAGCCGTAATAAAATCGGCAATCCGTATTTCTTTTTCACTCAAAGAGTCGCGGTGAGATTCGATCTCGTAGAGGCAACTTTTCTTCTTCATCAGAGTGAAGAAAAGCTACCATGAAAAAAGTTTTAATGTCAATGAAATAAATTTTCACTTCCTGATTGACCGGGAAAAAATTGGGTGCGATAATTTTTCCAGGATGTCAGACATCCCCATTTCAAGGAGGAAGAAATGAGAAAACTGTTCACCGTTCTGCTCGCCGTCGCCGTTACATTCGCGGCCGGAGCCCAGACAAAAGAGATCCGGGTACTCCTCGCCAACCACCCGTACGGCGAGCTGTTGAAAGCGGCCATTCCAGAATTCGAAGCCGCCAGCGGCATCAAGGTCAACGTGGAAAGCCTTCAGGAATCCCAGCTGACCACCAAGCTGACCACCGAATTTGCCACCAACTCCTCGTCGGTCGATGTGTTCATGACCCGTCCTCTCCAGGAAGGGAAGATGTTCTACAAAAACGGCTGGTACGAACCGGTGACCGGTTATGACTTCGCCGATTTTCCCAAGAACGCCATGGATGTGGTGACCTTTGGAAGCAAGAGCTACAGCGTACCCATTGTGACTGAGTGGCAGGTGATGTACTACCGGATCGACCTGCTCAAGGCCGCGGGGATCGCCGTTCCCAAGACCTTCGCCGAGCTCGAAGCCGCCGCCAAAAAGCTTAACAAAGACGGTGTCGCCGGCTTTGCCTCCCGCGGCAAGGGTGCTGCGGCCGTGACCCAGCTTTCCAGCTACGTCTACGGCTATGGCGGACGCTTCCTCGATAAGGGCCAGTCGGTGTTCCAGTCCAAGGCCGCCGTCGATGCCATCCGCTACTATGGAAAAATGCTGGCCAACTATGGCCCCCAGGGCATCACCTCGATGTCGTGGGAAAACATCATGCCGCTGTTCCAAGCCGGAAAGGTCGCCCTGTGGACCGACGCTTCGGTGTTCTACGGACAGATTGTTGACCCGACCAAGTCACAGGTTCCCGCCGAAAACGTCGGCATCGCCAACGTTCCCGCCGGTCCCAAGGCTCAGAACCCCTTTATCGTGGTTTCGTGGGGCATGGGGATGGCCAAGCAGTCCAAAAAGAAGGACCTCGCCAAGGAATTCCTGGCCT
>JAIFLN010000137.1 GCA_020049045.1 Spirochaetota bacterium | reverse complement strand
GTTCGGGTGCAGGTTGGCCGGCCGCTGGACAAAAACCGCAGCTACCAATTGGTCTTTGAAGCGTCTGACGGCACCAAGAGCCGTAGTTTCGGTCCGCTCGAGTGTGTTCCTTCCAGAACGTACATGACTGGTTCAGGGACTTTGGAAACCGGGCTGGCCTTTTTGTATGTCAGCACCGAAACCAAGCGTGAGATTTGGGGCTTTATGAAGGCTCTGTTTCAGTTCCAGGCTGCCCAGAAGCTTACGGAAGAGGATTGACCATCTCAAACCAGTCAAAATCCGCTGGAATTCGAAGACCGGTACCGCCATCAACGGCGAACATTCCTACCATGGTGCCTGTGAAAGGCCAGTGGAGGGTGCCTTGGTCGCTGAGGAACCGGCATTCCTCCACGGCAGCCACCAGGGTCCAGACGATTTGATCGCGGCTGTAGAAGAATTGTCGCTTCAGGCCTTCGACCTCCACCCTAAGGTAGTGGTACAGTGCGGGTTGGAGCGACATAAATTCGAGGACAGTTCTTTGCCCGGCTCCTTGCATCTGCACCACGGCCTGTAAACCCTGGTTCCACGTGATCCCGAATTGCAGAAAGGCGCTGGTGTCGTAGTAGCACACCAGCCCGGCCTGAGGGCCAGGTTGCTGCGGCTGAAACTGCACCGACAGTGTTGCACAATAAGCCCAGGCTTGTTCCCGGCGCACCGTCGTGTTTCGGGTATGGAGCTCTGCCAGCTCACCGGGACCAGTGTAGATTCTCAGGAATCCCGGACGCTCCTGAAGTGAGCGGTCGGCCTCGCGGGGGTTTCTCACCGTCAGCCACTCAAAGGCTAGTTGCGGGCTTGAGAAGTCATCCCTGTCCGGCCGGTTCACAGGGGAGGCTGGAAGTTCGGGTACCTGGCCCTCATCGCAGGGCCCTTTTCCTTGATTGACAACGGGCCATCCGTCCGTCCAGTCGATTCGATCCAGGGCCGTCTCACGCCCCAGGGGCGATACCCCGTTCACCTGCCGCTGGCACAGGGAAACCATCCACCAGTCCCCGGCCTGGGTTTGGAAAAGTTTGGTGTGGCCTGAGAGCTGAATCCTGGCATCGGACTTGGTCTGGAACAGAAACGGGTCGGCTGGGTTCGGCTCGTAAGGACCGGTGATGGAACGCGAACGGGCGATCCGTTCTTGATGTTGCGGCCCGATGCCGCCACAGGCCATCAGGTGATAGTACCACCCATCTTTTTTGAGCAGATGAGGCCCTTCGGGAGCCCGTTTGAACTGTCCCCAGTTCATCCAATACGGACCATCGACCACCCTGGTACACGCGGCATCCAGTTGTACGATTTTCGTGCCGAGAGCTTGCGGAATTCCTGCCGCATACAAGAGATAAGGCGTACCATCATCATCAAAAAACAAGGAGGGATCATTGCCTTCGCTGGTGATTCTCATGGGACGGTCGTAGGGACCTTCGGGCTTTGTGGAACGGACAAGGTAGTTGCCGCGAAGGTTGATGCTGCGGTCCTTGGTCAGTTGAACCAGGCATAAAGAAAGGTAGAACACTCCTTGATGCCAGGTGATATCTGCCGCCCAGATACCGCAGCCATCCAAAGTATGTGTCAGGTCGAGAAAGGAACTCTCGGTGATGCCATGACCGATGATTTTCCAATGGATGAGGTCTCGCGAATGTTGGATGGTGATGGCCGGAAAGTACTGAAAGGTCGAGGTGACCAGATAGTAGTCTTCACCGACCCGGACAATCGAGGGGTCGGGGTGGAAACCAGGAAGGATGGGGTTGGTGTAGGTCTTCATGGGTGAACGCCGTACGGGCTTCTTCCGGCGACGGTCAAAAACAGCTCCATCCATGTGCCGTAGCCCTGGTCGGAAACCCCGCTGAAGTCTGTGACATGGAATTTGGCTTCGAAATTCATAGGAAAACAACTGGTCATTTCCAGGCCTGTCACAGAAAACCCTTCGAGAGCTTTCAAGGCCCGATCAACCCGCTCCCCTGCCGAAGTTGGCAGCAAACCTTGCTGAAAGCCCAGTTCCAGGCCCAGTGCCATCAGGGCTGTTCCCGTTACCTCCCACGGCTTGGACGGTTCTTGAATCACACTGCGCCACATTCCGTTTTCCTGTTGATAGGATTCAATTTGCTGGGCAAGCCGCACAAACCGTTGGGCAAGCAGCGGATAATCTGGGTGTTGTTTTATACCGGGGCTGCTCAAGACCTTTCCAAGGCCCGCTAAAAACCAGCCCAGGCCCCGGGACCAGCCGCGGCTGTCGGGGTTGTTGAGGCTTTGCAGCGGCAGACCGCTGGGACTTTCATTCCAGGCCCTGTCAAAGAAGATCAGGGCTTGAGAAACCACGAGCGCACAGACTTCGGGGTCGTCGAAGGCATCCTGATAGGCTGCCAGAAAGGGCAGAACACAGTAAAACAGTTCGATTTCCACCCGGCCCGAATCCATCAGAATGCCGTCAGAGTTGCAGGGCAGGGCCAGCAGTTTGTCTTTCAAGTGTGTGATGGCCCGGCAATAGCGCTCTGTTCCGGTGGCTTGGTACAGGTAAATCAGCGCTTCGCCACAGGCGGAAACGTAAAAATAGTTTTCTGAAACGTCGCGGAACCAGCCATCCTCGGTGAGGCAATGGTCAAAGTACACTGTCAGTGCCCTGAGATAGCCTGCATCGCCCCAAAGACGGTGTGCCCGAGCTTGGGCATTGCGGACAAATGATCCCGACCAACTGATATCGCGGCGCATATAAAAGTCCCTCAAACCGGCAAGTGCCACCGCCTGCTTGTTGTGTTGTGGTTCCACCCTTATGAGTGCCGGGTCAAGACCGGCAAAGCCCGAAGCAGCGAACAGAAACAATGGGCCGCTCTCCATACCGCCAGAAACCAGCAGTTCCTGTTTATCAGGAAGATCTGTGATATCGATCAGCCATGTGGGTTGCCATGCCGGTACCCGGAACACCCTGCTGGATTTTAGATGGACTTCTGAAACTGGTGTTAAAGGGGCGTGACACTGTACGTGAAGTTCGGCTGTCGAATTCCATTCATGTCCCGGGCCGTTAACCAGCCGCAGGTACACTCTTGTGCCTGGAACAAGATCACTCAAAGGAGGAAAAACAAGTAACAGGGTGGCTTTTGCTCCAGGTTTGAGGGAAACGGGCAACAAGCCTTCACAAGGAACGGGAACAATCGTAACGGGAGAAATAACACAGGGGATAGTTTTCACCCTGTCACTTTCCTGTCAGTCGGGAATACTGTCCATCCGTACAACCACGGTCGTTCTACAGGATTCTGCTGCCACGCAGTTCCTGAGGGCTCAGGCCTGTGGTCTGTTTGTAGAGAGTCGAAAAGTGGTTGGCGTTTTCGTACCCGACTTTTTGTGCTATTTCGTAAACCAGCAGATCGGTGGTGGTCAGCAGTAAACTGGCCAAGTCCATTTTTCGGCGGATCACAAATTTCAGAAAGCTGACACCCGTTTCTTCCTTGAACACATGCGCGAAATGGCTGGCGCTCATGGGAATTTGCACAGCCGCCTCTTCAACGCTCAGAGGTTTCCCCAGGTGCCCTTCCATCCAGCGAATCACGGCTCGAATTTCGGGACGCAAATGTCCCTCTTCCGCTCTGCGGATCTGCCGTACTGTTGCTTCAATGGCCCCGGCCGTCCAAGTTTCCAATTCGAGAAGATGCAGGCAGGAGCGGATGGGTTCAAAACCCCGGGCCAGGGTGCCGGCCCAACCGGTTTCAGAGCCGTCGGCCGAACCGATCAACCGCTCACGCAGCGGGAGCAGGAGGTCCCACACCAGCTGAAACAGAAAGTCAGGGCTGGCCCCTCGGCTGACCTTCAGGCGGGAAAAGAACTGAGTGGCCAGAGACTGGAGATTATTGGGGTCGAGAGTGGTCATCACTTCATGGCGGAAGTCTTCCATCGCCCGATACAACTGAGCAAGGTCGAGGGTTTCAAGGGGGGGAATCTCTTCAAAAAAACTGGGGGATTTTCCTCCGCGAAAGTCATGGTCGACGGCCTCCCGGGCTTCTACCCAGGCTTGTGAAAAGGTGTCGGGAGAGCGATGGGAAGCGGAACCCCCTCCTGAGAGCGACAAGCCGGCATATCGGGAAGCATATTCCTTGATCGCTTCAAAAACCAACACAAGAGCTTCCTTTGTTCCACCCTTGATCAAACATAGGATCACCCCGGAGCCTGCCGGCCAGACCAGAAATTCGGGCAGGTCACGGCGGCTGAGTTCGGAAAGCAAGCGGGGCAGGTTGGAAAAAGCGGGTTCGGGCCGGCTTGCCGGAGCGGAGCTTTGAAGCCGCAGCAGGCGGTACCGCTCTGGTCCCCAGATCCAGTCGGCCCTGCTTCCCAGCGCAGGTTTCCAAAGCTCTGCGGCTACTGGTTTCCCTTGTTCCAGCTCTGTGCTGCAGGGAAAGGCGGGCAGTTCCTGGGCCGGCAGCGGCGAAAGCGGGGCTGGTTCAGCCTCGGGGGACACGGGAGGCTTTTTCAACACCTTTTCAAAGACCTCCAGCATTTCTTCGGCTTGCATGGTCAGTTTGAAAACGTAGTCGTCGGCACCTTCCCGCATGGCAGTACGGACGGCTTCAAAATCATTGCGGCAGCTGAGAATCACGATCCGGGCCCGGCTTTTCGCTTCTTTCAGACGGCGGATCAAAACAAAACCGTCTTCTGGGTTCATCACCAAATCGGTCAAGACAAGGTCCGGGTCCATGGTGGCGATGAGCGGTAGGGCTTCCCTCACCGAAGAAGCTTCTCCCACAATGGAATACCCGGAACTTTCCCAATCATGGAGAGCCTTGAGGCCCACCCGAACCAGAATCTCATCATCGACGACAACAAGGGTTTTCACGGGGAACTCTCCTGTTTCCAGGGTAACTCAAAAGTCACCAAGGTTCCCTGCTTAGGCTGGCTTTCTACCCGGACATTGCCTTCGGCTCCATAGACCTGCCGTACCATCTCCCGGATGTTATACAGGCCGATGCCCTGTTCCCGATAGGTTTCTTCAAAAATTCCGGAGAGCTTCTCCGGTTCAATTCCCATTCCCCAGTCCTGTACGGTCAAAATCAGGGCTGCCGCTGTTTCAGACACTCTGACCCGGACAACCCCCGATCCGCTGTGCTCAGCGTAACCGTGAAGCAGGGCGTTCTCGACCGCGGGGTAAAGGATAAAACGGAGGATCTGCTGGGACTCCAGATGGCTGCGGGAGGCACCCTCGTAGACAACCTCGAGGACAAAGGCATCACCAAAGCGCAGATTGTAGACTTTTACCAGGCTTTCCAGACTTCGAATCTCTTCACCGACAGTGGTGTGGGTCGTCTCACGACCGATGCTGTGCTGCAAAACAGTACCGATAGCGTCGATAGCCTCGATCATGTTTTTCGATTTGTTGAGAATTGCCATGAATCTCAATGTGTTGAGGCTGTTGAAAAGAAAATGGGGGTTGAGCTGCGCCTGCTGCGAAACAAAACGGTAGTGTTCACGGATTTTGTGTTCCCGCTCCACGGCGGCAAAAAGCTCATCGATTTTTTCCTGCATGGTGACAAAGGCTTTCTGCAGACTACCGACTTCGTCCTCACCGGGATTGCTGAGCGTCGGTGGCAGGGGGCGCCCCAGTTCCCATTGCCGCATTTCTGCAGCCAGACGACCAATAGGAAGGATGACCCGGCGCGAGACAAAAAAGGCCAAAAGGGTGGAGGTGAGTGTGAGCAGGAAAAAGATCAGGGAGAAACTCACAAGCAGGGCGCGGAAGGTATCGGTGAGTGTGTCATAGGGGTAGAGAGCCAATAACACCATTCCGGCCCCTGCCAAGTCGCCCGGTATCGATCTCAACTGCTCGCGGATCATAATCGAGTTGCCAACCACGGCGCCAGAAGGCCGGGTCAACAGTTCCTTCAAGGAACGTTTTTCCATGGTGGGGCCGCTGGTAGAGAGAAACTCCTTACCCTGAGAATCGCAAAGGATCAAAACTGTTCCGGCGCCAGGGGAAACTTCAGCCAGAATTCGAGACAGGAGTTGGGTGCGAAAACTCATGGGCAGCATTCGGGCCAAGCTGATGAATGTGTTGTTGGGCTTCCGCTCTTCCCGAATGTAGGGACGTGAAAAACTCTCCCAGACGGTGAATCCTTCGGACTGGCGAGCTTTTTTCACCAAGGGAAGATCTTCGAGGGAGTCGTAGGAAATCAAGTTTCGTGACCAGTTGGAGAACAATTGGCCCTGGGAGTCCTTGAGAGTAAAGAACAGCTCGCCAGCGTAGGGAAAAAACCCCGTCTCTGTATCCAGCACGCGGTCCACCTCAGCGGACCTTCTCACCAGATCGGGACCAGGCTTGAGGGCGGACGCCAAAAACTCATTCTGGGCCATCCGTGAGGACAACCTCAGGAAACCGTCGA
>JAIFLN010000016.1 GCA_020049045.1 Spirochaetota bacterium | reverse complement strand
CCGATCCCACGAAACCTGAGTCGGAATTACTGGGAAGACTCGATGAGGCCCTTGGATTACTCCGGACGTTTTTCGCCGAAAGGAAGTTCTCACTCGACGACTTCATTGTCGCTCTGCAACAGCCTACCGGCTTCAAGAGGTTGGCGATTTTCAAGGCTGCCAAAGACGTGGTCAACGACTCGGATAGGAGTCGCAAGCAGTTCGAGATTCTCGCCAGGGCCATTTTCACCGCCTTTCAAGCGGCCATCCATCTGAGGCCGCAGATCAACGATTATAGAAATACCCGCGATTCCATCAACCTCCTCTACGAGAGTCTTCAGGCCTATGTCCGGGACGCCGACATCAGCCACATCCTGATGACCCTTCAGGAAGAGGTCGGCAAGCACATTGAGCCGCTGGATGAATCCTTCCATGAGAAGGCCGCACCCTACGACATCAGCGCCATTGATTTCGAGTTGCTCAAGCGTGAGTTTGAGCACTCGGAACATAAGGCCACGGCGGTTCAGGCGTTGAAGGTGCTGGTCGAGCAACGTCTATCCCGGCTATTGGAACGCAATCTGATGCGCTTAGATCTGCAGGAGCGTTACGAGAAGATGATTGCCGAGTACAACGCCGAGAAGAACCGGAAGACCATCGAGCAGACCTTTGCCGATCTGATGAACCTGTATCGGGACATGGATATTGAGGAATCGAGGGCCGTGAAGTCTGGCCTCGACGAGGAGAGCCTCGCGCTGTTCGATCTTCTTCAAAAGCCTGACCTCACGGCGAAAGACATTCAGCGGCTCAAGTCCGTAGCAACAACACTGTTGGCCACACTGAAACACCAGCAGCTGAATGTTGAACATTGGCGGGATAAGGAAGCGACCCGGGATGCTGTTCGCCAAGCCATCCACGACTTCCTCTACGATGACCGGACGGGACTCCCTTCCGCCTTCGAAGAGGGGGAGATCACTGAGGTCGCTCAGAGGATCTACAAACACGTGTATCGGGTTTACCCCGAGTTGCCGAGCCCGGTTTACGGATACCAGAGTGCATGAAGTTTGTTAACGCGAATACCCGAAGCCCCGGTTTTAATTCGGAAAACTTACGCCATTGGTCTACAAGTTAGTGGGGGACTTCCCCAGAGCTTGGGTGCTATGGGTCAACCAGCTGACCGGCTCAGCACGAGCGACTACATCAGCTCCCCGCGAAACGGCTAGGCGAAGTGGCGCACCTAATGGAAGCAGTCGGCACTTGACGCTTCGACACTGATGATGGTGTTCTGCTTTCCAAAGACTCCGATTTCCTTCAACTTTTGGATCAATGGGGGCCACCTCCTCAGTTGGTGTACTTGAGGCTTGGGAACTCGACCAACGCCTTTCTTCGGAGTTATTTCACGGACAAGTGGCCCGAAGTCAAAGCCAACCTGCAAGTCGCCTGACTTGTGGGTCCTCCCCTTACAGAAAGGAAAACCTTCCATGGCCAAGGCGTTGTTGTGACTCCGGTATGCTGTCGTCCCGTCTTCACAAAAAAGCAAGGAGCTAACCAGACGCTACCATCTTCGAGTGGATCACGTCCTTGAAAGGTCGGAGTCTTCATGGCCCGGGCATACCGCTGTCGAGGACCACAGGCAAGCCAACCAACCGGCTCACCAGAATCGTAAGCGAGTATCCCCATGCCCAAGGGACTCTGCTCCAAGACCGCTTGGAATACTGCTTTGTTCCCCACCGCAATCATCCACCAAGTGCACATGCAGCCTGCCGAAGACGGATTCGTGTTCATCAGGTCGACAAAGTCTTGAAAGTTCACTGGGGTGAGGACCTTGGTCTCGATCATGGCGTTCTCCACGAGGATCGGAGTTCGTACACCCGGATGATGTTGTTGCCTGTCATCGACTGACCATCTCAAGGCAAAACAGGGGAGCCATGACGCCTTGGGTGGCCATGTCGAACCTCACGTGCTGGAGAAGGATCTTCTTCATCGGCAACCTCGTTGGAACAAGGATAGTGGCAGGATTCCCTCCCCACAAGCGCTGTTCCTTCCGTGAGACTTACTCTAGCCTAGGCTGGGAGGAGTTCATGACCCCACTCGCCGAACTGTTTGACAGGCTTGAAGGTCCAAGGTGTGGACGAGTATATCGGTTTGCAACCCGAGAGCGTTCAGGCTGCCTTACAGTGCATGAGGGCCATCCCTCGCGAATGTGCTCAGGGTACGACGACAACGGGATGTTCGTTTGGTTCAGCTACGTTAAGCCCTTTGTCCGGCTTCACGTGCGACCACCGGTACTTGAGAACCATCAGAGCGAACTGAAAGGCACGAGTGAAAGGTGACAGTACTCAACTGGTGCTTTTGGGACCTCTCCAACCTCGAGAACTTGCGGTAAGTGAAACCTGACGCCCCATAAGTTGCATTATGTTGCCGAGATCCCAGGGGATTATGAAGTAGGGTTGCGGACGTCCTTCCCGGGAAGTACTATCACCCTATGGACAGAATTACCTTCATCCCCGGTCTTTGCGGCGGGCGCCCCACGATCCGGGGAATGCGGATCCGGGTTTCTGATGTCCTCGAGATGTTGGCCCAAGGCGTTTCGGAGGCCGACATTCTCGGAGATTTCCCCGACCTAGAAGCCCCTGACATTCGAGCGTGCCTTCACTTCGCCGCCACTCGTCTCGACTCGGCTATGCTGGTGTCGCCTTGGTCGAAGTAGGCCAGATGTGAAAACGCCTGACGCCAGTATCGACGCTGTATTCAGGTACTAGTGCCGCGAGGCGTGGGGAGGGATGATCCGTCCTGTCAGAGACCCAGCAACTGCAGGCCGACCCCTCCCGCGAGGCCAAGAAGGACCAAGAGCCAGGCAGCGAGGTTCCAGCGCAGGCCCAAGGCAAAGAGAACGACGGCGAGGGCAAAGTCGGTACCCGTGTGTACGGCGGTGGTCCACAGGGACTGGTAGAGGGCCCAGATGAGAAGTCCCACCACGGCGGCATTGACTGCACCGAGCACGTCTCGCAGGCCTCGGTGGGTTCTAACACGGTCCCAGACAGGTAGAACCCCGGCAATCAGAAGGTAGGCTGGAAGAAAGATCATTGTTGTCGCCACAATCGCCCCTCCCACACCACCCACTAAGTAGCCGAAGTAGGCGGCGATGCTGAACAGAGGCCCCGGCACCGCCTGCACCCAGCCATAGCCCAACGCAAGGTCTTGGGCGGTGATGTTGGGTAGGGTTCGAAGTTCCTCCTGAAGAAGCGGCAGGACAACGTGCCCACCGCCAAAGACAAGCGCGCCGGCCCGATAGAAGCTGTCGGCAAGGGCCATCAGGGCCGAAGGTCCTATCGCCCGGAGCAAGGGCAGGATTCCCAGACAAACACCGAAGAGAACCAGCGGAACGACAGTTTGGTACCAAAGCACACGCGGGCCTGGGCTGGGGGCCGTCTCAGCATGTGGGGGTCTCAGCCCTAGCCATCCGACCACACCGGCCAGGAACAGCGCGAAGACAGGGTTCGTTCCCGGCAACAGAGCCATCGAAACGACCAACAGAAGAGCCATTCCCGTCGTCTTGCGGTCAACGAGAAATTGTTTGGCCATGGCAACGATGGCAAGCGCGACGACGGCCACTGCGACCAGCGGCAGTCCTCGGAACCAGGGGAGGACACTCGAAGGGAGAAGGGAGCCTACCCAAGCCAAGGCAGTCATGAAGACGGCAGAGGGGAGGGTGAAACCGAACCAGGCTACCAGCGCGCCTAACCAACCACCGCGAAGCCACCCGACGGCCATACCCACCTGGCTGCTCGATGGCCCCGGAAGGAACTGCGAAAGGGAAACCAGATCAGCGTAGCGCTCATCGTCGAGCCAACGGCGCCGCTGAACGTATTCTTGCCGAAAGTACGCGAGGTGGGCCACGGGTCCACCGAACGAGGTGCATCCCAACCGGAGGGCTGAGGCAAGAATTTCTCGAAGAGCCACGAGGGTCGACTTTGTCATAGGTGCCTCATCTCAGGGAATCTCCCCGACTCGATCCCAACATAGCAAAGTACCCCTTCTGCGTCATCTAGGAACCCTCGTTCTCCAAACCTGCTTTTTTTCCATGTTGTCGCGTCATATGTTCCATGTACGCCCAGCGGGTTCAGATACAGCATCAGTTATCCCCACGGGGAAAACTTTTTGGAGGGAACGATGAAGAAGTCTCTTGTTATTGCATTTGTGCTCGTGGCGGCCGTTGCTGCTTTCGGGCAGTCGGCAAAGAGTCCTGTGACGCTTTCCATTGTCGCGAATCAGGACTGGGTCACGAAGCCGTATATGAAGGCGGCGTGGGCCAACTATGAAAAGGTCACCGGCAACCATCTCGATATCCAGGCGTTGCCCATAGATAACTGGGAGTCGATCATGAAGACCCGGGCGGCTGCCGGTGAACTCCCCGACATTGTGATGACGTTCGCCGGACCGGCCCTCGACGCGATGAAGCCCGCTGAAAACTTCGCGGACCTGTCGAACGAACCCTTCGTCAAAGACATCAAGCCTTTTGTGATGTCTCAGGCCACCTACAAAGGAAAGGTCTACGGCCTTCCTCTCTGGGAAGGTTCGATTTCGGGAACGTTGTATAACAAAGAAATCTTCAAAAAGCTCAATATCGCTGTTCCCAAGACTCAAACAGAGTTCTGGGCGGCCTGTGAGACCTTGAAGAAGGCCGGGATCACGCCCATTTATCTGGCGTTCAAAGACATCTGGCCCGCTCTGCCCCAGTTTGGGCTCGACCAGATCGCCGTCAAGTACCCGAACTTTGTAGATAAGCTGAACTCCAACCAACTCAAGTTGGCCACTCTCCCCGAGTTCACCAAACTGGTCGGCTTCTACAAGACCTTGGCCGACAAGGGCTATCTCGGTACCGACTTTGCCAGCAACTCGTGGGATGGTCAGGCTCAGGCCCTCGGCGACGGCAAGTACGCCATGGCCATGGCCTGGGATACCTACCTCTACTCCGACCTTGAGCCCAAATACCCCGGCAAGGCCAGCAGTTTTGGAATCATGCCCTTCTTTATGGACATCAATCCCGAGGGCTCGTACGAAGGCCCGAATGCCTGCCTTACCTACGCCAACAAGAAGAGCAAGAACGCCCAGGCCGCTCTCGAGTTCATCCGGTTCCTGGCCAAACCCGAGAACCTGAACATCGCGTACCAAGACGTGCCTACGGTTTCCTATTTCAAGAGTGTGACAACCAACAAAGATTCGGCTCAGGTGCTCGAAGCCAAGGCCTCGGTCGACAAACTGGTTTTGGGGTCAGTTCAGGCGGGAATCATCGGGTTTTCGCAGGTGGAAAGTGTAAAGCCGATCCAACTGATGATGCTCGGGCAGGGCACTGTTGCCGAGACCGCTCAGAAGATTGACGCGATCCGCATCAAAGTTGCCAAGTCCCGCGGGTTGGCAGGCTTCTAAAGGGAATTGACAAGGAGTCCCAATGAACATCAAAACGATCTACCCCTACTGGATGACCGTTGTCCCCTTTGGGATCTACCTCGTCTTCCTGATCCTTCCCTCGACTGTGGGCTTTTCGATGGCTTTCACGAACTGGAATCCCTACATCGAAGAGCTCCGGTTTACCGGGTTTGCCGCTTTTGAGGATATGTTTTCGGACAGTGTCTACCCGACCGCGATCACGAATACCTTGCTCTTCGCGGTCGTGACATCGGTTCTCAAAGTGGGAATCGGCCTGGTTCTCGCCTTGGCGCTCAACTCCGCCTTGCGGACACGGAACCTGCTGAGAACGGTGTACTTTTTTCCGGCGGTGCTTTCGCCGCTGGTGGTCGGGTTGCTGTTCTCGGCTTTGTTCGACGGCAAAAACGGCTTTGTCAACGTGCAGTTGGTGGGTTGGGGCCTTTCGCCCGTCAGTTGGTTTGGCCAACGGGTGAGCGCCAACTTTGTCTTTATCTTCTCGGAGATCTGGCGCTCCACCGGCTACTCGATGGCCATCCTTCTGGCAGCCTTGCAATCCATCCCGGCCGAATACTACGAGGCTGCTGAAATGGATGGGGCGACTGCATGGATCAAGTTCCGCGACATTTCCCTTCCGTACTTGGTCCCCGCCATCAACCTCGTGTTGCTCACCAGCCTGCTCTTTGGTTTCAAGATCTTTGATCTGGTGTACATCATGACCGGGGGTGGGCCGGGGTATCAGACCGAGACAATCTCGACCCTGATCATGAACCAGTACGGACAGGATATGTACGCCCAATCGACTGCCACCAATCTTGTCTTCAGCGTGGTGCTGGTGGCCTTTGCCCTGATGTTCCAGAGCTACCAGAAGCGTTCGGAGGCTCACCTATGACCGGCTCGACCAAGGCCCGCAGCAGCCTGGCACTTTCCCTGGTTGGCATAGTTCTCTGGATTCTCAGTCTGTTGATTCTTCTCCCCCTGGCGCTGGTGATCCTGACCTCGTTCAAAAACCTGCAAGAGGGAGCGACTCTCAACCTCTCCTGGCCCCAGGTCTTCGTTCCTGCCAACTATCTGACGGTTTTCGTCGACGGCAAGATCCTGGGCGGTGTGCTCAACAGTTTGCTGGTGACGTCGTTTGCCACTGCGCTGATTCTGCTCTGCAGTGCCCTTTTGGGCTTTGTGTTGACCCGGCGCGCCTCGCGTACCAGCAACGTGATGATGACCTTAATCACGCTAGGACTCGTTGCACCCTTCACCGCCCTTCCGACCATCCTGCTGCTCAAGACTCTCGGCATCTTTGGCACCCATGCGGCGCTGATTGCCGTGTATACCGCGATGTTTCTGCCCTTTACCACCATGATGATGGCATCGTTTGTCAAAACTCTTCCCCAGGAATTGGACCAAGCCGCCATTGTAGATGGAGCCAGCGGACCCGTGCTCTTCTGGCGTATCATTCTTCCTCTTCTTCAGGCCCCGTTGGTGACCGCCTTCCTGCTCAATGCCATGTGGGTTTGGAACGACTTCATGCTGCCCCTATACCTGCTCACCTCGGCCGAAAAGTGGACTTTACCTTTGTCGGTGTTCAGCTTCTTTGGCAAGTACAACCACAGCTGGCAGCTGATCAGCGCCAACATGGTGATTGTGTCGGCTCCTGTGACGATTCTGTACCTGTTTGGCCAGCGTTTCATCATTTCAGGGATGACGGCAGGTGCGGTCAAGGGGTGACGTGGTAGGATGAGGTGATGGCGGCACAACGGGTTACCCAGCGGCTTTTGGTCTCGAGCTTGCTCCTCTTAACCGGTCTGTTCTGCGTGGTCGGAGTTGCGGTTGGCCTGTTGCTTGAGAACTACGTGCGGGAGCAGTTTGTTTCGCAGCAAAAGTTCCGTGCCGAAAAGATGGGGCAGCAGCTGGATGTGGTTCTGGACCAGATGAACCGCCTTTCGCTGTCGATTCTGGCGTCGGCACACCTGCAGAAGACTTTTTCTGGCATCCCGACGCCCGCCTCAGCCGACTACTTCGAGAATCATCCCGACGTGCGCACGGATGTCCGCGAAACCCTCCTGTCGTTTACTTCGCTTCAGCCCCTCAAGGGCCGGATCTGTCTGCTTTCCGAAGGACTGGACCTCGTAGACTTATCCAACGGGCAGGATACCAAACGCTTTTCGAAGCAGGAACTCGCAGTTCTCACTGCCGACCGACTACGCCTTCTCGGTGATCAGGCCAAGGTTTTCCTCGGCCCGCACAAAGAACCGTGGTCCAAGTACGGTCGTGACGTGCTGTCGCTGGTGCGGGTGTTCCGC
Source organism: Spirochaetota bacterium (assembly GCA_020049045.1). Classification (GTDB taxonomy): domain Bacteria; phylum Spirochaetota; class Spirochaetia; order JABEVK01; family JABEVK01; genus JAIFLN01. The sequence continues at coordinate 12,260 of JAIFLN010000016.1, read as the reverse complement.
AACTCAGAAGAGGAATTCGGGTGGATGGAGATCAACCAGGAGTTGGACTCGCTGACCTGGATCTGGTCGAATGCGGGAGCTGAAGGGCCGGCCTCGATCGCTCTTCTGGACCGTGAAACCGTGCTGTACCGGTCGTTGGTGGGCACCGTCCCACAAGACCAGGTGATGACCTTCCCGGTAACCCTCGACAAGGTTCCCTGGACCTTGGTGCTGTACGCCGACCGCCGGGAATACGGGGGTCCGCTCGGCACCACGCTTTTTGCCTTGGTTCTGTTGGGGCTCATGGGTTTTGTGCTGACGGCCTTGGTGTCGTGGAGGTCACTGAAAGGCACCACGGAACCAATTCTCGCCCTGACCCGCCAGGTTCGAAAAATCCACGGTCTGGGAGGAGAGCTCGAGATGCCTCACCCCAAGGCACCAGAGGAAGTGAGGATCCTCCATCGGGCTTTTGAGGATTTGCTGGTTCTTCAGAGGCAGGAACACGAGGCTTTGCTCAAAAGTCAGCACCAGGAGCTGACCGCCCGCATGGCCGCCCTGCAGGCCCAGCTCAACCCGCACTTTGTGTTCAACACGCTGACCTCGATCTCGGCCTACGGCCGAAAGTCCGACGGTCAAACCGTTCACCAAATGTGCAATGCGCTGTCGTCTCTTCTGAGGTATACCCTTGAGAGCGCGACCAAGCCGGCCTCCTTGGCCGAAGAGCTCGAACAGGTTCGGGACTACTGCCTTCTGATGTCGAACCGCTTTCGGCCGCTGTTTGAGTTCAGTCTGGAGAAGGACGGGGTGTTTGATGGGGTTCTGGTGCCGCGGCTTTTGCTTCAACCCCTGTTGGAGAACGCCTTTGTGCATGGTTTTGCCGATCGGCCTGGCCCGTGGTCCTTGAAGGTCCGCGCAACCAGAACCGACACCCACTGGCAGGTTCAGGTCGAAGACAATGGCAGCGGCATAACGGCCGAACGCTACCAAGAGGTGCGGCAATCACTCGAGGCGGCCGTTTCCGAGGAGAATTCGACGTTCTTCAGCCGGGATTTCTCGAAGGGGAAGCTGGGTCTAGTCAGCAGTTTTGTCAGATTCCGCCTGCTCTACGGTCCGGCTTCGGAATTCTCACTCCGCGCGGCCGAGGGTGGCGGCTGCCTGATCACGCTGGGAGGACCCTGTGTCCTTGCATGAGGTATTTCTTGCGGAGGACGAACCGCCCATAGCCGACATGATCGCCGATATGGTCGTCGGAGCGCAGTGCGGCTTTCAGGTGGGTTTTGTTGCCCACGACGGTGGCACCATGGCACAAAAACTGACCGAGCGCTGCCCCGACCTTCTGATCACCGACATCAAAATGCCCGTTCTCGGGGGGCTGGAGCTTCTTGCCCGTGCCAAAGAGTTGCATCCGGGTTTGATCTGTGTGGTTTTGACCAGCCATTCGGAGTTCGAGTATGCTCAGACCGCCCTCCGCCTGGGGGCCGCCGATTACGTTCTGAAAACCCTGCTCCCTGAGTCCCTTCACGAGGTGTTGCGCCGGCTCCGCAATACGGTCTTCGCACTGCCCGAGGCCCAACCCGATGCCCGCCTGGATGCCGGTTTGCGTTTGAAAGAGCACCTGGATGACAACGTGCAAGGGGTCTTTGACCTGGTCGAGACAGCCCAGCGTTGGGGCTACAATCCCCGCTACCTCTCGCAGGCTTTTACCGATTCGACGGGGACAACTCCCAAACGCTACCATACCCAGGCTAAAATGGAACTCATTGTCAAGATGCTTAAGACTAACCCTGAGTTGCAGTTGAAGGAAGCCGCAGCGGCGGTTCGCTTCGACGATGAGCTCTATCTGTCAAAGGTCTTCAAGAAGTACGTGGGAATGGGGTTCAGCGAGTTTCGTCGGACTCACAACTGACCTTTGGGAGAACCTTCAGGGAGCTTCCCAATGAATAGCCAGCCGAAGGAGTCCTTGAAGGGCAGCATCTGACGTCGCCTGCAAGCCCAAGGCATCGAGGGCAATGCACCCATCGATCAGCGTCAAGGCGAGGGCGGCCAGCTCTTTCGCAGGCAGGCTAGGTAGGGGCTGAAAGGATTGTATCAGCCAGTGCTCCATCGTCGCGGCGATGGCGTTGGTCTGAACCGCGAATGTGTTGGTACCAGCCAGCGCTTGGGTTCCCAGCTCCAGCCAGATTCGCAAATAGGGCCGTACGGCGTCGCTGCGCAACACAGGGCCAAGAGTCTCTACCAACGCCGAGAATGGCATGGGCTGTTTCACTGCTGAAGTGAGGAGTTCCAGCAGGCGTTCGGAAACGATCGACAGTGCTGCTCCGACCAGCTGATTCTTGTCCTCAAAATAGTGGACGAGCATTCGGTCGCTCGTTTGAGCGGCCTCGGCCATTCGTTTCAGAGTTGCGTTCCCCAATCCTTCGCTTAGCAGAAAGTCTCCGACAGCTTCCGCGAGCTCCCTGCGACGAGATTCATTCCTTTGCGTTCGCGAATCCATTGCGCCCTCTTGACGAAAGAGTGTAGTAATCGCTACATTATCAGTGTAGTGAATACTACACAATCTACCCGGAGGATGTATCGATGATTTCTACTGTTTCATTCTCAAGAAAACTGCGGCTGGTGGTCAGTCTCGTCGGCCTTGCCGTGATGACGCCCATCACCGTGATTGCGCTAGCTGACCATGGCCTCATGGGACTTTTTAGCACCATCGTTCAAAGTTCCTCGAGCCTTCAGATCTTCCTCGACCTTTTTGTGGCCCTAAACTTGGCATTGGTGTGGATCTGGTTCGACTCCCGTTCCTCGGAGCGCCGGTTCTGGCCCTGGTTGCTTGTGACCTATGCCATTGGCTCGTTTGGGCCGCTGCTGTACTTGCTCGTCGGATCCTGGAAAAACCCCCCGGATTCTGGCGCGTAGCCCGCATCGCCATCCGGGAGTAGAATTGAGTTTGATCCCCTAGTTCAGTCGAGATATTTTCCTTCAATTTTGTCAAGGCTTCCATCTGCTTTCATTTTCTTTAGCTCAGCATTAAAAGCCACAACGAGGGCCCCAAGGTTTTTCTTTTTGGAGAACCCCATGACCGTTCCCTTGGCATCGGTGCCACGCAGTTCAAACCCTAGCTGTTGCACTTCATTCCGTTTGCCTGTCGATGTCAGTTCGTATTTGCCCACGATACTGTTGACAATCATGACTTCGAACCTGCCACCCAGGAGCATCGTCACCAGTTTTTCTGTGTCTGGGGCCTCAACCCGAATCAAATCTGGAATTTTGCCAAGGGCATCGGGATAGGCAAACCCGGTGATCAGCCCCAGCTTGTGCTTGCTCAGCTCAGCCAGATTCTTCGGGACAAAGGTTGAGTTCTTCGGGGTGTAAAACACGTAGGCTGTGTCAGTCCGATAGGGAGCACTCCAAAGAAGATACGCATCGCGGTCTTCCCGAAAGCTCAAAGTCGTGGTCAAATCTGCATCGCCCGATTCCAGCATCGCCAAGGCGCGCTTAAAGGGAACCAGCTGAATTTTGGTTTTCACACCAAGATTCGACAAGACCTTGACGGCAATCTCCATATCAATCCCTGGCCCGGCCTTACTGCCGTCGTCCATCACATAGGGCGGATAGGGGTCGTTGACCAACAGAACTTCTTTGGGAAGCGACTGCCCCCAAGAACCAAGGGTCAAGGTCAGAAAAAAGACCATAAGAAAAGGAACGGATTTCAATTTCATATTGCACCACCTTAGAAACAATAGTATTTCAGAACTTACTGTTTGCAATCATAAGGATGTCGGCTGGAGTTGTAACGGATCGGAGTTGGTCCCTAGATCACCGTATTGTCTGCCAGAACCTCCGGTTTGTGGACCATGCTGTCTGCTTCCGTGATCTTCCGAATCACTTTGCACGGAACTCCTGCCGCGACTGAGTTTGCGGGGATATCCCGCGTGACCACACTTCCTGCGCCGATCACGCAGTTGTCGCCGATCACAACGCCTGGACAGACGGTGACATTCGCTCCCAACCAGCAGTCGTTTCCGATCGTCACCGGCTTGGCGTAACAGAGCGCTTTTGCGGCGCCGCTGGCCGTTTTCATTTGCCGTCTCTCGCTGGCAAGCAGCGGATGAATGGGTGTCACAATCGTGACATTCGGCCCGAAGCTGCAATGGTCTCCGATCGTCACCGACGCATCGTCCTGTATGGTCAGGTTGAAGTTGGCAAAGAAGTGGGTGCCAATCTTGGTGTGCCTGCCATAGTGGAAGGAAATGGGGCCGTGCAGAAACGCCCCTTCGCCAACCTCGCCCACGATTTGCTTGAGAATCGCGGCCCGTTGCTCATAATCATCTTCATAGAGCCGGTTGAAGTCCTGATTGAGCTTGTGCGTCTTCAGCTTGATGGCCTTCAAACTGGGGTCACCCGGACAAAACAGAACCCCTGCCGCGATCTTCTCTTCTTCGGTCATCGTAAGCCTCCTGGTTCATTATACTCCAATGTCGTGGCTGAGAACCCGACCTATACATACGCCGATATCAACACCAACCACTTCAAATATTCTTGCCTGAGCAATCAGGGTGTCTTCCAGGACTTCGAAGTAGGACTGGACCGTCTTGATGGGCAGCCCAGCCTCCTCCCCGCAATATGCTGCAGCGAAGTCCAAAAAGCGGGTGAAGCCTCCGCTTTCGATGTTGTGATCATTTTCCCCGCCGCGCCGCCTCGATGGCGGCCACGTCGATCTTGGTCATTTCCATCATTGCTTCGAAGGCGCGTTTGGCGGCGGCAGGATTTGGGTCGCTCATCGCTTCGCTGAGGGCCAACGGCGTGATCTGCCATGAAAGCCCCCACTTGTCTTTGCACCACCCGCAGGCACTCTCTTGGCCGCCATTGCCGACGATGGCATTCCAGTATCGATCCGTTTCCGCCTGATCCGCCGTTGAAACCTGAAACGAGAACGCTTCGCTTTGTTTGAAAGCGGGTCCACCGTTGAGTCCGAGGCATGGAATACCCATCACTGTGAATTCCACTGTCAACACATCGCCTTCTTTGCCGTCGGGAAAGTCCGATGGTGCACGGGTCACCCTGCCGACCATCGAATCGGGAAAGGTTGCCGCATAGAACCGCGCTGCTTCCTCTGCATCCTTCTCATACCAAAGACAAACCGTATTTTTTGCCACACTGGCCATGTTCTTACTCCTTTCGCAAGGGAACCAAACAAGTTCGTTTATAGAGCGAAGATACCGCTTGTATGGGCTGGACTCAACACAAAGTTGCCGGCGTCGTATGGATCGTCAGCAAGCCGTAAGATTCGTCATTGCCGGTTTGGAAAAGTGGCCGCCAGAATACTGTCAGCCGCTGCGATCAACAGAGTCTTGATCCGGCGGTACCAGGAGGTACGATGAAACGATCGACGATTTTGGGGGCGATGCTTCTCACCGGATCGTTGGAGGCCAATACGGTCAACGGAAAGCTTTATGGACTTCCCGTCACCACCGACTTCTGGGTTCTTGGGAGATGGGCCAGAGCTCGGCCTTTGACAACTCCCACGAAGATCTCTGCAAGTCGTTGATGGCCGGCATCGAGACGCCGGAATCGTTCTGCCAGAAACTCGCGGCCGCGTTGGCCCAGGAGAAGAAGTAATCATGCGGCACCGCCGGGCAAATGCCTTCTCTGACGGCAGGAGCGCGGCGGTGCTTTCGTCGGCCTGTGTTGCCAGGACCTCGGGGGCCGAAGCGGGGAGGCTTATTTCGATTGGTTCCGCCTCGACGCGGCCCCTGCCTCTTCTCTATAATCTTCCCTCATGAAAGCTGTTATTTTTGATATGGACGGGGTCTTGGCAGACTCCGAGGAGTTCATTGCCGAGGCTGCCAAGGCGATGTTTGAGCGCACTTACGGAGTTACCGTCGCTTTGGGCGACTTTCTCCCCTTTGTTGGCGCTGGCGAAGACCGCTACCTCGGCGGTGTTGCCGCCCAATACGGAGTCACCCCCGACCTGCCCCGGGACAAGGCCCGCACGTACGAAATTTACGGTGAGATGATTCAGGGACGGCTCAAGGCACTCCCGGGGGCTGTTTCCTTTGTGAAAGCCTGTCGGACCGCCGGCCTTAAAACAGCTCTGGCCACCAGCGCTGACAAGCCCAAAATGCTGTCGACTCTGACCGCCATCGGTCTTTCGGAGGCTGACTTCCACGCAACGGTCAACGGCCTTGATGTGGCCCGCAAGAAGCCCTTCCCTGACATTTTTCTCGAGGCGGCGCGGCGCATCGGCATGCCCCCGGCCGATTGTCTGGTGATCGAAGACGCCACCAACGGGGTGAAAGCTGCGCTGGCCGCCGGCTGCCGCTGTCTGGCCCTTCTGACCACCTTCCCTGAAGCCGATCTCCGCGCGGCCGGTGCCACCCACCTGGTACAAAACCTCGCCCACGCAGATTTGTCCTCCCTGCTTATTTCGTATCCATCTTGAAGACCCCGTCCCAGGTCTCCGGCGGGGGAGTCTTCTCGTAGTCGGCGGAGAGTTTTCGGTACCTCACCGAGGGTCCATCCTCGGGGAACAACTTCAGGCACTCGTCGAACCCCTTGCGGGCCTCAACCCAGCGGCGCTCCTCAAAATGGTCCAGCGCGGCATGATACGTTTCCAGCAAAGGGCCCACGCCTTCGGGCAGGTGGCCCTTTTCCTCGATGGCCTGGTACAGCCGGATGGGGACACTTTTTCCCACCACCCTTACCCGGTCGAGCTTGCGGGTGATGATCAAATCTCCCACCTCGTTCTTGGTATCCTCCGACATCAAAATCCAGGTGCCATAGAGTTTATTGACCCCTTCCAACCGGGCCGCCAGATTCACCGCGTCGCCAATCATGGTGTAGTCCATTTTGCGGTTGGTACCCATATTTCCGACGACCATAGGGCCGGTGTTGATGCCGATGCGGGTTAAAAGAGGCATGGGCGCGATCTTTTCTTCGAGGAAGCGGATGTTGAGCTGGTCCTCCATCCGTTTCATCCTCACGGCGGCCAGTGCGGCACGGCGGGCATGGTCGTCAAAGTCGATGGGTGCACCGAAAAAGGCGATGATGGCGTCACCCTCATACTTGTCGATGGTACCCTGAAGGTCGAGGATGATGTCGCTCATGCCCGTCAGATACTGGTTGAGCAAAAAGACCAGTTCTTCGGGGTTCATCTTTTCTGAGATGGTCGAAAAGCCCTTGATGTCTGTGAACACGGCCGTCATCACCTTCTGCTGTCCGCCCAGGCGCAGCTGGTCGGGGTTGGCGATGATCTGCTGAATGACGTCGTTGCTCAGGTAACGGCTGAAAGCGCTGCGCAAGAAGCCCTTTTCTTTCTCAGTGTTGAGGAACCGGAAGAAGGTTGTCCCCAGGAACGAGAGCACGGTGATGGTAGCCATGGGAATCACCGGCAGGTACAACCCGGTGACAATAAAGATCACCGCAAAGACTCCCGTAGTAGCCACGGCAACCGTACCGCCCACCGAAAGTTCGACGACGGGTTTCTGGCTTCGCAACAGGTAGGAAAGACCCACGGCGCCGAGCAGTCCCAACAACCAGGACCACCAGGGAGAGGCGTCGGTGACAAACTGACGCTGCAGCAGCATATTGGCTACCGACGCATGGGTGCCCACATTCGGATACCCGCTCTGGAAAGGCGTCACTCCCAGGTCGGTGCTGCCCGTGTTGGTGTTTCCCAAAATGCAGAAGGCACCGTTCAGACCGCCCAGCTTTTTTTCATCGGTACGGATCTGCATCAGATTATCGTAAACACTGCGGGTCTTGGCGAACCAATCGGGCAGGTCTTTCTGCAGGATCTGGTATTCCTTCCGCTGGTCCTCGGAAAGGCCTTCTTCCGCGAGCACCTGTTCCAGCTGCGCCGCCAAGTTTTCGTCGGGTTTCGAGGCGAGGTAGATGCCGACCTCCTGTAGAAACTGATCGCGGCCGGCCCGATAATCGGCGATGGCCTCGGGCGGAGCGTCTCCTTCCAGTAAGTCCCGGTGCAGTTGTGCCAAGGCCTGCGCCTGGGCAACCAGGCTGGTGTCGCCGTCGTAGTTGTCCAGGTATCCCCAGGTGGAACGAGCCTCGAGGTTGTTGACCAGATCGTCGTACAGACTGTCGTGGGTATACAAATAATAAAAGGACAGGTGCCGGTAGCTGTCGTTGAAGAGAGCATGCGGCCAGTTGATTAAAATGCTGCCGTCCTGGGCCCGGGGTACGGTCACGTCGTAAACCTGGCCATCGGGGTACCTCGCCCCCTTGAGCACAATCGCGTCGGGGCGGACTTCGAGGGCAGGATTGCCGACCCAGTTGAGAAAGGGTGTGAAGGCCAGCTGACCAAAGGTGGTGTCTCCGTACCGCTTCAGAAGGTCGATGCGTCGGCGCACCCCGTCGAGATCGACTTTAACGTTGGTAAAGCCAATGCCTTGTGAAGAGGAAAGGATGGGTTCAATGACGGGACTGATTTCGGCATAATCCAGCAGTGTTTGCGCACCCTTCACTCCTGGAAAAGAGAACTTCTCAACGGCGGTTTTTTTGAACTCCGGGTTGATGGTCGAGTCGGGTCTTTCTTGAATGTTGACCGTCAGAAAAGACCCCCCGAAAATCAGCACCGCCTGGGCCAACCGCTGGTCGTTGTCGATGGCAATTCTCTGCAACGAGGCGATCAGCTCTTGGTGGCGGCTTTCGGCGGACTGCTGGAACTGGGTTGCAAAGGCCGAAGCTTCCGTCAGGGGAATGCGGCGGGTTTTCAGTGCCTGAACGAGGGCTGTATTGTCTTCAGCCAGCTTGTTGAACCCCTCGGCCAGTTCCCCGGGAAAAGTCTCTTCGAGAACCGACGCGTTTACCCCCCGCGGGCTTTTGTTGAGGTACTCAATATCGAAGACGGCATAACGTGCTCCCATTTCCTTGAGCAGCAGCAAACCGTCGGCCGTGATGCTGCGGCTGATCGGCCAGGTTCCCACCGTTGACACGGCCAGGTCGTCGACCTCGACCAAGACGATATCTTTGTTCTGCGGCGGACTGGGACGCATTCCCAGGAAACTGTCGTAAACCCGGTTTTCCAAAGCCGCCGTCCAGCCTAAAAGCAGGAAAATTGCCATGACAGCCGCAATTCCGACGGGGATCGAGTAGATCAGCGGGATTTTCTTCATGGTTCACCACCTCTTGGACTTTTAATTCAACCCGGTTGAATTATAATGTTGAGGAGTGTTCCCTTCCAGTCTTGAGAGGAGGATTGATAAAGTATGTTGAAACAAATCGTCGTCTGGACCCTGCTCCTGATCGGCAGCGTCGTTCCGTTGGTCGGCCAATCGAACCAAAGGATCGATGAACTCCTATCCCAAGCCCAGGCAAGGTTGGACTCCGCTTCCTACCTTCTCATGGTTTCAGCCGGTATCGTGGACGAAAGTTCTGATCCGTTGGATGCCTTTGAAGCCGCCGTTGTGGCCGGGTATTTAGCGAAGAGCTCTCAGCCTGAAGACCCGGTGTCGATCGAAGTCCTGAGTTTTCTGATAATGAAAACTCAGAAGATTCCGGGGGGCATCGGTTGGATGCTTTTCCCGGGTACCAGAAGTGCCTACCGAGAGCTGGCATTTCATGAAGTCGTCAACACGTCTGCCGGGCCTACCAGAATTGTTGCCGGTGACGAAGTCGTCCGGACTCTGAACGGGGCGGTCGCTCTGAAGGGAGGCCTCGAATGAATCTGTTCAAACTGGCTGGAGTTCTGGCCTTCGGTTTCGTCCTGGGGACAACGGCGTTTGCTCAGGAATTCGCGGTGTCTTCCTCCACCAATTTAGGCTTCGCGTCACCTCCGGCTGCCCCCCTGTCCCTTTCCCAGCGGCTGGATGGGCAGTACTCGCTTTCCTTTGACAAGCTAGGCAGCGGACTGGAAGTTCGGGCTCACGCTCAAGCTGCCGCACTTCCTTCGCCGGCCAGCCTTGGTGCCGACCTCGACATGTTGGCTGTCACCTTGGTGTTTCCTCAGCCTGCTTCCGACCTGAAAGCCCTCAAATGGACGTTGGGCCGGTTTGCTGTAAGTGAACCGACAGGATTGATTCTGAATCTTGCTGCCGACGGTACCAAACTGGACTTTGACTACAACGGGTTTGATCTGTCGGTCACCACCGCCTATACGGGGTTTGTTTTCCGGGCCTCTTCAGGAGTCACCCTAACGCTTGCTGACCAGGCCGCCGCGAACGAGCTGTTCGCTTCCCCGCGGTTTATCGGGTCTGTAGAAGGCTCAATGAATCTGTTCAAGGCTCACCGCTTCACGCTATCAGCCTTGGCCCAGCAAGACCTCAACCCGCGCGATCGGTACACCCCGGAGTGGTCAAGCTTGTTTACCGGTGAGCGCGGTGGTGCGCTCGATACCCAGTACCTCACCTTCAAGGCGCAGGGCCCAGTGACGGGGGTGGACCGCCTCTTCTACGAAGCCTTCGGAACCTTTGGCGCGGGGTCAACCCTCAGCTGGCTGACCGACACCACTTCTCCCACTGGTTATGTGTACCAGTACAAACCCATCCTCGCCTCGCTCTTCGGGACCACCTTCTCGTATTTCCTTCCACAGACATTTTCCTCGTCCTACAGTTTACGCGTTCTTATCGCTTCCGGCGATGTGGATGCCACCTCGGCTGTTGAAGGAAACAGCAAGGACGATTCCAACTTGTTTGTGCCAGTGACCCCCGGCTCGCTGGGAGTCGTCTTCAATCCTGCGCTCTCGAACCTGGTGTTCTACGAATTGGGCGGGTCGCTCAAACCCGTCGATGGTATGCCTTTGGTGGTCGGCGTCAAGCTGCTTGGATTCCAACGGGCCGTATTGGGAGTCGTCGGCGCCCCTGGTGTCCAACGGACAGGCCCTGGCTGGCTGGGCCAAGAGCTGGATGTCACCAGCAGCTGGCAAGCCCTGTCTGACCTCACTGTTTCGGCTTCGGTGGGAGCCTTCATTCCCTCCGCCGGCACGTTTGCCTCCGGTACCCCGGAAGCCGGCCTGCAATATGCCGTCAAGACCGGCGTGAATCTGAGTCTGTAAAGGATGGTCCGTATGAAATTCAAGGCAACGTTCTTGATCCTGGGACTGCTCGTTGGCACCCTTCCTCTCTGGGCTGGCCCGCAAGCGGTTCTGAGCTCTCTCAAAGGAAAGGTCGAGGTGAAGGCACCCGGTACAAAAGCCTGGGTCGCGGCCACCGAGGGCCAGGTTCTGACTCCGGCCACCACGCTGTCCACCGGCTTCGACAGCTCTGTGTTGGTGGTCATCGACAAAACCACGATTCAGGTTAAACCGCTGACGCGCATGACCATCGATAAATTGGTAGAAGAATCTGGCACCGTAAAGACCTCCACGTTTCTGCGGGTGGGAAGTGTCTCCGCCTCGGTCAAATCGGCCGAGGGCGTCAAACAGGACTTCAAAGTCCAGTCGCCCTATTCAACCGCTTCGGTACGCGGTACCGAGTTCGACTTTGATGGTCTGCGGCTCAAGGTTCGCGAGGGACTGGTCGCCTTGATCCTGGGCCGCCCCAAGCGCGACACCCAACCCGTCGAAGCCGTCGCTGAAACCACCACGGAAGAGACCCCAGCCGAAGGTACAGCCGGTGAAGACACAACTGGTGAAGACACCACAGACGAACCTGCTGCCGAAGAGACTGACGGTGAGCCTGCCGGCGAGCCCGAAGATGATTTTGTCGGATCACCCGATATCGCCGCCGATGACGACAACCCTGTCTTTGTGCCGGCCGGTGACGAGACCAAGATCAAGCTCAACTTCAACAACCCGACGGAACGGACCCGTCCTTCCAGTTCCAATGATCGAGAAAGTTTGAGCAAGGAATCCGGTACGGGATCGAGCCAGACAACGACGAACACACCGACGACCAAGGCTCCCACCAAGGGTGGTGTGGTTCTGACCATTGAATTCGCACGCTGAGAGGAGAAACGAAGATGAAAAAGCTTGCACGGGCCTTGGGGGCCGCACTTTTGGTTGCATTGGTCGGCTGTCAGTTCCCCGCCAACGATACGGGGAGTCTGCGGGTTAAGCTTCCGTCTCCCCGCGCCGTCGCGGTTAATAACGGTAAGGGTGACTTGGTCCGCATTCAGTTGATCCGAAACGGGGTGGTTGTCCCGTTGGAAGGCAAGGCTTTCCGTCAGGAAAGCTTGGCCGGGCAAACCATCACCATGAATGAAATGACGGTCGGTTCGGGCTATACCCTGAATGTGGCCACGGGACAAGCGCTTTCCAGCGGCTTCTTCGAGGTGGCGTACTTTCAGACCACCGATCGCTTTGAAATTTCTGCCGGAGTCGATACCACGGTGAA
>JAIFLN010000159.1 GCA_020049045.1 Spirochaetota bacterium | reverse complement strand
GGCGTGGGAGGCATTCCTCAATCGGTACTCGGTTTGCTCGTGTTCGGCTTGCTCGACAATGCGATGAACATGTTGTTGATCCCGTCTTGGTACCAGATGATGCTCAAAGGTGCCGTCATTGTGGCCATCCTGTGGCTGGACAGCTATACCCAGAAACGCAAGCGGGAAATGGTGTGACAATTTGTCCGACTTAAGCGGCACCGACAGCGTTCTGTTCGACCTGGACGGAACGCTGTGGGATGCCAGTTCGGCTTGCGCCGAGGCGTGGACAGCGTCGCTGGGGCTGATGGGCCGCTCCGATCTCGCGGTGACTGCGGCGCAGGCCCGAAGTTTCACCGGATTGCCCATCGAAACCATCTTCAGCCGGTTCTTTCCAACGGTAGGACGAAACCTCCTCCCCAGACTCTTGGAAATCTACCAACAGCAAGAAGCAGAGCTCATGCGGTCTCAGGGAGGTCAGCTCTACCCGGGAACCGAAGATGTTCTGAAGGTACTTCACCAGTCCCACAGGTTGTTCATCGTCAGCAATTGCTTCGATGGGTACATCGAGAATTTCTTCCGGCTCACGGGGTTGCAGTCGGTGTTCGAAAGCTATGAGTCGTTGGGACGGACGGGAAAGCCGAAGGCAGAGAACATAGCCCTCGTCATCCGACGACACATCCTCGGGTCACCAGTCTATGTGGGAGATACGGTCCACGATGCCGAGGCAGCGAAAAAGAACCAGATTCCGTTTGTGTTCGCCGCCTACGGCTTCGGGAAGGTGGAAGCACCGAATCACAGCATCAGCAATATGGGCGACCTGCTGAAGCTCCTTTAGGGAGCCTCCGCCACCAATACCTTCCTACCTTCCCGAGCCGATTGGTAGGCGGCATCAATCACCAGATTGTTGATCAGGCCGTCACGCAAACCCGGGCTGGGTTCTCGACCTTCGACAATTGCTTTCAAAAACTGGTACTGGTTTTCGGCATGCATCCGGTCCCAGCCAAGGATGGCCCTGGCGGGAGGAGCAGAAGCCCCCTCAAAGCTTTGGATGGTCTCGAGCCGGGTCCAACCCGAGTCACCGGTTTTGCGGGTGGCGTCGAAGTAATACAACCAGTTCGCATCCATCAGATCAAAGCGCAACGCACCTTTGGAACCCTCAATCAAAAACCGCAGATCGTCAGCCGACCCGGTGGCAAACCGGGAAACCGTGACGGTTCCACTAGCGCCGTTTTTCATAAATCCTTGAATCCAGGCGGCATCGTCCACATCGACGGTACCCATCTCGCTCGAACCCTTTGACAGAGGCCGCTGGGTGATGTAGGTCTTGGTCACCGCAGACACCTCTTCGAACTCACCAACCAGGAAGCGGACAAGATCAATGACATGGGAGCCCAGGTCCATGATCGCTCCGCCTCCGGATTCGGCCATTTTCATGCGCCAGCTCAAGGGCCGCGAGGCATCCTGATAGCCGGTGTGCAGGTACTCGGCGTGGTAGCGGTAGATTTCTCCCAAAGCACCAGACTCAATCAACTTGCGGGCTTTCTGGATGGCGGGGACAAAACGGTAATTGAAGGTCATTCCCAGTTTGCCTTTCGATTTCGCGGCAACGGCGGCAAGTTCCCGGGCTTCGGTGCCTGATAAGGCCAGCGGTTTTTCGCAGTAAATGCTCTTTCCGGCTTTCAAGACCGCAATAACCGCGTCCTTATGGGCATCATTGGGCAAAACACAGTCAACCACCTGAATGGAGGGGTCGCTGACCAAATCCTCGACCCGGGTGTAGGCTTTGGTGAAGCCCCCATCCTTGGCCGCGGCCTGGGCACTGGCCTCAGAGCGGGTACAAACGCCTGCTAGAGTATACCGGGAAAACTGAGGGTAGTAGCTGGGGATGCTGCGGTAACCCAGAGTATGGAGCTTACCGATGCTCCCATACCCCAACATACCGATTCCAAGAATGGACATACGCTCTCCTTATTTCAGTCCTGACTCATTGCGGTACTTTGCCGAAGCCTCATCCATGGTGGCCTTCAACTCACGAACGGCCTTGGCGATATCACCGGAACCGGGTTCAAAGCGCCCCTGAGGCCCCTTCATCAGCGGTGAGGAGAACTCACCAACGGTCATGCCGCGGGCAATAAAGTCGCCGACGTTTTTCCGGTTCAAACCGCCGTCTTCCATCAGGTCCAGGTTGTGTTCCCTACCGGCTTTGACAATCATTTCATGCATGCGGGCGATGTTGTCGAGCATGATGGGATCCATGGTGTGAGGACTGGCAGCTCCCGTGGTAGGTTTCCAGAACGGTGCCTTGCATTCATATTCAATGATGTCCACAAACGGGATGTATTGCTCAAACGTCACAATCGGGGTGCCCTGCCAAGCCCAGACACCGGCTTTCAGACCCAAGGTTTCTTGGACGAAAAGAACCTGCTGCATCAAGGCTTCACCCGTTGTTTCAATAGGAAGGCTGATCAAATCGGCTCCCAGGTCCCGCAGTTGGCTTAACAGGTCAAAGTTGGGCCGCATCATTTGCAGCTGCACTTCAATTTCCAGCTTGGTGTGGCGGCGAATGCCTTCCAGAATGTCGATGCCACCCCGAGGAGCAGAAAAATCCATGTACTTTCCGTCGCGCATTTCAATATGGATCCAGTCGGCTCCGCCTGCTTCCAACTCCTTGACGGTGTCCGCCAGATTGCCGTAATCCGCCCAGAACAACCCGGCCGCTATTTTGGTCTGCCGACCCACTTTTCCAATCTTTTTATCACCCATTTGTTTCCTCCTGCAGAGGAAAGATTACCCTTTGGCATCCGTACTGTCAAGAAAAATTCGCATTTTATGTGATATACGAAATGTATTTGATTTCACATGAAACTATTGTATACTGGATTTCAGGGTGGTAAATCATGATTGCACGCTACGACATTGTCATTGTCGGTTCCGGTCTGGGCGGATCGGCAGCCGCGCACGTCCTTCAGGAAACTGGCCTTTCGGTATTGATTCTCGAAAGAGGCGACTTTATCAAACAAGAGAAGGAAAACTGGGATGTGACCGAAGTCGTGGTCAAACGGCGCTACGATTCGCCCGAAAGATGGCTGGATGCCGACGGGCGGGAGTTCAGCCCCCGCATCTATTACAATGTCGGTGGGAGCACCAAATTCTATGGCGGCACTGCCCTGCGGTTCCGGGAATCGGACTTTGCTGCTTGGCCATTTGGGTATAGTGAACTGGCTCCCTGGTATCAAAAAGCCGAAAGTCTGCTGGAGGTTCACGGCCAGACTGGTGAGGACCCCACCGAACCGCCCCGGGAAGCGTTTCCCTACCCGCCGCTCGAGCATGAGCCGGTCATCGCCGCCCTCGCCTCGCGGCTGGCTGCCCAGGGGCTCCACCCCATCCACCTCCCCATTGCCGTCGATCAGGGCGGCAAGGGAAAGTGCGTGAAGGGAAGCCCCTGCGACGGCTTTCCCTGCCAGTACCGGGCCAAGGGTGACGCTGAGAACCGCCTGTTGCGGCCGATTCTCCTTAGAAAGACGAAGAATGTGACGCTCTGGACCAACGCTTACGTAGACCGTCTCGAGACCGGCGAGGATGGAAGAGTCACCAGTGCCCATGTGATCCGTGGCGGTGAAACAGTGGTGGTCGAGGGAGGAACTTTCATTTTAGCCGCCGGAGCGGTCAATTCTGCGGTCATTCTGCTCAAATCGAAAAGCCCGAAACATCCCGAAGGTCTGGCCAACTCGTCGGGTCAGGTGGGGCGCAACTTTATGGCCCACAACAACACGGTGATTTTGGCTTTGTCGCCGCTGCACAAAAATCCCACGGTTTTTCAGAAAACGCTGACCATCCATGACTTTTACGAATGGGGAACCATGCAGTGCCGTGGCAAGGTGCAGCCACCAATGCTTCAGCAGAAGTCAGACTGGTTCCTTCGAACCTTCAGAAAGGAGATCGCGAAACGGAGCATTGATTTTTGGGTGATGTCGGAAGACTTTCCCGAGGCAGACAACCGGGTGACGGTGGACGACCAAGGAAGAATCCACCTGGCCAGGAAGGCCACCAACCAGGTGGCCCATCAGAAGATGATCCGGAAAGCGAAACAGGTGCTTCACCGAGCAGGCCTACCCTTGTGCCTGATCGATGCCAGGGGTATCAATGCCATCCAGCATCAGTGTGGAACGCTGAAGTTTGGAAATGACCCGAAAACCTCGGTGCTCAATCCATGGTGCCGTACCCACGATGTGGAAAATCTCTACGTGATGGATGCCAGTTTCTTCCCTTCGTCGGCAGCGGTCAACCCGGCCCTGACCATTTTGGCCCAGGCGCTGCGGGCCGCCGAGCACTTGAAAGGGTCTCTGCTGGCGGGCACCGTTCAGGCCAGCAGCACCGTGACGCCGCATGACTCCAAGTAAGCCTTGTCGTCATCCGAAATCCCCTTGTCGGTGATGACGGTGTGGATGAGCGAAAGGTCCTGACAGATGGGTGCCAGGTGCGACGCCCCGAACTTGCTCGAATCGGTCAGAACATAGTTTTTCGCTCCCCGGGAGAGGATGGCTTGCGTGGTCTCGGCCCGATGAGAATCGTTGAGGGTGAACCCGGTCTCACGTGTATAGCCGGTAACACCGATAAAAGCCTTCGAGAACGTCATATCGGCCAGCATGGTCTTCACTGTGGGTCCCACCAGACTCTCGCTCTGCTCCTGGTAGAGCCCCCCCAGAACAATCACGCGGACACGGCTGCCCCGGAACAGACGGGCAATAAACAGGTTGGGAGTAATCACCGATAGTTCGCGCGACTCCTTGAGCAGTTCCGCCAGAATGGCAACGGTGGAACCAGCTTCCAGCAGAATGGTGTCACCCGGTTGAACCAATGAGGCAGCAAAGCGGGCGATCCTGGTCTTCTCTTCAAACCAGGCTCCCATTCGGAAGGGAATTTCATCGCCGTCAAAAGGTCGTGCTTCTCCATGGAACCGCCGCACCACTCCCTTTTTTTCCAGAAGGGACAAGGTCTTGCGGATGGTGACTTCGGAAACGCCGATTTCGAGGGCCAAGTCGGTGACTTTTCGGCTGCCCTGTTTCAGGACAATTTGGGAGACCTGCGCCTCAAGGTTTCGCTTCATGGTTCCAAAAGGGAAATGGCGCCGACAATGCCCGCGTTGCCCCCCAACTCTCCTTTTCTGATATCGAGGCGATCATACATCATCATTCCGGCCTTGTCGAAGAGCGTGGAAAGAGCGGTTCCAAAAAAAGGCTCCGGCAGATTGAGCAAGCCTCCGCCCAGAACAATCCGGTCTGGGTTCAGCATCTGGAAAATGTTGTACAGACCGATGCCGATGAAAGTCCCGAATTCCTTCGTCACAGAGAAGCACACCTCGTTACCCTCCAAGACCCCGGCCGACAGCTGTTGTCCGTTGAGCTCGCGCAAGTCGGTGCAACCCGTAGGAAGAAGGGCAGGTTTTCCCTCCTGCTCAAAACGAACCATGGTCCTGCGGTAGGTTTCTCTCAAAGCCAACCCCGAGACAATCGACATCAGGCAGCCCCGGTTTCCACACGTGCAGACGGCCGGGCCGTCGACATCGACAATCATATGCCCAAACTCGCCGGCGGTACCGGTCGCTCCCCGGTAGAGTTTTCCGTCAAAGACAATACCGCCGCCCACCCCGGTGGAAACGGTAAGAAACACCATGTTGCGGCTGCCCTTTCCGGCCCCGTGATGAAATTCACCGATGGTCTGGCCGTTGGCGTCGTTGTCAACAACCACCGGCAACCCCAAACGGTTTTGCAACGAAGCACGGAAAGGAAAGCCTTTGAAGCCCGGGAGGTTCGAGGTGGTCAGCGTGACACCGTCAGGCCAACGGACATGACCGGGAAACAACACCCCTACCCCGGAAATCTCGGACTTCTTCACCCCTTGGCGGGCCAAAGCGCTGTCAACATTTCGGACAATCCGGTCCAGAACACCGTTCTCGTCACAGCCCACATGGTCATGGCTCACCACTTCGCTGAGTATGGCCCCTGATGGATCGGCAAGGCCAACGGCAAGCTTGGTTCCCCCCAAATCGATTCCAATGCGGTACATGGACCTCTCCTTACAAATGGTGCTCGGTTCTGGCAATGATGTCGTCCTGGGTATCGGCAGCCAGGTCCCGGAAAAAGGCGGAGTACCCCGCAACCCGCACCACGAGGTCGCGGTACTTTTCCGGATCGGCTTTGGCGGC
>JAIFLN010000120.1 GCA_020049045.1 Spirochaetota bacterium | reverse complement strand
GGTAGTAAAAACACGATGCCAGTCACAGAGTAGCTGCGGTGTTTCATAATGTCCTCTTCGTTGAATCGCTTACTTGGCGGCCAGGATTTCCTTGCGGAACCCTTCCATCTTGTCCTGAACGGCCTTGACGCCCTTGCCCAGAATCAAGTCGCCCAACAGCACCTTTCCGGTGTACTCGGAAACCTTGGACAAGGTCAGGCCGAACTCACGGATTTCGACATCGGCGCTGACCTGCACCACCCGTTTGGTCACCGGATCGGCAATCTGAACGTTGGCATTGACGATGGGCAGACCGGCGGCAGCGTGGATCTTCTGGATGTCAGTACCCAGATAGGCCTTGAGGATTTCGACAGCAGCCTCTTTGTTCTTGGCATTGGCGGGAATGAACACTCCGTCGCAACCGCCGAGAACCGCATTGACCTTGCCCATCGAAGGCCAGGGGAGAATCACAGTTTCAAAGCTGGCGTCTTTGATGGTGGCCGAAGCGCCGGCGGCGATTTCGGTCATGATGGCGACTTTACCCTGGTAGAAACCGGCCTTGACCTCGTCGTTCTTGATGGTCACGGCGCCCTTGCCGGGGTACATATAACCGGCATCGTACAAGCCCTTCACGTTGGTCAGAACAGTGGCCCACAGGGGATCAGTTCCGGGAATCTTGTTGGCAACCAAGTCATCAAGCTTTCCGGCCGATTTGAACGCCGAAAGCATGCCGTTGCGGTAGATCCAGTCGGAGCGGCCGTTGTCAGTGGCGTTGGCCAGCGGGAAGACCTTGGTAGCGTCGGGAACCTTGACGCCGGCCTTGTCGAGCAGGGCCTTGTTGGCAATCATCAGCGAAAAATTGCTGTTCAAGGGCAGAGCGTAGTACTTGCCGTTGATCTTTCCGGTATCCAGGGCCGAGGGAATAAAGGTCTTCTTCCACTCACCGCCGTTGGCTTCGAGATAGGGAGTCAGGTCGAGTGCCATGTCGTCGGCGACAAAGCGACCGATGGCTTGGGGCCAGTACTGGTACACTTCGGCGGGCTCACCGGAAGCGATGCCGACGCGGATGACTTTGTCGAGGTTGCCCCAGTCGACCTGGATGCCTTCGATGTCGTACTTGCCGCTGAATTTCTCCTGCAGGGCTTCGACCATCGGAACACCCGAGGCGTACTCCACGATTTTACCGTAGAACTTGATCTTGGTGCCCGACTGGGCGGAGACGGAAACGGCCAGCACCAGGCTCAAGCCCAGGGCCAACGCGGCGATTTTTTTGAACTGAGAAAGAATTTGCATAGTTCTTTCCTCCTGTTGGAACTACTGTGAGGGCAGATGTTACCGCCGTGAAGGCAGGGAATTTGACGAAAAGTTCAGCAAAACAACGATTCGTTTAGTCGGAGTCGCCTACAAAGGTCCGAAACTTCCGGGCAGCCTGGATCAACGGATCGTCCGGGGTGACCAGCTTCAACCTTCCCGCTACCTCGGACAGAGGCAGCGACGCGATATCAGAACCCTTGAGAGTCACCATCCTACCGTACTGCCCTTGGGCGATCAGATCAGCTGCGGCAATACCGTAGCGGGTGGCCAGAATCCGGTCGGTGGGAGAAGGGGAACCACCCCGCTGGATGTAGCCTAGTATGGTTTCTCTGGTTTCAATGCCGGTCATGGCTTCCAGAGTCCGTGCCAAAAAACGCCCGGCGGATTCGGGCAACCGACCCGAGACGGTATCGGCCAGCTCTCCCTGGTCCCCGGGGAACCGTGCCCCTTCGGCAACAACCACGATGGAATACGTCTTTCCGGCCTTGGCCCGCCCTTCCAAAAAGGCCGCCAGTTTGTTCAGGTCGGTAGGAATTTCGGGCAACAGGATGGCATCGCCGCCCCCTGCCACCCCGGAATGGAGAGACAGCCAGCCGGCGTGGTGTCCCATCACCTCGGCCACCATGATGCGCCGGTGGGAACTGGCCGTTGTATGAAGCCGGTCCAGAGCTTCGACAGCAATGTCCACCGCCGTATCAAAACCAAAGGTGCGGTCGGTGCCCCACACATCGTTGTCGATGGTCTTGGGAATGCCCACCACAGGCAGACCTTCCTTGGCAAGCTTCCAGGCCGTCTTTTGGGTGCCGTTGCCCCCAATGCAGACCAGACAGTCGAGTCCCAGAGCCTCAAAAGTTTTGCGGATCTTTTCCGGCTTGTCATCGACCGATCCGGCGACGGCCTTTTTGAAAGGCTTTTCCCGCGAGGTTCCCAGGATGGTCCCGCCAAGGGTCAGCAAGCCGGAAAGGTTGCGTTCGGTGAGTTCCACCGACTCCCGGTTCATCAGTCCCTGGTAACCACCCACAAAGCCGTGGACGGTCATACCGTACTGGAGGATGGCTGTTTTGCCGATGCCGCGGATGGCAGCATTGAGACCAGGGCAGTCGCCTCCAGCCGTAAGAATACCGATTGTTTTGTTCTGAGCCATACGCCGAGTATACCGTATCTTGAATGAAATGATCCTTCATGATACTTTGTGACACGTGTCACTAAAGAAGGAGAGGTATTTTATGAAAAGAGTTCTCGGATTGCTCAGCATTGCTGTTCTTATCGCATCTTGTTCCAGCGCCCCCGAGGGCAGCCTGATGCCAGGGGGCGCTGAAGGCCCGCCGGCCGGAGGGCCCCCCGGAGGCAAACCAACGGCAGTCGATGTTTCGTGGATCAAAACCAAATACACCGATGTAGCGTATGCAACCAAATCGGAAACCCAGAAACTGGACCTGTACTTACCGAACGAAGGTACCGGCCCTTTCCCGGTCATCGTTGAGATCCATGGCGGCGGATTCATCATGGGAAGCAAGTCGGGCGAAATTTCCCCCATGCTCGAGGGTGTCAAGCGCGGCTATGCTGTGGCTTCGATCAGCTATCGTCTGAGCGGTGAGGCCCTCTTCCCCGCAGCTGTCAACGACGTCAAGGCCGCCATCAAATTCCTGCGGGCCAACGCTGCAAAGTACAACCTCAATCCCGATAAGTTCGCCACCTGGGGCGGTTCTGCCGGTGGCAACCTCTCGGCCATGGCGGCGATGTCAGGCGATGTTGCCTCCCTGGTCGACCCTGCCCTGGGAAATGCATCGGTCTCTGACGCGGTGCAGGCCGGTGTGGACTGGTTTGGACCGATCTACTTCTCAACCATGGACGCCGAGTTCAAGGCCCTGGGGACAACCGGCGCCATGGGAGCGACCAATTCGTCGAACTCTGCCGAGTCGAAATACCTCGGCAAGGTGATCGGAACTCCCGAAGCCCAAAGCCTGATCGAAGCGGCCAGCCCCCTCACCTACATCACCTCGAGTGCGCCGCCCTTGTACATTCAGCATGGTACGGCCGACCGCAATATCCCCATCACCCAGTCTGTCAATTTCGCTGCCAAGCTTGCGGCTGCCATTGGCGACGACAAGGTGGTCTTCGAGAAGATCGAGGGAGCAGGGCACGGAGGCTCGCAGTTCAACGCAGCCGAAAATGCCGCCAAAATCCTCGACTTCCTCGACAAGTATCTGAAGTAAGGCAGCAGGAATCCTGGGGACCCGGCTTGTCAAGCCGGGTCTTCTCTCCTACCTTACTTGAATGCTCACCTTAGACGTCAAGAAAACCCTCCCCTGGATTTTGTACCTGATTTTTTTCGCCGTTCTGAACGAAACCGTGTTCAGCGTGTCGACACCCGCCATCCTCAAACAGTTTGACCTTTCCTCGACCGGCGTCAGCTGGATGACCACCATGTTCATCTTGTTCTTTGGCGTGGGAACCATTGTGTTCGGCCGCCTTTCGGACCTTTTCAGCATTCGGCGGCTGCTTTCCATCGGTATCCTGATTTACGCCTTCGGCTCAGCTCTTGGTTTCGTGCTACAGGGCACGTACGGCTTCGTTTTGTTGGGCCGAGCCTTGCAGGGAATCGGTGGCTCGGCTCTCCCTGCCCTCGTCATGGTCATCGTGGCACGCTATTTTGCCCCTGAGGTTCGAGGGGCCCTGTTCGGCTCAATAGGCTCGGTCATTTCGTTCGCGGCCGGCATCGGTCCTGTCATCGGAGGCTTTGTTTCGGCCAACCTGCACTGGGCCTGGCTCTTCCTTATCCCCCTGCTCACGCTGGTAGCTTTTCCATTTCTGATGAACATTCTTCCCAAGGAAGAGACCAAGCCCGGCCACCTCGACTTTCTCGGGGCGGGTCTGTTGGTCTTGGGTCTGGCCTCGTTTATCCTTTGGCTGACCTACCCCGAATGGTATTGGATCACCGCCGCTCTCGTGCTTTTGGCCGGGTTTATCGCTCGAATTTTGACAGCTCGCGAGCCCTTTGTCGACCCGGCGCTGTTCCGGATCCGGCCGTTCCGAGCCGGAGTGGTGACCACCTTCGTCCTGTTCGGTGCCTTTATCGGCTTGAATTTCCTTTTGCCGCTCATGCTGACACGGGTCAACGGGCTCGACGGCCAGAGCATTGGCCTGGTTCTTTTTCCCGGGGCCATCAGCGGAGTATTCTTTGGACCCTTCAGCGGAGAAATGGCCGACAAACACGGCAACCAAAGGGTGCTTCTAATTGGTTTGAGCTTGTTGGGAACCAGCCTGCTGATCAGTCCCCTTCTGGTGGGCCAGTCCCCCTGGCTCTGGGCGGGACTGCTAGTGTTCCTGTTTATCGGGCTGACCTTTTTCAACACCGGCCTGATCAACGGGGTTTCGCAAACGCTGCCGGCCGAAGAGACAGGCGTTGGCATGGGGGTTTTCAACCTGGCAGGGTTCCTGGCGGGTGCCGTCGGCGGAGCCCTTGTGGGCCGACTGCTGGACACAAGAATTTTGAGCGATGCGACCATTCTGCTGTCGATCGGGGTTCTGGTGTCCTTGGTCGGTGTCTGGTATATCCTCGCTGTGCGGCTCAGGAGCGGATCGTCGTGACCACCATTTCAGGGGTGCCTGGTCCCCGGGTGCCTTTGTACTGAACCTGCTCGCCCGTCACCGGGTCGGCCCATACCGTAGCACTCCAAAAAAGCGACAGGGCACCGGGAAGGCCCAATTTGTACCGCAGGGCCGGCTTTCCCTCGACCGTATCTTTGCCGTCGGGTGATATTGTCATCTCCTGAGGCTTGGCGAGGTCGGTCGGATTCACCATAAGAAACGTAAAGGTGCTCGGGATTTTTTTGGTCACCACCCATTGCAGGGGCTGTTCAAAGCCCACGGCCCAAAGTCTGTCCTTCAGCTGCAGGGTTCCGGCCACCGGTTTGTCCTCGACGGTGCCGTTTCCGGTGAGAAGGCCACCGGCAACCTTCACCGACCATTTGCTTTTCTTGGTTTCAACCTCGATAGCCACCAAGGTTCCATCGCTGTTGCGGGCAGCGCGGGTGGTCGATTCCGGGGCAACGGTGGTGGTCCACTTCAGTCCCCCCTCCTGTACCACCGTAACGGCACCGGTTTGGATGGTAGTCTTTCCCTCTGATTGAATCTTGTAGGTCACGGTTTCCGCAACCAAGGGAAAACTCAGAACGAATGCGGCAAAAAAAGCGATCAATCGTATCATAGGGACTCCTTGAGCCTTTTCCACAGCCGCATAATACCGTAACGGGTTGCCGTGGCACCAGAGACAGCAAACAGTTTTTCCTAGGTTTTCGCCTTGAAGCGGTCGTAGCGGAAGGCTTTCAGGTCAAGAGCCAGAGGTTGGCCGCTGGCCAACTGGCTGAGAAGCAATCCCACTGCAGGGGAAATACCAAAACCATGGCCGGTGAAGCCGGCTGCCAAAATCAGCCCCGGCACCTCCTCGACCTCGCTGATCACGGGAATGGCGTCCTGGGTGAAGTCGATGAACCCCGACCAGGCACGGACAACCCGAGTGTCGGCCAGGGCCGGCAGGTAGGCGATAATGCCCCGGCAGGTGCTCGAGGTGGCCAGGCTGGTACTCACGGCCTCGCCATTATGGTTGGCCATTTCCTCAAATCCCGAAGTTCCCCCAAAGACGAACGAACCGTGCTCTGTTTGATGACCGTAGAAGTCAGCGGCAGCGGTTCCCAGCATCTGCTCGAACATGGGCGGCATTGCCTCGGTGACCAGGGTTTCGAGCAACAAAGGGTTCATGGGAATGTCGATGCCGACGGTGTGTGCCAGCGCGCGGCTTTCGTAGCCAGCGGCTAGAATGATGGTGTCGGCTTCGTAGGTGCCGGTAGTGGTCACCACCTGCCGTGCCCGGCCACGCCTTTTGCGGATCTCGGTTACGGTTTGGTCGGTGATAAAGGTAACGCCCTGGCGGCGTGCCTGGCGGTAGTAGCCCAGAGTTGCTCGCAACGGGTTTGCATGTCCGTCGGTGGGGCACCAACTGGCACCGATGACCTCATCCGAAAGAAAGGGGCAGATGGCTTTGGCGTCTGGAGCGCTGATCATATCGAGTTCCAAACCCTGGGCCTTGCCCTTTTGGACCAAGCTGTCGAGCACCTTGAGATGGGCTTCGGTCTTCCCCAGGCGCAGGTTACCCTTTTGGCAGTACTCAACGTTGAGTTCGAGTTCGTCGGAAAGGTTGGGCCACAGATTCTTCACGGCGTACATTGCCAAGGGCAGTTCACGGGAATCGCGCCCGGACTGGCGCACACCCCCGCCGTTGCCGATATTGCGGCTTTTCTCGAGAACCAGCACCGAGTAGCCCTGTTTGCTCAGGTGGTAGGCCGCGGAATTGCCCATAATGCCGCTGCCGATGATGATGAAGTCTGCGCTGGCGGTCATGAGCGTTCCTCTCCGTGGGTTACTTCCTTGGCCAGAATGCTCATCTTGGTGGGCCTTGCCGGAGGCCGGGCCGTGATCGATTCCAGAGTGTCCATCGCAACGCTCAGTTCTTGGGCGATGATTCGCTTGACCAGGGGTTGGCATCGCTGTCCCTGGCAAGGGCCCATGCCAGGGCGTATAAAACGCTTGATCTCGGTGGTGGTGTACATTCCTTCGTGGATGGCGGCACGGATCTCACCTTTGCGGATTTCTTCGCACCGGCAAATGACCTCGCCGTCGTCAGAAGCGGCCACGAAAGGCTTTAAGGGGACAGAGCGGTTTTCGTAGGGTCCGGCGTTCATCGTGTCGCCTCCTGGGGTGTAGGTTGGGCTTGGAAGAAGCGCGCGGTCATG
>JAIFLN010000089.1 GCA_020049045.1 Spirochaetota bacterium | reverse complement strand
AGATCCAGGCCTTCTGACGCTCTGTGTCATGCAACATCCAGTCGACCCCTTCCATTCTGTCGTGGAAAGCCCCCACCAGCATGCCCAGCACATCATGATCGGGTTCAAAGCGGGCATACCAGCCGCCGGCCACGGCCTGAAACCGGAGCAAGCCCACAAACCGGTGGGCCTCCGACCGAACCCCTCGGGCACGCCGGACAGTTTCACGCACCTCGGGGTCGACCAGTCTCTGCAAAGTCCGGGGACCATGCCGGACACACAGCCGGATGTACTCGGCCAACAGCGCCTCTTTTCCTCGGTCGGCGTGGCGGAAGGCCCAGGTCAGTGTCAGCCAGGCCTCCTTGCCCGCATGGGTTTCCACTCCTTCGGCGATTCTCCGGGCTGAAGCCGCATCGGCTTTCACATACCGGC
This sequence comes from Spirochaetota bacterium, assembly GCA_020049045.1. Taxonomy (GTDB): domain Bacteria; phylum Spirochaetota; class Spirochaetia; order JABEVK01; family JABEVK01; genus JAIFLN01. The sequence continues at coordinate 5,911 of JAIFLN010000089.1, read as the reverse complement.
GGGGACCTTCGGGTCCGAACCAGTCGCCTGTCTCGGCAACGATGAGCCATTCGGGCGCCCTGTTTAGCCAGGTCTCTAGAATAGCCGTCAGAAACGCCTCAAAGTCGTCGGGTGGGTACACCAGAGTCATGCGAACAGCTCCCCTTGGCCCGGATCTTTTCGGCGCGCCGAGGGGTCGATCAGCAGGGCGCGCAGGGCCTCGGCAGTCGGCCGAACCGGTGCCCAGTCTCCGTCAAAGCTCAAAAAGGGCTCAGCCTTCTTCACCACCGCACCCATGGCCTTCAAATCCTGCCTTCGAAGCCGGGACACCCGCCGTGCCGCCAGAATCTTCTCCTGGCTGCGCGGCCCCAAACCAGGAACCCGAAGAAGCAGCGCCCCCGGAGCCCGGTTGATGTCGAGCGGAAACACTTCGGGATGGCGGAGCGCCCAGGAAGCCTTGGGATCGAGTTCCTCATCGAGGTAGGGCCTCCCGGGATCCAGCAGTTCGTCGGGCGAGAATCCGTAGAACCGGTACAGCCAATCGGACTGGTACAGCCGGTGTTCCCGCTTGAGGGGCGGCCCCACCAGCGCAGGAAGCCGCTTGTCGTCATTCACCGGAATGTAGGCCGAGTAGTACACCCGCTTGAGGCCGTAGGAGGAATACAGTTTGGAGGAAAGCCGCAGGATATCGAGGTCGGTTTCAGGACTGGCCCCGACGATCATCTGGGTGGATTGGCCCGATGGTGCAAAGCGCGGAACCAGCGACCGGTGATGCGCCGCCACCGCCAGCGCATTGGTCGACTCACCGGCGATCTGCCGCATGGGCCGGAAGATCGATTCCGCCGTTTTGTCGGGGGCCAGGGCCTCCAGCGAGCTGCGCGACGGAAGCTCGATGTTGACGCTGAGCCTATCGGCGTAGAGCCCTGCGGCCCGGACCAGCTTCGGATCAGCGCCGGGAATGGCCTTGAGATGGATATACCCGCGAAAGCCTTTTTCAAGGCGCAGAGACCGCGCGACCGCGACCATGGCCTCCATGGTGTTGTCGGGACTTCGAAAGACACCGGAAGAGAGGAACAAACCCTCGATGTAGTTGCGCCGGTAGAAGTCGAGGGTGAGATCGACAACCTCCGTTACCGTGAAAGCGGCCCGCGGCCCCGCATTGGAGCGCCGGTTGGCGCAATAGGCGCAGTCGTACAGGCAATGGTTGGTGAACAGCACCTTAAGCAGAGAAATGCAGCGGCCGTCGTCCGCCCAGCTGTGACACACTCCGGGATTCCCGGGGCCGGATGAAGCGCAGCTAGCGTCATACCGGGCGGCGCCTCCCAGAATCTCCAGCTTTTGTTCTAGGGTCATACTTAACTATTGTATAGTTAACAAGTCTCTTGTCAATATGCCTTATTTTCTCGGGGCAACCCCAACCCAAGGGTGTATGTCAGTGGGGTTTGCATACCAGCCAGACCAACGCTTGAGATTGATCTGGTTGATAGAGCCATATGAAGCGATCGGAAGAACCGGCAGGTCGATGAGCAGTTTCTCCTGCGCCTGTTCTAGTAGCTTTGAACGATCCTTCAACATCACACCTGAAAGTGCCTCGTCGAGCAATCGATCATATTGCTGGTTCCTATAACCACCATCAGTGGAGGCTTCGCGTGATCGAAACAACTCAAGGAAAGTCATCGGATCAGCATAATCGCCAATCCAACCCGATAGAACCAGGTCATAGTTCCCGCTCATTCGGTCCTCAGAATAAGCAACTAACGACAATGCCTTAGTTTCAACATTCAACCCAAGGGCCCTAGACCACTGGAAAGCAATACCCGTAGCAAGCTTCTGATTCGTCTCCCCAACAAGGTGGGCAATCGTGAGCGTGCCTGACATCGCTCCTTTTTTTCTAGCGGCTCCAGCAACAGGCTTCTTTTGACTCCCTGGCACTACAGTCTCGCTGGAAATCAAAAAAGGACCCCGAAGCCCTTTGAGGAGCTGAGTCCTGTCCAAGGCATTGTTTAGGGCATGTCGAAACATTGAGTCTTTCAACAACGGATGGGACAAATTCAGCCGCAGAAAAATAGACCCCCAAGCAGGGGTGGCAACACTATCCGGAGCAGTGGTATTGACGAAGGTTCCAGGGCCCCAGCTGTTAGCAACCCAATCAACCTCCTGGTTTTTGTAGAGAAGGCCACCACCCTCAGCGGGACCAGCGGCAATAAAGGCTATCTCGGCCAAGTTGACCGACGCGGAATTCCAGTAACTCATATTTTTCACAACCGCCAGGGATTGCCCAGGGGCCCAATTCTTCAAGAGAAAAGGTCCAATGCCCTTGTCTATCCCTGGAGAGGGTACAATTGCCCACCGATAGGACCCAAAAACGGCTTCCGACGGAATCGGGCGATCGAAAGAAACCTGAAAACGTCGAGAGTCAGGGCAATTCATCGCCGAAATTCTCAGCCCCAGGGGATCAGGTGGCGCAACCTGAACAGAACGGGCCCAGGATGCCATCACCTCTTGAGAAGTCAAAGCCGACCCATCCGACCACCTCGCTGTCCGCAGCAAGAAATTCCAGGTCCTTCGGTCTTCGGATGTGGTCCATGACTCGGCCAAGCCTGCACGTGCAAGCCCTGTCTGGGGGTCAAAATCAACAAGACTTCCCGAAAGGGCCAGATAGATCGGTGATCCAAAACCATCGGGCCAGAGATGCCAGTCAAGTGTAGTGGGAATTGAATCTAAGGCAACCCGAAAGAAAGGTCCGACAGAAACCGCATAGAGAACACTATTACCAATCAACAATAGGGAAACGAGGATCAACTTGACAGATCTTGCCGAGGATGCCATTGAAAAAGGGGACCCCACTAGGGGTCCCCTTGTCAATTAGTGCCTAATCAATTTCGATGATTACTTCTTCTTGGGTCCGAAGTTCTTCCAGCTATGGATGTCGAGGATGTTGCCGTACCAGCCATCCCACTTCGTCAGGTCGATCATGTTGTTGGTCGTGTAGAAGTAGATCGGGATGATGGGCAACTCGGCCATCAGAATGGTCTCTGCTTCCTTGAGAACCTGCATCCGGTCCGGGCCTTCCTGCATGGTCATGGCCTTGGTGATCAGCTCGTCGTACTTGGGGTTCGACCAAGCGGCGTCGTTGTTCGTCGAAGTCGTGATCCACATGTCCAGGAAGGTCATGGGGTCATTGTAGTCGCCCAGCCAACCGGCGCGGGCAATTTCGAAGTTGTGGTTGTTGCGGTCTTCGAGGAAGGTCTTCCACTCTTCGTTCTTCAAGTCGACTTCAATGCCGAGGTTCTTCTTCCACTGGTCCTGAATATACTCGCCGATCTTCTTGTGACCTTCGGAGGTATTGTACAGGATGGTCATCTTGGGGAAGCCCTTGCCACCGGGGAAGCCTGCTTCGGCGAGAAGCTTCTGCGCTTCAGCGGCATCATCACCCGCAGCGTAGGTTGGAGGCTCGTAGGAAGCAAACTTGGGGCTGTAGGAATAGGCAGGGAGCTGACCACCCTTGGTGACACGCTTAACCAGGGCCGTCCGGTCAATCGCTAGGGCTAGAGCCTTGCGAACTTTGGCATCCTTGAGTGTGGGGTTGGTCACATTCACAGAGTAGTAGTAGGTACCCAGGTTGATGTCGTTCTGGTAATCCTTGCGCAGCTGGGCATCTTCGAGCTGGTCGAGGGGAACGGTGGTCGTCCAATCAACTTCACCCTTCTTGAACATGTTGTAGGCGGTGTTGTTGTCTTCAATGGGAAGGAAGGTGATTGAGGCCAATTTAATGGCAGGCTGATCCCAATACTTAACGTTTGGAACTACGGTGATCTTGGACTGGGGAACCCAGGTCTCCATTTTGTAGGGACCGTTGCCGACAAAGTTCTCGGGCTTGGTCCAGTCCTGGCCAAATTTGGCGATGGTATGGACGGGAACAATGGCGAAGCTGTAGTGACCCAAAAGCGACATGGTGGGCAAGGGGCCGTTGAAGGTCGCCTGGAAGGTCTGCGCATCGACAGCCTTGATCATAACGGAATCAGCACCGGTCTTGCCGGCATTGAAGTCCGCTCCACCAGCAATGAATCCGGCGGGCATATACGCATAAGGAGCGGCTGTTTTGGGGTCAAGCTCACGAATCCAAGAATCGACAACAGTTTGGGCCGTGATGGCGGTACCATCTGACCAGGTCGCATTCCTAAGCTTAAAAGTGTAGGTCTTACCGTCTGCACCCACGGTCCAACTTTCTGCAATACCGGGTTTGGCTTCAGCGGTTTTATTGTCGTAAACGACCAGACCTTCGAAAATGGCTTCATAGATCCTGTGCTCGGGAACACCCTGAATCAGATGGGGGTCGAGGGATTGGGGCTCGGCACCATTGACAATGGTAAAGCCAGTGGTGGGAGCCTGCGGTCCGCAGGAAACCAACAACAGGGAGGCAACGGAAAAAACTACCGTTGCGAGGAGGAACAATTTCTTCATTCCAAACTCCTTCGAGAAATTTCGTTTATAATAGGGCTGAGTGCCTCGATTCGACAAGCAGGAACGCATTACAAAACTGTTACCGAACGACTTTCCTTGACAAATTGAGTGTCGCTCCCTATCCTCGCCGCAGGAGAACCTGATGATTTCGATTCCGGTAAGGTATGGATCCATCATTCAGAAAATGATGGCGAACTCCCAGAAGCAGCATGTGATCACCGAAGAAAACGTGTGGCAGGAGGGAAATGCCGGCAACCGGCACCTGTTCTACGGTATCGTTGACGACCTGATGCTCCCCGGCAGTTCGGTCCAAGGCATCGAGAATCTGGTCGAGCTGTTCCAGTTGGCACAGGCGGGAAAATCCTGTCTGGTCCTGTGTGAGCACTATTCCAACTTCGACCTGCCGTGCATGACCAATCTTATCGAAAAAGCCACCCCCGAGGGGGAAAAGATTGTCGACGCCCTGACGGCCATCGCCGGCTTCAAGCTCAACGAGGAAAGTCCCGTCGTTCTGGCCTTCACCGAAGCCTTCAACCGCATCATCATCTATCCTTCCCGTTCTATTGAATCCCTTCCCGACGGCCCGGAAAAAGAGGCCGAGCTCAAGCGGGCCCAAAAAATCAACCTCGCCTCGATGAAGGCCCTTTCCAAGGCAAAAGCCAGCGGCAAACTGGTACTCGTGTTCCCGGCAGGCACCCGCTACCGTCCCGGAAAGCCCGAGACTAAAAAAGGCGTCAAAGAGATCGACAGCTACATCAAGGGCTTTGATTCGATGGTGCTGATGAGCATCAACGGCAACACCCTCCACGTCACCACCACAGGCGACATGATCGACGACCAGTGTCACCGCGATGTCATTCTGTACGGGGTCAGCCCGGTGATGGATTGCTCGGAGTTCCGGAAAAAGGCTCAGGAGGCCTGCCCCGAGGGCGAGGATTCCAAGCAGTTTACCGTCGACCAGGTTATGGCAGACCTCGAAGTGCAGCACCAGAAGTACGAGCCCCTGCGGCAGGAACTTTTGATCAAGGCCGAACCCTACAGCCGCGACTGAGACGCGGTCATTGCGGATTGCCGCCCAGAGCCACCCAATACCGTCCGCCGGCCTGAAATCCCGTTCGCACCAAGGGGCCGTCGAGCCTACGGTCAGCGGTGGGGGTCGACATCATCAAGGTAGGGCCCGAGCCTACGCCCGAACGCAGGGTTTCCAGCAGCATCGACCCCAGGCCCAGGCCGCGATAATGCGGATCTACAAACCAGAGAAGAATATCCACCAACTGGACTCCCTCAATCGAGTCGGCCCAGGGGCGGCACCAGATGACGCCCGCCCATTCGCCCTGGGGGTTTTCCGCCAGCCAGAACCGGTCGGTGCTGGAAAAGCGGCGTCCACGGCGGAAGTACTCGGCATAGTCGGTACCCACCGCTTCGCCAAAAACCCCTTGAGCCGCCTCGTGACACGCCTCGACGTCCC
>JAIFLN010000201.1 GCA_020049045.1 Spirochaetota bacterium | reverse complement strand
CCCATGCAACCCAAAATCAGCTTGGGGCCCTTGAGGGTGGTCTGGGGAATCGTGTTGATCTGCATCATAGAGGTCTCCTGCCTTCAGTATCGTTCTTCGAGTGCGCTCGAAGGCAAGAAAAATCGGGGGCCCGCCGACTTCGTCGCCTCCGTGTAGACGGACCCTTCGGGCAGGGGAGAAAAAAGGACATTTTGACGGGTACCAGAGCGGTATGGCCCTTAGTTGATACTTGGTGATACTAGTGGTAGATTGTAAGGAATGTAAGGAGTCAAGATGGAACTTGCAAAACTCACCTCAAAGGGTCAAATCACTATCCCAGTTGAAATTAGAAAGAGATTGAAACTCAAGGAAGGTGACAAGGTCTTCTTTCTTGAGGAAAAAGGCAAAATCTACTTCCAGAATGCCTCACAAGTCGCCCTTCGTAAGTTTCAAGAAGAAATGACCGGAGAAGCAGTCAAGGTCGGTTTCGAGTCTGAGGAAGATGTAGTTCGATACATCAATGCTCTTCGTTCCAGCTCGGGGAAGTAGTTTGAGATTTTTTATCGATACTAATATTTTGGTTTCTGCCTCTCTATTTCCGAGTGGCAAAGTCGCATATGTCCTTTCACACATTCTGGAAACCCATACTTTAGTTCTTTGCAGCTATTCACTATCTGAATGTCGAACGGTCTTCGATCGGAAATTTCCGGACAAGAAACACGTCCTTGCTACATTTCTTGAAGAGACCGATTTCGAACTCTATGAAACACCTGCTAACATTGTCTTTAACGATTTCCCGTATATCCGTGATGAAAAAGATTTGCCAATTCTTGCTTCAGCCATTCTAGCTGAAGTAGATATTCTGTTAACGGGTGACAAGGATTTCCAGGAGATTTGATCTGATCAAGGAATAGTTCTAACATTGATTTCTGTATTATCGGGACAAGCCCGAACGCAGGTTAACTGAGCTTTGGGCGGACCCTCCGGTCCTAATCCGCCGCACTGAGGCTTCAAGAAAAGGCCCCGGGCAGTTTTCTCCCAGGTCGATGTGATGCTATCTTGAGAACATGCGACCCCTTCTGAACCATCAAAAACTGATTCTGGCCGTGGATATCGGCACGACGGCCATGAAGGGAGGGCTGATTACCTCTGACGGCGAGTTGATGTCGTATCACCGCGTCACCTATTGGGAGAAAACCCGGCAGGATTTTCATGCCTGGGACCCCAAGGTGTGGGTCGAGGCTCTGCGTGAGATTGTAGCCTCGGTGGGGGGCTACCAGCGCATCAGCGCGGTGGCGGTATCGGGGCACGGGCCGACGGTGATTCCTGTCGATGCCGAAGGGCGAGTCCTGTTTTATGCTCTGTTGTGGATGGACAAGCGGAATTTGCGGCAGGAGGGGACAAAGAGTTTCTTTCTTCCTAAAATCGCCTGGTTCCGGCAGAACCATCCCGACTTGTACGAGCGCACCCAGTGGTTTTTGTCCTGCCCGGAGTATTTGAACTTTTTTCTGACCGGCGAGGCGCAGACGGTGACACCCAGCCAGGAGTTTATTCCCTACATCTGGCATGGGGACGATTGGAAGACCTATGGTCTCGATGCCGAAAAATTGCCGCCGTTTGTCACCATGGGACAGAAGGTGGGCGATGTGACGCCGCAAGCTTCCACCTTCACGGGCATTCCCGCCGGGGTGCCGGTGGTGGCCGCAGGCAGCGATTTTCTGGTGGCTTTGTTGGGGGCGGGAGCCGTCCACCCCGGACGGACCTGCGACCGGGCCGGTACCAGTGAGGGGATCAACCACTGTTCGCTTCAACCGGTTTCCGACAAACGGCTTCGGACCTTGCCCCACGCCATTGAGGGTTTGTACAATATTTCGGGCATCCTTTCGTCGACAGGGCGGTTGTTTGAATGGCTGAGGCGCATCACCGGCCAGTCCGACCGGCCCTACCGTGAAATCCTGCAAGGAATAGAAAACCTTTCGCTTGACCGGTCCCGTCCCTACTTTTTTCCCAGTTTTGAACGCAATGGAGACTTTGAATTTGCTCAGGGCGGTTTCCTCGAGCTGCACCCCGAGCACACGCGCGAAGACATGGGCCGCGCCGTGGTTGAATCGATTGCTTTTGGCATCCGCCGCGTTCTTGAAACTCTTGAGGAAAATCACTGTGTGGTAGAGGAACTGCGCGTGACCGGCGGTCAAGCCAGGAATGTCATTTGGAACCAGCTGAAGGCGGATATCACTGGCAAGCGGATTCTTGTTCCCGAAATCGAGGATGCCGAGCTTTTGGGAAGCGCAGCCTGCGCCCTTGTGTATCAGAGGGAATTTGATGATTTGCGACAGGCTTCGGACCAGCTGGTGAAGGTTCGGGCGGTGTTCAACCCGCGAGCCGAGCGTTTGGGAATTTATGATGAGCTCTATGCCGCCTATCGCGATTATGGCCGAACATTGGGGCTATAAAATTTGATGATTGTGATAGAATCAAAACCATGAGCGAACGAATTCCTCCGCCGTCTTGGACAGAATGGACTCGTAATCCCTCTGACCGGTCACCCCAGCGCAAGACTTTCGACGATTTGGCCGGAGAGTTGCGCAAAGAGGGGCTGATCGAGGTCCGAAGCTCGCTTTTTGTTCAGTTGGCCCGCTATTCCTACCTTCAAATCAAAAATGCCCGTGTTGTGGTTCAGTCGTTTCTCCTGAGCATTCCCGACGAGATCTTCCGCCAGATTTCACCGGCCTACCGGGTCACGGAGATCGATGCTGTCCTGAGAATCCTGGTGGCAGCGGGTCTGGCGACCATTGAGGAAGAGACTGAGACCACCCTGATTTCTGTGATTTTAACCGAGCGGCTGGGTGCTGGCGAAGTGGCCAGGGGACAGGAAGTCCATTCGGTGATCGCCCACCTGAAAGAGGTCTTTGGAAAATGGGATCCCGATGATCTGGTTTCACGGCCGTCCTCCTTCCCGACCGTCGAATCGGTTGCCAAGGCCACCAATGTTGACCGGGCTCACCTCGCCCCGGGGGAGGGGTGCGTTGCCGTTCTGGATAAACCCGATTCCAACGAGAACAATCCCAACCCCTTTTTGCAGGAGACCATCGACCAGGGCAACGGTACCCTGGCACTACTGCAGTTCTGGCCGCTGCCCGACTCCAAAGGCTCGGCGGTCGGTCCCGATCCCGAGTTCTCCCTGGTAATCTCGCGGGAGATGCCGCTGAACTTTCTGGTCCGCAATTACTGTGTGCCGATTTTCGCCGAGTTTTTCCGCAGCAACGACAACCACGACACCGCCATGGAGATTCAGGCCAAGTACGCTTCGTACATGCACAAGTACCGCGAAAAGTTTCCGACGGCGCTTGGTGCCGCCGCCAACGACCGTATCGACAAGGTGCTGGCGACGGCAGATCCCGAGGGAGAAATCTTTGCCAACGCGGTGTACGTCGTGGCTCAGATGCTGCGGAAGGTGAAAAGCCCGGTGGTCTACCAGGCGGCCCGCATTGCTTACGCCCACGCCATGGCGCTTCGGGTCCGCAAACGCCGAATGGAACGGGCTGCGGCGGAACGCACCCAGGACACGGCCCTTCTGGTGGGCCGCATCCGGGAAAGCACCAAGCCGCTGACCCTGGACGACTTGAAAAAAACCACCGATGGCTCCCGGAAAAACGAGCTTGGCACCAAGTACCCTTCGGTCATTGAACTGTTGCCGTTGACGGCACCCAAGGAAGGCGATCGTCCTCCCATTTTTGAAATACGGGGGGCCTTTGTCCATCGGGAAAACCTGATCAAGACGTTTCTGGATTTTCGGGACAGGGAGATTTGGGCTCAGCGCGAGCGTCTCGCCCGTCTTTGGGCCCGCAAGGGGATTCCCGCCGTCGAAGAGGTGCAGATCTTTGACCGTGACGTCTCGGCCGATTTTATGCGGGCCTTGGAGCTCTTGGTTCAGGAACGAATTTTGGCTCCCAATGCTCCCGACTTTATCCGGGAATTTGTTTCCGAAGAGTCAAACCTTTACGCCCTGGCTCCTGCCTTGTGGCCCGAGGGGCATCGCGGCGCCGTGACTCCCCTTGAAGTGGTGCTTCGAGGCATCGACCCGATTTTGTACGAGGACAAGGACCGTTTGAGACGCCGACCTCTCGTCGGGGTTCTCGGTTTAAAGGTTTCCTACCCCCAGATTGTCAAGGCGGCCTGGAACATCGTCTTGATGGAAGACGGGTTGCTAAGCTTTCTTCTGCGGAAATTGGCGTCGTTCTTCGGCGGCAAACCCTCAGCACCGATCGAGGAAGAAGAGGAAGCGCCGCCCAAGAAGGCCGCTTCGGCCAGCAGCGAAGGAAAGGGCAGCGGTGAGATGAAGTCGCAGAAAGCGGTAGAACTCAAAAAGCTGAAAGAAATGGCACCGATTCTGAAGGATAGGGCCGCGCTGATCGCCGAGCGGGAAAAGGCGGCCGGTCAGTGGTGTCTCAAACTCGATCCAGAGGCCAACCGGCGAACCCGTCAGGCCGTTGACGACGAGATTGGCCGGTTGATGAACAAAATTGTCCTCGATCAGCTTTCTGAGGCCAACGGTGCCAAGGTGGCGCTCTTTTTGATCGACAAGAGTTCCGTTCTCGAATCGGTGACAGGTTCGAGGGCGTTTTACCGCTACCTTTACCTGACCGCGCTGCAGAAACGGGCCGAAAGCCTAGGAAAGTAGGGGAACTTCCATGACAGACCGACCTCACCGTATCACAGCCTTTCGGCAGGCACTTGCCCAGCGCATTCTCGTCCTCGATGGGGCCATGGGCACCGAGATCCAGAAACACCCTTTGACCGAAGCCGATTTTCGAGTTCCCCGGTTCTCGGCCTACCTCAAACACCTCAAAGGCAACAATGACCTTTTAACGCTGACACGGCCCGACGTGATCAGCAGCATCCATGACGCCTACCTGGCCGCCGGTGCCGACATTCTCGAGACCAACACCTTCAATTCCACCCGTGCCAGCCAAGACGATTACGGCACTGGTGAGCTGGTGTTTGAGCTCAACCGTGAAGGAGCCGCTCTGGCCCGCAAGGTGGCCGATGCCTGGTCGGCCAAGACACCGCATCAACCTCGTTGGGTGGCAGGCGTCCTGGGCCCCACGAGCAAGACCTTGTCGCTCAGTCCCGATGTGAATGACCCCGGATACCGGGCCACCAGTTTCGATGCCCTGGTGGAAGACTACGGGAATGCCCTGCGGGGTCTGGCCGAAGGTGGTGCCGACCTCATCCTGATCGAAACGATTTTTGATACTCTAAACGCCAAGGCGGCGGTGTACGCCGTGCTGAAGCATAACGAGGCCACCGGTGACGGGCTGCCGATCATGCTGTCGGGCACCATTACCGACGCTTCGGGCCGCACGCTTTCGGGGCAGACCGCCGAGGCGTTCTGGTACAGCCTGCGGCACGCCAACCCCATCAGTGTGGGGCTGAATTGCGCCTTGGGGGCCGACCTGCTCAGGGCTCACGTGGACGACTTGGCCCGGGTGGCCGAGGTACCGGTTTCGGTTCACCCCAACGCGGGCTTGCCCAACGAGCTGGGCGGCTACGACCACAGCCCCGAACTGATGGCCGAAATTCTCGGTGAGTTCGCCCGGTCCGGGTTGGTGAACCTCGTCGGAGGCTGCTGCGGCACCTCACCGGAGCATATTCGGCAGATTGCCCAGGCGGTGGCACCGTACCCCCCCCGAAAGGTACCCGAAGACAGCCACCAGCTGAGGCTGGCGGGTCTCGAGCCCTGCATCATTGCCGACGACAGCCTTTTCGTGAATGTGGGCGAGCGCACCAACGTTACTGGTAGCCGCAAATTCAGCCGCCTCATTGTCGAAAAGCAGTATACCGAGGCCCTGGAAGTAGCCCGGGAACAAGTGGAGAACGGCGCCCAGCTCATCGATGTGAACCTCGACGAAGCGCTGCTCGATTCCGCCGCCGAAATGCACACCTTTTTGAATCTGGTTGCCAGTGAACCCGATATCAGCCGCGTGCCGGTGATGATCGACAGCTCCAAGTTTGAGGTCATCGTGGCGGGCCTGAAATGCGTTCAGGGCAAGGCCATTGTCAACTCGATCAGTCTCAAGGAAGGGGAAGAGAAGTTCCTTGAACAGGCCCGGGAAGTGCGGCGCTTCGGGGCGGCCGTCATCGTGATGGCCTTCGATGAGAAGGGGCAGGCCGACACCAAGGCCCGCAAGGTGTCCATCTGCAGCCGGGCCTACCACCTGCTGACGGGCATGGGGTTCCCGCCCGAAGACATCATTTTCGACCCGAACATCTTTGCCATCGGTACCGGCATTGAAGAGCACCGCCACTACGCGGTCGACTTTATCGAAGCCCTGGCCGAACTCAAAACGCTTCTTCCCCACGCCAAGTATTCCGGGGGCGTCAGCAACGTCAGCTTCAGCTTCCGCGGCAACAACCCGCTGCGCGAGGCCATCCACGCGGTGTTCCTCTACCATGCCATCCGCGCGGGACTGACCATGGGCATTGTCAACGCCGGCCAGCTGGCTCTGATCGACGACCTTGACCCCGAACTGCGCATCCTAGTGGAAGACTTGGTGTTGGACCGCAGCGCCGAGGCCACCGAACGGCTGCTGGATGTGTCTGACCGGTTTGTCGCCGGGGAGGGCAAGACCGAAGACCTGAGCTGGCGAGAAAAACCTGTGGCCGACCGGTTGACCTACGCCCTGGTCAAGGGTCTTTCCGCCTGGATTGAACAGGACGTCCTGGAGGCTCTGAAGGGCTACGACAAGGCGTTGTCGGTGATCGAAGGCCCCCTGATGGACGGCATGAACGTCGTGGGCGGCCTGTTTGGCGAAGGCAAGATGTTCCTGCCCCAGGTGGTCAAATCGGCGAGGGTGATGAAGGCCGCCGTGGCGGTTCTGCTGCCGTTTATCGAGGCGCAAAAAGCCGGGAATGTCGGTGCCAAGGGCAAAATCCTGATGGCCACCGTCAAGGGCGACGTGCATGACATTGGCAAGAACATCGTGGGTGTGGTGCTTGGGTGCAATAACTACGACATCGTTGACCTCGGCGTCATGGTGCCCTGCGAGGAAATTCTACGTGTTGCCATCGAGCAGAAGTGCGACATCATCGGTCTGTCGGGCCTGATCACCCCCAGTTTGGAAGAGATGGTGCACGTGGCCAGCGAAATGGAACGGCTGGACATCCGAGCCCCCAACGGACAAAAAATGCCCCTGCTGATCGGCGGCGCTACCACCAGCAAGGTGCATACGGCGATCAAGATTGCCCCGGCGTATTCGGGGCCGGTGATGCACGTCAAAGACGCCTCGCTAGCCGTGACCGT
>JAIFLN010000021.1:6738-14175 GCA_020049045.1 Spirochaetota bacterium | reverse complement strand
TGTCGGTGATCGCCGTCACCCTGCGGGCTTCCAAGTCCGCCGACGCCAACGGTTGGTCGGCGGTGCTCGATGGATCCAAGGGCTTTTTCACCAGCAAGAGCTACGAAATCAACGACATCGTTGACCGGGTGGGCGGGGGCGACAGCTTCAGCGCCGGATTAGTGTTCGGCCTCACCGAGTGGCCCGCTGATGAGCCCAAGGCCCTGGAATACGCTGTGGCCGCCAGCTGTCTCAAGCACGCCATCTCGGGGGACTTCAACCTGGTAACCCGCAGTGAAGTCGAAGGCTTGATGGGCGGCGACGCGACAGGTCGTGTTAAGCGCTAAGCTGAAGAGTGTCACACAGAGGCACAGAGGACACGGAGAGGAAAAGACCAAAGCGTCTTGGCTTTCCTTTGACTCCTTCTCTGTGTTCTCTGTGTGAGTTTTTAAAAGGAGCATCCATGAAACTAGACATTCGCTACGGACACCATCCTGAGGATGTGAGGTGGTACGATACCACCAAACTGCGGGACCATTTCTTGGTCGAAAAGCTGTTCATCCCCGGGGAAATCGCCCTGACCTACACCCACGTCGACCGTGTCGTGTTTGGCGGCGCCACCCCCACCGACAAGCCCCTGGCCCTGGTGGGCGGCAAGGACTTCGGCACCGACGTGTTCCTCGAGCGCCGGGAACTGGGCATCATCAACATCGGCGGTGAAGGCTCCGTGACTCTCGACGGCGTGAAGCACCCCATGATCAAGGGCGACGGCTTCTACGTGGGCATGGGCACCAAGCAGGTGGAGTTCGCCAGCAAGGACGCTAAAAACCCAGCCCAGTTCTACCTGGCCAGTTCCCCTGCGCACCAGAGCTACCCCACGGTGAAAATCGAGTTCAGCAAGGCCAACCCCCGCAAGGTGGGTTCCCCCGAAACCGTGAACGTGCGGACCATTTACCAGTACGTCCACCCGGCCGTCTGCAAAAGCTGTCAGCTCGTCATGGGCATGACCATGCTCGAAACCGGCAGTGTTTGGAACACCTTCCCCTGCCATACTCACGAACGCCGCATGGAAGTGTACCTGTACTTCGATATGGCCGCCGATACGCGGGTGTTCCACATGCACGGCCAACCCGCCGAAACCCGCCACCTGGTAGTCGCCGACCGCCAGGCCGTCATCAGCCCTTCGTGGTCCATCCACTCGGGCGTGGGCACCGGCAGCTACACCTTTATCTGGGCCATGGCCGGAGAAAACCAGACGTTCGACGACATGGACCACGTGAAACCCGAGAATCTTAAGTAACAAAAGAAAAGCAGGGTCACACAGAGACACAGAGAGCACAGAGGGAGGCGGCTGAGACCCGTAACCCCTTTCGGTCTTCTTCTCTGTGGCCTCCGTGTCTCTGTGTGAGAAATTTCTTTGGGGAGACTGGGGCGTTACGGGGCGTTGAGCCTAGTAGGTGCCCCGTTCGGGGGGTAGCGGAATAACAAACCGACCCTGCCGGTTTTTATGGAGCGAGGGGGGTTGTCCCCCCTTTCATGATACAAAGGAGAAACTTATGAGCGTTTTAGATCGTTTTAGTTTGAAGGGTAAGGTCGCTTTGGTGACCGGCAGTTCGACGGGCCTGGGGCAGGGGATGAGCATTGCCTTCGCCGAAGCGGGTGCCAAGGTTCTGGGGGTGGACTATGTGGATTCCCCCGAGACCAAGAAAGTTATCGAGGCGGCGGGCGGGCAGTTCCACTCGGTGGTGGCCAACCTGATGACGTTGGAACCTCTCCAGGGCTTGGTGGACGAGACGGTGAAGGTGTTTGGCAAAATCGACATTCTGGTGAACAACGCCGGTATTATCCGCCGCTGCGACATCATTGATTTCACCGAAAAGGATTGGGACGACGTACTTGATCTGAACCTCAAGACGGTGTTCTTTTTGAGCCAGGCAGCGGCCCGGCAGTTCATCAAGCAGGGAACCGGCGGCAAGATCATCAACATTGCCTCGATGCTCAGCTTTCAGGGCGGTATCCGGGTGGTGAGCTACACGGCCAGCAAGAGCGGCGTGGCGGGCATCACCAAGGCTATGGCCAACGAGTGGGCCAAGCACAACATCTGCACCAACGCCATTGCCCCCGGCTACATGGCCACCAACAACACCGCCCAGCTGCGGGCCGACGCCGACCGTTCCGAGGCCATTTTGGGCCGCATTCCCGCTGGCCGCTGGGGTCTTCCCGACGACCTGATGGGTCCGGCCATCTTCTTGGCTAGCGACGCGTCAAACTACCTCAATGGAGCCGTTGTGCCTGTGGATGGTGGCTGGCTGGCGAGATAACACCATGAAATTCCTCTTTCAAAAAGGGGAATTTCAGGGTACAAATAGCGGTTTGTTTTGCAAGGCGTTTTTGTATTGAAGTTCAAAGCGGTTTCGATCGCGCTGGTTCAACGGCTGAATGTATTCGATTCTGGTTTTGGAAGTGGTGTTCTTGAGATGCACGAGCCCCGGATACTGGGACCAGTTAACGCAATCAAGGACCTCACATACAACGGGCTCGCATCCCACTCCTTCGAGCATGACCTTGTGCTGGTACTCATGGGACAGCACAAAGTTGACGAAGGCTTCAGCGATTTGTGTTTTCAAGGGATCCTTTGACAGGGCGGCATTGATCATGAGGTTGTCTATCCAGCGCAGCTGACCTTCTTTGGGTATCACCATATACCAGTCGCTATTGGATTTCCACAATTCCTTGATGCCGAACCCATAGGCCAACCCCAAGTCGACATCAGCGAAGTCTGCCGCCTTATCCGTCGCATTCCAGTTCCGTTTCTGGTTCTGATGGAGGTAGGCATATTTCTCTCGGAACTCCCAGTCCCTGAAGAGCTTGTCAAAGTTGAAAAGATCTTCTCCCTTGATGTTCAGGGCCAAAGCAACCAGATACGCCTGATGGGCAGAATAGTCACCAATGACGTAACGTCCCTTGTTCTCGGGCTGCCAGAAAACGCTGTAGGAATTCGGAGGTGTGGGGAACTTGGATTTCCGGTAGGCAATCCAGTATCCGCCGCCTGCAATGGCGGTACCATACACTTTACCGTCATGGGTCAAGTACCCGGGGCGATCGTTGGCAGGCAGGAGATTCTTGTAGTTCGGTATGTTGTCGAGATTCAACGGAGCGGCGAGCTTATTCTTGATGTAGTTGAACCGTTCATCCTGAATTAAATCCATTCCAGGAGTGAAGATATCGGCAACTTTAGCCCGGACAAGGTCAAAGAGCTGTTTTTCGCTGCTGATGCTGGTGACATTGATGGTAAGGTCAACTTGGAATTGCTTATGGACGAATTCAATGAATTCTTTGTTTGTCTGTTCGGGAGTGTACCCTTCGTAGCTGAGAATGTTCAGTGTTACTTTCTGAGCAGGCTGGGCGTAGGAACCCAAAGTGGCCAACGCCCACATTAGAACAAACACGACACGTTTCAAGACTGGTATCCTTACTTTTGGGAATCTCTTTCTATTCTAAGACCTGGAAGTCCGTTTGAAAAGTCAAGATTATGGAAGCTTAGGATCTGTCCCCCATTTGTGCTATTCTTGAAGCATTAGGTGGTTGAAATGTGGATTGATGCGCTGGAATTTTCGGACTTAGGTGGCTGGAAGCCGGATACCCAGTTCACCCATTTGATGGGCAGCGGGTTCCTTTTGGCTTGCGGCGAGCCAGGTGTCCCGGTAGAAGATGCGAGAACAGATTTTTCCATTGTGGCCGGCCGCTACCGTGTTTGGGTTCGCGCACGCAACTGGTACTATTCCGCCGCTCCTGGAAAGTTCACCCTTGCCATCGACGGTTCCCGTTCCTCTGTGGTTCTGGGCGAACTGCCTTCCAACGATTGGGTCTGGCAGATTGCGGGGGATTACTCGCTTGACGCAGGCTTGCATACGCTGGCTTTGATCGACCTGACCGGCTATTTTGGCCGCTGCTCCAGCATCCTGATTACCGACGACCTGGACTATGTTCCACCTAGGCCGGTGGAAGACTTTGAGCGTGAGCGGGCGCGGTTCAAGGGCCTTTCCCTGGAGCCCGAGGACGGGGGGAGCTACGACGTGATTGTGGTCGGCGGTGGCCCCGGAGGCGTCCCTGCGGCTCTGGCGGCGGCGAGGCATGGCGCGAAAACCCTTCTTTTGACCAACCGGCCCGTCTTGGGCGGCAATGCAAGCACCGAAGCGGGGGTGGGCTTCAACGGTGCTTCAGCCCGCCAGCCCAATGCCCGCGAGGGCGGCATCAACGAAGAGATTATTCGCACCAAGGGGTATGACAAAGGCACCTGGACGGCAGCACTGGAACGGCTGTGCAGCGAGGAAAGCAACTTGACCGTGCTCTACAACCTGCATCTGTGCGGGGCCGAGGTGGAAGCCGGACGGATCCGCCGGGTGACAGCCCGCCACACCGTTGCAGGCACCCGGCACCGTTTTTCGGGTGCGATGTTCATCGACAGCACCGGAGACAGTTGGCTCGCCTACTACGCAGGTGCCAAATACAGGCTCGGCCGCGAGGCCCGGTGGCAGTATGATGAGGAGTTCGCACCCGAGGTCGCCGACCTGTTGACCATGAGCGGCTGCCTGATGAATGTTCGCTTTGAAGATACAGGAGTCCCGGTACCCTTTAATCCCCCTGCTTGGGTACCCATATTCCCTGCCGGGAAGAAATTCGGCAGGAACATCGAACACATCGGTATGGCTTGGTGGAACGAAGCGCCCAATGTGCTCGACGATGTTTACGATGCGGAACTTGCCCGGGACGAGCTGTTCCGGGTTATGCTGGGGTATTTCCATTACCTGAAAAATCTGTGGGATGACAAGGAACGGGCGGCGAATTACCGCTTTGTCTCGATGAGTCACATCGACGCCAAGCGCGAATCCAGGCGCATCATCGGCGACTACACCCTGACGCAGAACGACTGCATGGCTGGTGTGGATTTCGACGATACCGTCAGCCACGCCGGGTGGCCCATCGACCTGCACCATCCCAAGGGTATCTATTCGGGTGAGGAAGGCCCCTTCTTTTCCAACACCCATGTGCCCTTGGTCAAAATTCCCTACCGGTGTCTGTATTCCTGCAACGTGGGCAACCTTTTTGCCGCAGGACGGAATGTCAGCGTAACGCATATCGCCCTAGGTACGGCCCGTCTGCAGGGCACCATCGCAGCCATGGGACAAGCGGCCGGCACTGCGGCGGCCCTGTGTGTCCACAAAGGCGTCGCACCGCGCGAATTGGGCCGAAACCACTTGGCAGAGTTCCGCCAGACGCTGTTGAAGGACGACCAGTACATTCCCGGGTTGCGAAACGACGATCCCTTGGACCTGGCTCGTACGGGCACGGTGCTGGCCTCGAGCGTCAGTCTTGTCGAACCGTACGTCAACCGCATCGGGATTGACGGGAGTGTTCTGCCTTTGGACCGCCAGCGGGCCACCTTTTTCGCCCGGGGTGTATCGGAAGAACTCCCCGAGCTGTACCTTCGTCTGACGAATACCACCAGTGAAGAAATTCCACTGACCCTCCATGTGCGGGAACAGGCAGACCCCGATGGGTATGTTTCCGAACACGATCTAGCGGTGGTTACCCGGATGGTGCCGGCCAACAGCGAAACCTGGGTGCATTTTCCCCTTGGACTACGGACCAGGCTTAGGTACCTTTGGGCGTACGTTCACCCCACTCCCGGCCTGGGCTGGCGGATCTGGACCTCTCCTCCCCTGGATTGGACACGGTCGGAGCGCTTTTCGGCCGCTGACAGGTTCGAGAATATGCGTGGTCAGACCCACTGCCTTTCGATGGAAAAACCGGAGGAGGTTTCTGCCGATTGCGGGCCGCAGAATGTGATTAACGGGTACAGCCGGGCGCAGAGCGCCCGGGAATACTGCTGGGTTTCTGATGTTGGCCAGGGTTTGCCCCAGTGGCTGGAACTCACTCTGCCGCAGGCGGCCAAGGTGGGCGAAATCCATGTAACCTTCGATCCGGATATGACCAACAGCGCCATGCTGCACCCCATTGCTACCGTTCCCCTGCGTTTGGTCACCGCCTACGAGATTGCGGTCTACGACGGCCAAACGTGGCAGACCGTGGTCCGTCGGGAGGGGAATTACCTGCGCAAGCAGGTGCACCGTTTTGAACCGGTGGAAACCCGGCGGATTCGTTTGACCGTACTGGACTCGGGTGACCACACGACTGCGAGAGTTCTCCGACCGACTCTTGGTCGAAGTCGCATCCCCGGGCAGCGTTTACTCACGCCCGCGTTTCGATGGAGGCGGGGCAGTGGTGCAGATCACCTTGGACGCAGAGCACCGCTTCTGCTCGGCCGACCGGCGTCCTGACGGACGTTCGTGCGGGGGTATCGGCCTGATGAACGAGTTCATTCCCTCCGACCAAGGTACTTTTGATGACCCTGCATTCGGAGGAAGTTTTCTCAAGATGGGCGTGGGCATTCTGCGCAATGGAACGGGCCAGCCCTACAGCCAAAAAACGGATTACCCCATCGAGAGGCCTCTTTCGTACACCGAAGAAGGTTCGCCCGGGGTCTACGGTGTGCGGGGCGTCCAATCGGATTTTTTCGGGTACGCTTACGAACTTTCCAAGACAATTTCAGTCGCTGGTGCGGAACTTACCTTGGAAATGCATCTGAAGAACACCGGCAGCAAGACGCTGGAGTTTCAAGAGTACAATCACAATTTTCTGTGCCTCTCGTCTCCTGGCAGTGGGACGCAGGGCCATGAAATCGCGGTGGGCTGGAAGCCCGAACTGAGCAATCCCGCTGATTTCGACCTTGAAACCGACGGCAGCCTGCACCGCGTGATTCTGAGAGATTTTGCCACCGAGGCCGTCGCCACGGAATTTCGCGGTGCTGTCGGTGCGGCTGAGGGTTCCGTTCAGCTGCGTTACCGCCCATCGGGACTGAGCGTTTCGGAAACCTTGGATCGTCCCCTCAGCAAACTGTTCCTCTGGGCGACCAAGGACGTTGTCTGCCCGGAGCTCTTCGCGGCCTTCCGTGTCCAGGCTGGCGAGTACGTCCGCTGGCGGCGCAGGTATCGTTTTGGGCGGTAGCGTTTTATTTGTGCAGCAGTCCGTCTTCTCCGATGGTCCACCCCTCGGCCTCGAGCAGTTTCGCCTGAAGGAAATGCCCCTCCGGGTTTTTGATGGCGATGCGGTGGTCCTTGCGCACCACGCGGTGCCAGGGCAGGCCGCCGTAGGCTGAGGTGTCGGCTTTGAGCACCCACACCACGGTGCGGGCTCCCCGGGGAAAGCCGGCACGCAGGGCGACTTCGCCGTAGCTCATCACCTCACCATAGGGAATGGCCCGCAGTACGGCGCGGATGCGTTCAAAGGCGCTGGGTTCGAGGTCGGGATCCGGTTCTTTCATTCCATGGTCTCCTGCAACCAGCTGTTGAGTGCTCTGAGCACCTCGGCGGGTTTTTCGGCATGCAGCCAGTGGCC
>JAIFLN010000021.1:0-6716 GCA_020049045.1 Spirochaetota bacterium | reverse complement strand
CCCCCGTGCAGAAAGAGGGTGGGGCCAAGCCACGAGCGGCCCGGAGTGACGGCTTTCCAGATTTCGGTGTATTGGTTTTCCAGCGCGGCCAGGTTGAGCCGCCAGCGCCAATGGCCGGGGTTGGCAGCGTCGGGCACCAGGCTTTTCAGCAGAAACTGAAGGGTGGCCCGGTCGGGTATGGCAGCCTCCAGCCGGGTCTGAGCCTCGCTGCGGTCGGTGAGGTTGGTCAAGTCGAGCTTCCGGAGGGCGTTGACAAATCCGGGGTAACGGGCCTCGCCGGCCTTGGGGGCAATGTCGAGCACGGCGGCGGCGGTGACCAGGCCGGGATGGGTCAGGGCCAGTTCCATAACGGCCTTGCCTCCCAGACTGTGGCCGATATAGGGGCAGGGGCCCAGACCGAGCGCCCCGGAAAACGCGGCCAGATCGGCGGCGAGGTCGGCCAAGTTGAAGCTGTCGTGCCAGGGGGAGTTTCCGTGGTTGCGAAGGTCGGGAAGGTAGACCTTCCAGCCCGGGAATTTGCCGGCCAGGGTGGCCCAGTTGTCCCCCGATCCAAATAGACCGTGGACGATGACCAGAGGTCGGCCTTCACCGGCCACGCGATAGTGCAGCAACGACCACCTCTCCTCCCCTCCGGTTTGACAGACTGGGCCTCCATCCGCTATACCGGAATTCATGAAGACCGACCCCATCCTTGATCAGGCCATCCGGAAGGTTCCCGATTTTCCCCACAAGGGAATTCTTTTCTACGATATCACCGGGGTTTTGACCAGTCCGTCGGCCTTTGCCCACGTGATCGACACCCTGAAAAAACTGTACACGGGAAAGGGCCTCGGTGCTGTGGCCGCCGTGGAATCGCGGGGTTTTGTGTTTGCCGCTCCTTTGGCTTTGCACCTCGGGGTTCCCCTGATTCTGGTGCGCAAGAAGGGCAAACTGCCCGGGGTGACCCTGCAGCGCTCCTATTCCCTGGAATACGGGCAAGCCGTGCTTGAAGTCCATCCCCACGATGTGCCCAAGGGAGTCGACATTGTCATTGTGGACGACCTCTTGGCCACCGGAGGGACGCTGAAGGCCGCCGCCGATCTGCTCGAGGAAGCCGGAGGCCGGGTCACAGACTGCTTCTGCGTTGTCGGCCTGCCATTTTTGGCCCCCGAAAGAACCTTGGGCGGACGCAAGGTCGTTACGATGATCGACTACGCCAGCGAGTAAGGCCCTTCGTTAGTTTTTAAAGCTGTGCACGGGGGCCGGGATGCGGCCGCCGCGGTTGATAAAGTCGAGGCTGCTGAACCGGCTGACCGCCATAATGGGTCCGCCGCCCAGTAGGCCGCCGAACTCCACCCATTCGCCGACCTTTTTTCCCGGCACGGGAATCAACCTCACTGCCGTCGTTTTGTGGTTGGTCACGCCAATGGCGGCTTCGTCGGCGATCAGGCCGCTGATGGTGGCGGCCGGTGTGTCGCCGGGCAGCGCGATCATGTCCAAGCCCACCGAACACACGCAGGTCATGGCCTCGAGTTTTTCCAGGGAGAGGGCACCAGCCTGAACGGCCTCGACCATCCCCTCGTCTTCCGTCACGGGAATAAAGGCGCCCGACAGCCCCCCGACGTGGCTGGAGGCCATAATGCCGCCCTTTTTGACGGCGTCGTTGAGCAGGGCCAGGGCTGCCGTGCTACCAGGGGCTCCCACGTATTCGAGGCCCAGTTCCTGGAAAATGCGGGCCACCGAGTCGCCGACGGCCGGTGTCGGGGCCAGGCTGAGATCAATGATGCCGAAGGGTACCCCCAGACGGCGGCTGGCCTCGCGGGCCACCAGTTCGCCCATACGGGTGATTTTGAACGCGGTTTTCTTGATGGTTTCGGCCACCACGTCGAAGCTTTCACCCCGCACGCTTTCGAGGGCGCTCTTGATGACCCCGGGGCCGGAAAGGCCGACGTTGATGACGCACTCGGGTTCACCCACGCCGTGAAAGGCCCCCGCCATAAAGGGGTTGTCCTCGACGGCATTGGCGAAGATGACCAGCTTTGCGCAGCCCAATCCGCCCGTGTCGGCCGTGCGGTGCGCCAGGGCTTTAACCACAAAACCCATCTGCCTTACGGCGTCCATATTGATGCCGGCCGAGGTGGAGCCGACGTTGACGCTGGCGCAGACCCGGTCGGTTTCGGCCAGAGCCTGGGGGATGGACCGGATCAGGGCGCGGTCGCCCGTGGTATAGCCTTTTTGAACCAGCGCCGAGAAGCCCCCCAAAAAGTTGACGCCTACGGTTTTGGCCGCCGCGTCGAGGGTCTTGGCGAAGGCGGTGTAGTTCTTCTCGCCCGAGGCCTCGGCAATCATGGCGACAGGAGTGACCGAAATGCGTTTGTTGATGATGGGAATGCCGTATTCCAGGCTGATGGCTTCACCGGAAACCACCAGTTTTTCGGCCAGCCGGCAGATTTTATCGTAAATACGGCGCCGGGCCGTTTCGCCCGAGTCGCTGGCGCAGTCGCGTAGCGAAATGCCCATGGTGATAGTGCGGATATCGAGCTTCTGGCTGCGGAACATCCGGATTGATTCTTCAATTTCCTGTTGCGTAAAAACCATGGGTATTCGCCTTAAATCCGGTGCATGGCGTTCAGAACTTCCTCATGGATGAGCGTGATCTGAACACCCAGACGCATTCCGGCGGTTTCCAGCCGGGCGTTGAGCTCCTGGCGGGCGAGGATCATACCCCCCAGGTCAACCTTCATGATCATGGTGAAGTATTCGTCGAGGATGGTCTGGCTGATGGTCAGAATGTTGATACCGGCATGGCTGAGTTCCTGGGTTACCCCGGCGATGATGCCGACCTGGTCCTTTCCGACCACCGTGACTATCGCGTCCATATCAGCCCAGAACCTTCTTCAATTCCTTGAGAACCTCGGTAGGCTGGGGGGACGCATCGATGTCCTTCAGCAGTCCCTTGGTGCGGTACCAGTGGATCAGCGGCTCCGTCTGCGCGGCGTAAACCCGCAGCCTCTCCTGAATCGAGGAGGCCTCGTCGTCCTTGCGCTGGATCAGCTCGCCGCCGCACTTGTCGCAGGTTCCGGGCTTTTGGGGGGGCATGGCGGTCAAATGGAAGCCGGTGCCGCAGGCTTTGCAGACCCGGCGTCCCGAAAGGCGGCTGACAATCACGTTTTCATCGAGAACAAAGTTGACCACAGAGTCGAGTTTTTCGAACGTTGCAAGAGCTTCGGCCTGCACGACGGTGCGGGGAAAGCCGTCCAGGAGGTAACCGGCCTTACAGTCAGCTTGCATCAAACGGTCTTTCACAATTTCAATGGTCGTTTCGTCAGAAACCAGTCCACCGGAATCGAGGATGGCCTTCACCTTGAGGCCCAACGGAGTACCATTCTTGATGTTGGCCCGGAAAATGTCACCAGTGGAAATATGAACGACGCCGAAAGCGTCCTTGGCCAATGAAGCTAGGGTGCCCTTGCCCGCACCGGGAGGACCGAGAAAGACGAGTTTCATGACAGCTCCTTGAACAGATGGTCGTAGCGGCGCTCGTTTTTTGCACAGTCGGAGGAACAGACCTCAAGGTCGCCTAACGAAGCGACCCCGGTCCCTTTCTCGAACCACCGTCCGCAGACGGAGCACCTTTGGTTTTCGCGCGCGCATTCCTGAGAGCAGTATACTTGTTTGGACCCCGCCTGCAAAGGCATCAATCGGCCGCAGCTCACACAGGCCCGGTACTCGGGAACCTCGGAATCCATGGCTCCTCCTAGTCCAGAATGCAGGCCGACTGGTGGCCGCTACCCAGATTTTTCAGGGCAGGTCGGTCCTGTTGGCAGGCCGGAATGGCAAAGGGACAGCGGGGGTGAAAATGGCAGCCTGCCGGTGGAAACACCGCCGAAGGGATTTCGCCCCGGGGCAGTTCGTGGGTACGACGGCGTTTGGGGTCGGGGATGGGCACCGCATTGAGCAGCGCCTTGGTGTAGGGGTGATGCGGGTGGCGGAACACCTCGTCCTTGGGACCGATTTCCACAATGCGCCCCAGGTACATCACCGCCACCCTATCGCATAGGTACTTCGCCGTGGCCAAGTCGTGGGTGATAAACAAATAGGTCAGATCGTGTTCGTCCTTGAGCTTTTTCAGAAGCTCCATGATGAGGGCCCGCACCGAGACGTCGGCCATGGCGATGGGTTCGTCGGCCACGATAAAGTCGGGTTTGAGTGCCAGCGCGCGGGCAATGACCACCCGCTGGGCCTGGCCGCCGGAAATCTGGTGGGGGTACTTCTTGAACAGAAAGTCGGCGGGGGTGAGTCCGACATCGTCCATCAGGGTGCGGATGGTGTCATCGCGTTCCATGGGATCACCGATGTTATGGATGTCCAAGCCATGGCGAATGGCCGCGCCGATGCTCATGCGCGGCGACAGTGACGACAGCGGGTCTTGGAACACCATCTGCATACGGGGTCTCAGCAGCCGCAGCTGTTCGGGTTTCAGCGTCGTCAGGTCTGTATTCTCAAACCTCACAGAGCCTGCTGTGGGGTCGAGCAGACGCAGGGCCAATCGTCCGGTTGTTGATTTTCCTGAACCGGACTCTCCCGCCAGGCCCAGGACTTCTCCCTTTTTCAGCGAGAACGAGACGCCATCGACAGCGTGAACCTTCAAGTCTTTGCCTGCCATGGCCTTATCAAAGGGGTTTTTGCGGACAGCGAATTCCTTGACCAGGTCAGTGACCTCAAGGAGAGGGTGGTCAGTCGTCATTCGATCCTCCAGCAAGCAGCCTTGTGACCGGGGCGGTGTTCCTTGAGTTCGGGTTCCTGAAGGCGGCAACGGCCCATGACCAGCGGACAACGGGGCGCAAACGAGCACCCCACGGGCGGGTCGACCAGGCCGGGCGGACTGCCTTCCATGGTGGTCAGCTTTTCCTGGTCGAGGTCGATATTGGGAACACAGCTGATCAGGCCCCGGGTGTAGGGGTGCAGCGGTTCGTGAAAGATGGCTTCGGCCGTTGCGTCCTCAACAATTTGCCCGGCGTACATCACAGCAATCCTGTCGGCCAGTTCGGCTACCAGCCCCAGGTTGTGGGTGATGACGACGATGGTCAGCTGGAATTCCTTCTGCAGCCGTTTGAGCAGGTCGATGAACCCCGCTTCGACAATGACATCGAGCGCTGTGGTCGGCTCGTCGCAGATCACCAGCTTGGGCCGTAGAATCAGCCCCAGCCCGATCATGATGCGCTGACGCATGCCGCCCGACAGCTGGTGGGGGTAGGCACCCATACGGCTGGGTTCGATTCCCAGGTCTTCGAGAATCTCGTGGATGAGTTTGAGGGCTTCGGTCTTCTGAATATCGGGCTTGTGGGTTTTCAAGGCTTCCAGAAAGTGCCTGTCGATGCGCATCAGGGGGTTCAGACTGGTCAGCGGGTTCTGGAACACCATGGCGATGTCCTTGCCCCGCACCTGCCGCATCTGTTCCTCGGGAAGTGCCGCCAGATCCCGGCCTTCGAACAGCACCCGGCCGGAAGAGATTTTTCCCGGGGCGCGCACCAGCCGCAGAATGGCCAGCCCCATGGTCGACTTGCCCGAGCCCGACTCACCGACAATGCCCAGGGTCTCGCCTTCTTGCACCTCGAGACTGACACCGCGCACTGCGTGAACCGTACCGATGGCAATGGGGTAGTCGATGGAGAGATTTTCGATTTTCAGTAAGGCTTCAGTCATGGTGGCTCACTTCTCCAGCAGCTTCGGGTTCAGAATTTCCGCCAATCCCTCTCCCAGAAAGGTGAACCCCAGGGCCAACAACATAATCATCATGCCGGGAAAGGTGATCAGCCACCAGCTTCCAGAGGGCAGGAACTTCTTGCCCATGGAAAGGTCCATGCCCCAGTCGGGAATTCCGGCGGGGAGTCCCAGGCCGATGTAGCTCAGGGCGGCCTCGGTCATGATGGCGTCGGCGATGTTGACGCTGAAAATAACCACGGTGGTGGCGATGACGTTGGGGAAAATATAGCGGCCCAGAATGGTCCAGCGTTTGGCACCCAGCACCTGGGCGGCCTCGACAAACAGCTCTTCGCGGATGCTGATGGTTTGACCCCGCACCAGCCGGTAGTAGGTGGGAATATAGATAACGGCAACCGCCATGGTGATATTGACCACCCCGGGGCCGAGCATGGCGGCAAAGGCGATGGCCAGAATCAAGCCGGGAAAACTGTACACCGAGTCCATGACCAGCGACAGTACCCGGTCGAGAGGGCCACCGACAAACCCCGACAGCAGTCCCAGGGGAATGCCGATCAGGCTGGACAGCAACGCGGCGGCGATGGCCACGCCCAAAATGGTGGTTGTCTGTCCCCATGGGGTGTACCGCGCTGGGGGCACTCAGCTGAGGTCCGGCGTTTTGGTCGGCCGGGTTGAAGCTGGTGAACAGCCCTGGAAAGAGGGTCATAAAGACCATGAAGCCGACGATGAACAATCCAGCGAGCAGAATGTACCATTCGGCACCGTAGCGCTTGCCGGCGGTATTGAAGGCGTGAATGCCGCGGCCAAGCAGCCCGGCAGGGGTTAAGGGTCTGGTCATGAGGACAACTCCCAAAAAAAAGTCACACGGAGGCACAGAGAACACGGAGAAGAGTGGAACAAGGGAAAGGCCTTTTGGCTCCGTGACCTCTGTGTCTCCGTGTGAGGCATTCTTCCCCTCGCGGCGGCCATCAGTACTTCACCCTGGGGTCGATCAGGGCGTGGATCACATCGAC
>JAIFLN010000036.1 GCA_020049045.1 Spirochaetota bacterium | reverse complement strand
AGGGCGGCCTCTACGCTGCCGACGATATTGTCAACGCCCATTTTGCCTTCCGCTCCGGGGTGAAGGGCACGGGCCTGTGGTGCTTTTCGGCATTTTCGTCGCTCGATGCCAACCGCATTGTCGGCAGCCGGGGAATGATCGAGTTCTCCACTTTTGGCAGTGACCCGGTGCGGCTGGTGACCGAGAAGGGAACAGAACTCTTCGAGAGTGAGAACCCCCGGCATATCCAGCAACCGCTGATCCAAAGCATTGTCGATGAGTTGACCGGGGTGGAAACCTGCCCCAGCACCGGGGTTACAGGTGCCAGAACAACCAGGGTGATGGAACAGATTCAACGTGGATAACGGTAGTAGCGCGACACGTCCTCTTGACTAAGAACTCCTTCTCCCAGATAGAAATAGTCAATGTCGCCGTCGAGCGATCGGTCGGATTTGTCCCAGGCACCGATCAACATGGTGCCGATGGGCCAATCGGGAGCCTGTATGAAGGTGGTCGTGCTGATCAGTTCGCCGTTGATAAACAGACGCATCTGTTTTTCCGGCTTGTCATAGACCAGCACTAGGTCATACCAAAGGTTGGCCTGGAACGTGTAGGGAAACGCCAGCTTGTTGGGATTCGCCTGCGGTGAGACCGAGAATAGCAGCCGGTAGAACTCCAGCCCGAGATACAAGGATTTTTCAGGAAGCCCCGCCGTGGTAAGCAGGGTCTGGAACTTGTTCATCACCTGGGCGCGGAAGCGGACGGCGAGAGTTGCCTGCCTCAGCCCCAGAGGCGGCGTGGCGGTGAGCTCGATTTTGCTGGTTTTTCCGTTGAAGCGGCCCTCAGTGCCGACTTCGAGCAAGCTCGCCGCGACGGTCGCGCGTGTCTGATTCACCAACGCCTTGCGGAAGTCGATGGCAAAGACGGGAGTGAGCCCCGATCGTTTCAGCAAGGCAAACAGGTCAAGGTTGGACCGGACCACCCGGAACCCCACAGTGGGGCTTTTTGTCCGGGGATCGAGCCCTCCGCGGTTGGCAACGGCAATTTCGGCCGCACTGTCGGCAAAGGAGCCCCCTCGGAGGATACGGAGCCTGCCAGTTTCCGGACCGACGGGATCGGTTTTCAACTCAGAAGAGTAGGGTGACTGCCAGTCCCAGCACCATTCTGCGACGTTGCCGCTCAGGTCGTACAACCCCAGGCGGTTGGGCTGCTTTTGAGCCACGGGATGGGACTTTCCCGTTGGATCGGGCGCGTGCCAGGCCACCGCATCCAGGTCGTCGGATCCGGAATAGGCCATTCCCTGTTGGGCGACGGCCTCTTTGGCCAGGTATTCCCATTCCGCTTCGGTGGGAAGCCGGTAGCCGTCGGCGAACCAGTCGGGGGTCACCTCGGTTCCAACAATCTGGTACACCGGCTTGAAGCCTTCGGCCAGACTTCTTTTGTTGCAGTAGGCCAGGGCGTCAAACCAGCTGACCGAATCCACCGGCAGCTGATCGCCCTTGGTTTTGCTGGGGTTGTTCAGCATCAGGCCCTTCCACTCGGCCTGGGTGACTTCCGTAGTACCCGCGAACAAAGCCGAAATCTGCACCAGATGCAGGGGGGTCTGGTCTTCGGTGCCGCTGCCCACCCAGTCGCCCATGGTGAACCGGCCGTCGGGCACAGCAACCAGGCCGCCCACGGCAACAACGGCTGCAGCGGAGGGAGGCGGCGCTGGTGCGGGAAGGGTGGCGGCCACGCTGAGGGCCAGGGGAAAGTCGAGGGTGAGGCTGGAATACACGTAGGGAACCTGGCTGCCGCCGGTCAAACGTTTGGTTTCGGCCGTGACTGCTTTTACGGTAGTCATGATGTCGCCCGGTTGGCCCAGGTACTTGAGAAAGGCCTGCGCAAAGGGGCTGTTGCGTCCGGTGCCATCGTTGGCCACCTGCCCGGCCCCTGTGGAATACATGATGATGCTTTCTGGCGGGGCCGAGGTTACTACTTTCAGACCACGGGTTCCGCTGCGTCCGGCGGCGGGAAAGGGATTGTTGCGGCAGGCGTCGAGAACCACGAGGTTCAGGCGGTTCCTGGCATCGTCGAGCAGCCCCATCACCTTGCGGACGCTGACCGCCTCGTCTTCCAGGTCGGCCTCTCTTTGGATATCGGCACCTACCGGAATCAGATAATTCTCGTCCTTGGCTTGAATTCCATGTCCGGCATACCAGAACACCCCTGCACAAGTGGGGTCAGCGGCCAGCTGGTCGTAAAAAGTGTTCAGCCCCTGGTTCATGACCTTTCGGGTGGCATCGATCAGCAGTGTCACCTCAAACCCCTGGGCCTTGAGCGCCGCTGCAAGATCGGTGGCGTCGTTGGGAGGGTTGGCCAGTCGACCGAGGTCCACGTAGTCACCGTTTCCAATGACCAGAGCGATCCGCCTGTCTTGAGCCCACACGCCCGCGGGGAGCAGACACAAAAGCAACATCAGAAAAAGGAGGCTGTGCTTCATTGCGATCTCCTTGCGCCTTTTGATCTTACCATATCGGTTGCCTTTGGGCTTACGAAGCCGTACCTTTTTCGCATGAGTATTCTCAACCTGCAGACGCGTTCCCTTGAGGACGCCTATTTTATCCAAGGCGATCAGTTTCTGATCGACAATCTCCGCGATTTGAAAAAGCTGAAAGAGACCAAGGAGAATCTTGCCAAGGTTTCGGGAATCAGCGACCCGGTCGTGCTGGACAAGCTGGTGAAGCTCGATATTCACCCGGAAACCCTGTCTTCGCTGGCTGTGATTCCACTGGTTGCCGTTGCCTGGGCCGATGGCAGCATTGATCCCAAAGAGCGCAAAGCCATTCTGAAAAGCCTTTCGACGGCCAGTTTTGCTTCGGGGATCAACCTTGAACTGGTCAACCACTGGCTGGACACCAAACCGAAGTCCGAGCTTCTGGAAGCCTGGGTCCACTACTCTCAAGCTTTGGCCAAGGAATTAACACCAGAGGAACGGAAATCTCTTCGGGAAGAGCTGGTGGGCCATGCCCGGCAGGTTGCCGAAGCTGCCGGCGGTCTTCTCGGTCTGGGGAGCATCAGTGCTCCCGAAAAGACTCTTCTTGAGAAGCTTGAGGCCGCCTGGAAATAGAAGGTTGAAGTTCTTCAGGGGGGCCTTGACCGGCCCAGTCTGTCGGCGAGTACCCGGTTTTTTTCTTGAACAGCCGAGAAAAGTAATGCGCATCCTCAAAGCCTAACTGCCAGGCGATTTCTTTGATGGAGAGCTCACCCGATGAGAGAATCTCCTTGGCCCTGTTGATACGGACGTGGATGCAATACGAGTACGGGGTCATTCCTGTGTAGGCCTTGAAAATCTCGTTGAGCTGGGGAAGCGATAAATGCAGCTCTTCCCCTAACTGATCAAGATTGATGGTCGTCCTCAGGTTGGCCGCAATGAAGGCCTTGGCGTGTTCTACAATTTCCTGGGCTCGGGTTTGCTGTACCGACATCCGTTCCAGTTTGAGGGTTTCGGCAAGGATCCAGAGGATTTCAGAGCACACTTGAAACTGATACAAGGGTTCCTGCTTTTGCAGCAGTTCAAAAACAGACTGAAAACGCACCAGCAAACTGGACTGACGACCTGGATGGAAAAGTGGTTTTTCCGGTCCAATCACTCCGGTAGCAAGCAAAGCCTCCATTTGAGGCCCGGTACAACCGACCCAGTACTCTGTCCAACCCGTGTCTGGATCAGGGTGATAAGCATGCCACACATTGGGAAACAGAAGAAAAAGACTGCCCGCTTCGATGTCCAGAACCTTTCCCGACATCTCTAGCTGACCCCGACCCGAAGGAATATACACGAGTTGAAAGTCATTGATTCGTCGGCCAACGGCGACGTTCAGAAACTGGGCGGGATGGTCGGCCGGATGGGGAGGATATGGACTGCCGGGTGGGATGACTGTTGAACCAGCATCAAGGCAAACCATTTGCCAGTTCTCGTCTTCGCTGCTGTGTGTCAGGTAAAGCGAGTAATTCGTAGGGCCCATACCCGTAGTATAACACTGCTTTGGCCAAGGAAAGATCCACCACATTGCCAGTTTATGTCCATTTACAGTGCCAAATTTCGAGTGGATACTCGTGGTTATGATGAACACCATGACTCGTGTCGGCCTGTTCGGTATCGGCCTCGATACCTACTGGGCCCAATTCGCCGGTTTGAAGGACAAGCTGGTCGGCTATCAAAAAGAAATTGCCACAGGTCTCGAAGGCCTGGGTGTGCAGGTTTGCGACGCAGGCATGGTCGATAACCCCGACAAAGCCCGGGTTGCCGGAGACTGGTTTCGGGAGCAGAACGTCGAGGTGATCTTTCTGTACATCTCTACCTATGCCCTGAGCCACACGGTGTTGCCCGTAGTACAAAAGGCCGGAGTTCCCGTGCTTGTGCTCAACCTTCAGCCTGTGGCCCAGTTGGATTATGCAAAGTTCAATGCCTTGGGCGACCGCGGCGCGATGACCGGAGAGTGGCTGGCCCACTGCCAAGCGTGTTCAGCGCCTGAGATTGCTTCGGTGTTCAACCGCACGGGCATTGATTTCCACCTGATCACAGGGCACCTCAAGGAAGCCTACGCCTGGGCGCTGATTGCCGATTGGGTGGCGGCCGTGAAGGTGAAGGCTGCCGTGCGCGATTCGCGGTTTGGCATTTTGGGTCACTACTACTGCGGTATGCTCGACGTGTACAGCGATGTGGCCAACCTGGCGTCGGTGTTCGGCACCCATTTTGAGCTTCTTGAAATCGACCAGCTGAAACTGCTCCACGACGGCGTCGACGCTGCCGCGGTCAAGACCAAGCGCCAGACCTTTGCCACCGAATTCGCCGTCTCGAAAGACTGCGAGGATGCCGAACTCGACCGGGCCGCCAAGACCTCGGTGGCGCTCGACCGTCTGGTGGCCCAGAATAGACTGGACGCCATGGCCTACTACTACGAAGGCACTGCCGGAAACGCCCACGAGAATCTGGTGACCTCGGTGATTCCCGGGAACACCCTCTTGACGGCCCACCACGTGCCCATCGCCGGGGAGTGCGAGGTTAAAAATGTCATCGCCATGAAGATTCTCGATCTGCTGGGTGCCGGCGGCTCGTTCAGTGAGTTCTACCTCGCCGATTTTGTCGACGACATTGTGATGTGGGGCCACGACGGCCCGGCTCACGCCGCCATCGCCGAAGGGCCTGTGGGCCTCGTCCCCCTGCCGATCTACCACGGCAAGCCGGGCAAGGGCCTTTCGATTCAGATGAGTGTGAAGCACGGGCCGGTGACCTTGCTGTCGGTGGTCGAAGGCCGCCACGGTCAAGTGAGTCTGCTCTGTGCCGAGGGCGAGTGCGTTCCCGGCCCTACGTTGCAGATCGGCAACACCAACAGCCGTTATCGGTTCGCCTCGGGTGCCCGCCAGTTCATCGACGACTGGTCGAAGGCAGGCCCGGCCCACCACACAGCCATTGGGCTGGGACACCTGGCGGGACGCCTTGAGAAGTTGGCTCTTCTGCTCGGGGTGGGATTCATGAAAGTCTGAATTGGCTTTCCGGAGGAAACGAATGGAAGATAAAGCACGCTATTTACTCGATGAGGTCAACGGGATGAATGCCCCCTGGCCTGAGAAAAAGACCGTCAATATCGTATTCCATTGCCATAGCGTTCCGGCCGGGTACTTCGCCACCCCGATGATTGATACCTTCCACGCGTATCCCCACTTGGTGCATATGGCGCTCAAGGAGCATTCGGAATCGGGGGCTCAGCGATTCACAGACGAAGTGCTGCTGTTCACGCCCACCTGGGATCTGCCGGAATTCGAGGCAAGTGGCAAGGCCACTCCGCTGAGAGCCCAAACAGACCAGATCCGCGCTTTGGCGGCGAGGTATCCGTTGGCACTGGTGGATAGCTACAAGGCTTTCGCGGACTATCTGTCTTCGGGAAGGGATTTCCAAGACCTGATGGCCTGGAGCAACCATCCGAATGCCCGCGGACATGGCTTGGTGCGGGACGAAATCCTGGGCTGGTTCCCGCTGGTATAGAGGAAGAAACCTTTCCCAGGACGCCGACAATTCCCGAACGAGATCCGCTACAAGTTCTGAACCAGCTGCACCTTCACCCCGTCGGGATCAAGCACGAAGGCAAAGCGGATTTTCGGATTCGGTTGGAAGGGGCCGGAATGGAGGGCGACGCCTGCCTTGGCCGCCGTGGCCAAAAAGGCATCCAGGTCGGCAACTTCGAAGCCCAGCGAGATGTCCTTGCCGTGGGTCGGCTGAGGTGTCCTCAAATCCTGGATAAGCTCAACCTCGGTTCCCTCACTATCCCCTAGGAACGCTATCTCCATACCCGGACCGGGGGACATCTTCCGTTGGACCTTGAGTCCCAAGAGGGTCTGATAGAAGCCGAGCGACCGCTCCATGTTAGCGACGTTGATCGTCACCCAGCAAAAGTTCATGGTGTTCTCCTCAAAAACGT
>JAIFLN010000030.1 GCA_020049045.1 Spirochaetota bacterium | reverse complement strand
AAACCCGCCGGAGATCCTGATCACCACCCCCGAGAGTCTCAACATTCTCTTGACCCAAAAGAGTGCCGGCGGCCTGTTTCAGGGCCTTCAGTTGGTGATTGTCGACGAGGTTCACGCTCTGATCGGTTCCAAACGGGGAACCTCGCTTCTGATTGCCCTCGAGCGCCTGGTTACCCTGGCAGGAGAGTACCAGCGGGTGGGGCTTTCTGCCACGGTGAACCCGCCTGAACTGGTCAGCCGGGTGCTGGGGGGCTTCCGCCTGGGAGGAGAGGCCCGGCGTGTCTCCCTGATCGCCTGCCCCTCCACCAAGCGCTACGACGTGCAGGTCGTCTTGCCCGAGCTGAGGCCCGATCCGGATGACAGCGGAAAAGTCTTCTGGGAGAGTTTGGCCCTTGAAGTCCGCAAACGGGTGAGAGACAGGGCTTCGACATTGATTTTCGCCAACAGCCGGCGGGCCTGCGAAAAACTGGCCCGCCTGCTCAACGAAAACCAGCCCGAACTCATTGCCTATTCCCACCACGGCTCGTTGTCGAAGGAAATTCGGCACGATGTCGAAACCAAGCTGAAAAATGGAGAGCTGAAGGCACTGGTGGCCACGAACAGCCTCGAACTGGGAATCGATATCGGCGACCTTGACGAGGTGATTTTGGCCCAGACACCCCGTACGGCGGCTTCCGCCATCCAGAAGGTCGGCCGGGCCGGACACCGCATCCACGAGGTCAGCAGGGCACGGCTGTACCCCTCCCACGGCCTGGACCTCATTGAGGCGGCGGTTATTGTGCGTTGCATTCGAGATCAGACGGTGGAACCGATCATTGTCCCCGAAGGTCCGCTGGATATTTTGGCTCAGTCACTCCTTTCCATCCTAAGTGCCCGCCCGTCAGCCGCAGAAGACCTGTACGCACTGGTCCGTTGTGCCTGGCCCTACCGGAATCTGGGGCAGAGGGCCTTTGATCTGGTGCTGGAAATGTTGGCGGGCCGGTATGCTGGCACCCGAATTCCCGAGCTCAAACCGCGCATCGAACTCGATGTTGCCACGGGTGCGTGGACGGCGAAGAGCTCGGTCCCGTTTTTGCTGTACAGTTCAGGCGGGGCCATTCCTGACCGGGGCTACTTCACCATGAAAGACGCCCATTCCGGTACCGCGCTGGGGGAGCTCGATGAGGAGTTTGTGTGGGAGAGAACCTTGGGAGACCGGTTTGCCCTGGGTGCCCAGGTGTGGAAAATTGCCGCCATCAACGAACAGGTCGTCCAGGTAGAACCCGTCGACGCTCCGCCCCATATCATTCCCTTCTGGAAGGCCGAGGATCAGGACCGAAGCTGGTTTCTCGCCGAGAAGATCGGTTTGTTCCTGGCTGAGGCCGATGCCGCTCTTTCTCAAGACCCCGAAGTCTGGAAAACCTCCTTGGTCAAAACTGAGGGCTTCAGCACAGAAGCCGCTGAGCGGTTGGTGCAGACCCTGGAAAGGGAACGCCAGGTGATCGGTGCGCTGCCCCACCGTTGGCGGTTGGTCATCGAACAGGTGGGAGAGGATCAGTACATCCTGCACACCTTCTGGGGTGCCCGAAGCAACCGGCCCTGGGCCTTTGCCCTGGCCCAAGCCTGGGAGGACCGCTTTGGGTACGCTTTGGAAACCTATCCCGGCGACGATCAGATCCTGATTTTAGCTCCGCCGGAAACCGATCTGCGGGAGGCCTTGTCCTTGGTCACGCCCGGCAATCTGGAGTCTCTGCTCAAGAAACGTCTGGAAGCGACCGGCTACTTCGGGGCCCGTTTCCGGGAAGGTGCGGGGAGGGCCCTGCTCTTTCCCAAAGCTGGATTTGCCAAAAGGACGCCGCTTTGGCAGACCAGAATGCGTTCCAAACGGCTTTTTGAGGCTGTTTCGGCGTTTCCCGAGTTTCCCATACTTCTCGAGGCCTGGCGGCAATGTCTTCACGATGATTTTGAGCTCGAAGCGCTGAAGGCCCGTCTGGAGGAGATCAACACGGGACGAATTCAGCTGTGGCAGTGCCGCACTTCCGAGCCCTCTCCCTTCACCGACGGCCTGTTGTGGCGGCAGATCAGCGAAAAGATATATGCGCAAGACGATCCCCCCACCCGGCGGGCCTCCGGGCTCGATCAAACTCTCTGGGATCAGCTGCTTGGGGCTGACCGGCCCCGTCTGCCGCAGACCCTCATTGCCGACTGGGAAGCCCGCTGGGCTCGAACCGCACCGGGGTATGCCCCCGAAACGGCCGCCGACCTGGCGGATCTTTTGGAAGTTCGAATTGCCCTGTCCCTCATAGAGTGGCAGAACCTTCTAGACGCCTGCGCCCAGGATTCCGG
Source organism: Spirochaetota bacterium (assembly GCA_020049045.1). Lineage (GTDB taxonomy): Bacteria > Spirochaetota > Spirochaetia > JABEVK01 > JABEVK01 > JAIFLN01. Next base: position 4,115 of record JAIFLN010000030.1, on the reverse strand, counting down.
CCTGCCCCCCTCGCACTGGAAAGCCGCTGTTGCGGTGGTCGCGGACGCCGTGAAAATCGGCGTCCCCGCCCTGGCTCCGTTATGGTCTGAACCTCAAGCACTCTGGCTGCGCTGGCTGGAGGGCAGGGGGCCGATGACGGTTGAAGGGATGGCGAGCTTCTGGGGACAGGACTCTTCCGAGATACTGAACTGGGCTCACGGCCAGGTAGAAGCCGGCTTGGTAGTCCTGGGCCTTCTGACCGAAGGGGCAACGGTACCGGAACTGTGTTTGACGCGGACCTGGGACCAATTGGTCCGACGGTTGCGACTTGACCGTAGAAGCACAGTCGCCCTCCAGGCGGCAGAGGGGTTGTCGCTCTTCTTGGGGCGCTGGCAGGGCCTCACCCGCCCCGAAAAAGACCCCGGCAACCTGGAAGCACGGATCAGTCCTTTGCTGGGACTACCGGTGGCCGCCGAGCTGTGGGAATCTGCCCTTCTCCCAACCCGCGTTTCCCCCTATCGCAGTGCCGATTGGGACAGGCTTTTTATCGAGTGCGGACTGCAGTGGTTTGGAGTGGCACCAGGAAAAGTCGTTCTGGGGTTCCCTGAAGACCGGCACACTTTCCTCCCGGCAGACTGGTCCCCCCAAGTCGGAGAGTCCCTCGATCGGGTGTTCGGCCGTTCGCCTGCCCCTACCCAAGCACTTTTTGCTGATTTGGCGCAGCGTTCCGGTCTATCGACGGCTGCCTTGACCGAGGCACTCTGGGATCTTGCCTGGCAAGGCGCTGCTTCGAGCACCAGCTTCGGTCCGTTGCGGCAGGGCCTGCGTTCGGGGTTCCGTTACGAAAGCGGCACGGATAGAGGGTTTCAGAGGTGGTCTTCCACCCGCTCGTCGGCGGGTACCTGGCAGAGGTGGGATTCCACGCCGCCTCCGGAAAAGCCAGGAAACGATCTCGATCACATGGAAGACCTCAAGCGCCGGGCCCGCCTGGTTCTCGACCGTTACGGCATCGTTTTTCGGACACTCTTGGCCCAGGAGGGACCCTCTTACCAATGGAGGCTTCTGTTTCCAGCCTTGCGGTTGATGGAACTGTCGGGCGAAATTGTCGGAGGACTGTTTTGGAAGGGACTTTCCGGACTTCAGTTTGCCACCCCCGAAGCCCTCCGGCAATTCGAGGCAGGCGGCGAGGAAGGCGTGTTCTGGGTTCAACACGCCCAGGACCCTTCCAGCCTTTGCGGACTGGGGCTCGACGCCTTTCCCAGGCTGCCCCGAAGAACCACCGGAAGCTGGCTCTGGTGGCAGGGCAGCCAGCTTTTGGGCAACCTCACCGCAGGCGGCAAGAAGCTCGAGCTCTTCCCCGAGTTCTCAGAACAAGCTATTCTGCCCTTTGTCCGCCGCATGGCAGGACTGCTCCTCACCGATGGGAAAACCCACTGGGCCTTGGAGACCATCGACGGGTTTCCGGCGGCTGAAAGCCCCTGGACCTCATCGCTTGTGTCGGCGGGCTTCCGGGTTCATGGTGAACGCTTGTTTTTTTGGAAGGCTCCATGAACACCGTTGTGACGTTTCTCAACATCCTGACCTCCATCCTTTTACCGATGGTTTTGCTCACTTCGCTGGGGTTTGCCGGCCGCAAGATATGGAAAATCGACACGGCGACGCTGATTGTCCTCAACCTGTATTTTTTTGTGCCAGCCGTTCTTTTCGTCAAGATCATCGAGGCGCAAGTTGACGGTTCCTTTGTGCTCTTGGTCCTGGGGTTTGTCCTGGGTATCGAGGCCGTTATGCTGGCGATCTCGTGGGTGGTTTCACGGCTCTGGAAGATGGAGAAACCCATCCGTATGGCCTTTGGAAACAGTCTGCTGTTCTTCAATTCTGGAAACTATGGCTTGCCCATGGCCAATATGGCGTTTCATCAGCACCCCACGGCCATCGCCGTCCAAGTGTTCATTATGCTGTTCCAGAACATTACGGGGAACACTCTGGGGGTTTTTCGGGCCAACCGGGGTCAGGGGACGGGAAGAAAAGCCCTGAAAGCGATGTTCAGCCTGCCGGCGTTGTATGTCGTGGTGGCCGCCATCGGAGTGAAGGCTCTTTCGGTGCCCATCCCCGAACCACTCTGGGCCGCCCTGCAATACCTCAGCGGAGGTTTTGTTGCCCTGGCTTTGATCGTGCTGGGAGTGCAGCTGGCAGAAATCCAAGGCCGTGCGCACCTTCCCATGGCACTGGTGGCTTCGTTTCTCCGGCTGGTTCTCAGTCCCATCCTCGGAATTCTGGCCGTCTATGCCCTGGGGTTGGACGGCGTCCTGGCGCAAAGCCTTGTTCTGGGAATTTCCACTCCACCGGCTGTCAACACCGCCCAAATTGCCCGGCGATACGGCAATGAGCCCGAATTTGCCGCCCAGACCGTTATGGTCGGCACCCTGCTCTCAGGGTTCACCATTACCCTGACCCTTCTCGTGGTCAGGGTTTTGTTCCCTAGCTGACCTGCTCAACGAATTCCAGAAAGGAACTCGTCGACCTTTTTGTTCAGAGCTCGGAAATCCTCTTCCATCCTCTTTAGGACGACCTCCAGACCGCCTGCCACCTGACCTGTTTCCCTGGCCGAACGCGTGACCACCGTGATGTTTTCAGAGACTTTCACCGAACCCTCGGCGGCCTTTTGAGCCTCCCGGGCAATTTCCTGAGTCACGACACCCTGCTCATCGACCGCCGAGGCAATCGAAGCTGTCACCCGGTCGATATCACGGATCACCCCGACAATCGCCTCGACTTCCTGCATGGTCATGCGCGAGGAGTCTTTCAACGCATGGATCTGACTGGCAATCGCCTCGGTGGCCTTGACGGTTTGCGCCGCCAGAGTCCGCACTTCTTGAGCCACGACGGCGAAACCCCGACCCACGCTTCCGGCTCTGGCGGCTTCGATCGAGGCATTGATGGCCAGAATATTGGTTCGCTCGGCAATGTCGTTGATCAGCTGCACACTGTCATCAATCCGCGAAACAGCACCAGCCAAATCTCCCATGACCTTGTCGATTCCCCTCGTCCGCGACACGGCGTCTTCGGTAACCTTGATGGAGCGTTCTGTTTGAGACCGAATTTCGAGCACAGAACGGGAAACCTCTTCGAGGGCGGCAGCCATGGACTGAACGCTGAGGTGGGCGTCGCTCGCTGCGGAGTCGACCTGCTCACCCCGATTCACAGTTTCCTCAGCGCTGGTGTGAATTTGCGAAGCTGCTGCCCGCAGTTCTGTCGAAGCGCGATCGATGCTGCTCGAGACCGCCGACCGGAACGTCTCTGAAAGGTGATCCATATTCGCTTGGTTGCGCGCTTGGTTTTCTTCCAGGTACACCGAAATGACAAGGTCCATATCCAGATTGGTGGCTTGGGTCACGGAGCGCAGCAAAAGCGCCATTGCCTCGGCCTGCTTCGGATCTTTGGCGATCTTTGCACCCATGGCGGAAATGCAAGCCGTCTGCAACTCCCCGACAATCTGGGAATATGCGCCCAAGAACCAGCGCGGTTCGAGGCCGATCCGGCTATGGGTTTTGCCGATTTTCCGGACGGAATCAAGGTAAGCCTGATCAAAAGTCCCTTCAAACATCCGCTCCCAATGACGCACCTGAATGTCCCGGGCATATTTTCGACGGGAGGGATCGTCGAACATTCGCATCAGATCAGGCCAGGAGGCCATGTGGCTATAAAACCGATCCACCGCAGGGGCCACAGCCGGCCCCAGAAAGGCCTTGGCCCCAGCCAAGGCGTCCCGCGTACGATGGTCCATCCCCAGAAACTCCATCCGGACTTTCAGCTCTTCGAGGCTTGAATCCTTGCTTTCCATCCGCGGGCTCCTTTACGGCCGACTTGGCCCGAAATTCGTCACACAGAGGCACGGAGATCACAGAGGAAAGGCCTCTAAGTCCTTTTCTTCTCCGTGTTCTCTGTGCCCTCTGTGTGAGTCTCCCAAATTACACGTTATAGGTGGACGAACTCACATTCCCGCCCGTTCCCGTCCAGTTGGTGTGGAAGAACTGTCCCCGTGGCTTGTCGGTGCGCTCGTAGGTGTGCGCTCCGAAGTAGTCGCGCAGCCCCTGCAGCATGTTGGCCGGCAGCTGGGCGGTGCGGTAGCCGTCGA
>JAIFLN010000168.1 GCA_020049045.1 Spirochaetota bacterium | reverse complement strand
GTTCTCAATTCGATGGCCATAACCCAATCGGTACTCGGTCGTTTCGAGGAAGCCAAAACAACTTTGGACCAGGCACAGACCCTGGCGGTCCGTTCCGGAGAAAGAGCGATCATCCTTCAGGTCGCCGTGACCAGAGTGCAGGGAGATCTGGCTTCCGGTGACACCGAGACAGCGCGAAAACGGCTCGATGAGCTTCAGCCCTTCCCCGCCACGGCAGAAGGGGCGGCACTGGATCATGTGCTGGGACTGCTGGAAAAGGATCTGAACCGCCCTGTCGAAGCCATGGCGGCGTTTGACCGCGCCCTGGCAACCAACGCGAAACTCGGTTTGAAACAAGAAATGGCCTCGAACCGGTTTATGCGGGCGACCCTTCTGGGACGTGAGGGTCGTTGGGCCGATGCGCGGGCAGAGCTCGAAGCGGCTTTGACCCTGGACAGGCTTATGGAGAATACGGTGGGAATCGGTCAGGACTGGAGAGCCCTGGGTACCGTTGCATTGAAGTTGAATGAACCGCAAGCGGCCTTTGAAGCCTTTGTCCGAGCCTATCGGCTGTTTCACGCCGCCGGACTGGTGATGGAGCAGAGAAAGACCTTGGACCTGTTGCTCCCGGTAACCCGATCCCTGGAACTGTCCCAAGAAACCACCCGGTATCAAGTGCTGCTAGACTCTTTGGACTCTACGGAGAAATGATCCGCCAGTTTGGGCTCATTGTGGCAACAGCCCTCACCCTGGCATCAGTCTTGAGCGCCCAGGCACCCGGCTACCCGGAAATCACCGAACTGACAATCGCCAAGGATCCTCTGTTCCGACAGCAGCAGGAACTGACAGACCTGGCTTACCAGGAAATTGCCGGTGCCCGAAACCCCGGGGATTTGGCCTTGTTCCAGTATCGGACGCGTGTCGGAGATTCCCTGTTCTCTTTGGCCAGCCGCTTCAACGTTCCCTATGAAACCTTGGCGACACTCAACGGACTACGGATGGCGGCAGTCAGTACCGGACAGATTTTGCTGGTCCCGACGCAACCTGGGATTTTCCTCGCCCTGGACCATCCCTCCGAGCTCGATCGCCTTATGGAGGCCTGGCGGCTCAACGATTCCTCAGGAATCCGCCTGACAATCCGAAGGGTGTCAGGAAGTGAACGGGTATTGTTCTATCCCGGCCAGCGTTTTCACCCCCTCGAACGAGCTTTCTTCTTGGGAATTTTGTTTCGTTTTCCTCTCCCCAAAGGCAGGATAACCTCGTCATTTGGCGTTCGCTCCAATCCCTTCACAGGCCACCCGACCTTTCACGCCGGAATTGATCTGGGTGCCCCCACGGGAACAGAGGTGTATGCGGCGCGTGACGGCAAGGTCTCTGACACGGGAAACGACCGAGTTCTGGGCCGGTTTGTGCGGTTGGACCACGGCGATGGGTATGAAACTGTCTATGGACACCTCAGTGTGGTCTCTGTTTCCTTGCACCAGGAGGTTCGATCCGGTATGATTCTTGGTAAGGTTGGTTCAACCGGTCTCTCTACAGGCCCCCATCTCCACTTTGAAATTCGGAGACAGGGACACGCCCAGGACCCGGTGCCCCTCCTTCCAGGCCGGAAATGATGCCGCTTCGTATTCTGTTGCCGATGTTGCTCCTTCTCTGCTCACCTCTGATTTCCGAGTCCTTGCGGGGTACCTACAGGGGCGAGTTGGTGCCCGAAGGGCCGTCCATCACTTTTGGCTTGGACGAAGTGCTGCAGATCTCACTTCCCTCGGCAACCAAGTTCACTAAAGCTTTGGAAATTGAGGTCACCATTCCCAGGGATGTGTTTCCATACCGGTCAAATCTTGCCGTTTTCATCTACCAGAATTTTCAACTGGGCAAGACGGCAGGGAGTTCCACAGGGCACCGGATCGGCATTGAGGTTCTGCCGCCTGCAGGGAAATTCTACCTTGAGGCACCATTGGTTGCCAAGGCGGGACTCAAAGCCGCCGTCGATACGGCCATTTTGAAGATACCAAGGTTTGAGGCGGCCTTTCCCCTTGCGGTCACCATCCTGCCCATCGATAAAGACTTGCCCCCGGGGTATGAGAAGTTTCAATTCTCGGTGAGAACCCGGTTGGTCAACAGTAATCTGGGCTCCTTGGTTCTGCTGACCCCTTCCCTTTCCGAGGAAGACCGCCTGCGCCTGAAAATTACAGCAAACGGAGTCCTGCAACCCTCGAAAGGCCCCCTGCTTCTCGAACCAGGACCCTATACCCTGGAAGTCACACTTCCGGGAGGAGATTCGGTAACCCTGACAGCAGTCATCACCCAGGCAAAGACTTCGGAGGTTTTGGTGGACCTTGTTCAGGAGGAACCCTCGGTGGTGATCGAGGCACCGGAAGGAACTCAGGTGGTGATCGACGGTAAACGGTTGAACTGGAAACCCTCGGCAGCTTATCCCCTTGAAAAGGGCAACCACACCGTGCAGTTTGTCATCGGCAACACGGTGGTCTCGGATACATTCCTGCTCGACAAGGGCGGCAGACACCGATTGACCCTCAAAATGACACTTTCTGTCGAAAGAGAGTAGGAATTAAGGAATTCCTCTCAAGGTTGACGGCGTTCTACCCGAAAATAGTAACGTCGGGTCGATATAGTTCCCCTCCCAGTTTACTATGTCGACGACACCCTTCGGGGTTGAGGATGGTCCCCACCATCCTCTTTTTTGTTTTTGGGGGGTTGCGGAGGGCGCTGGCGTCGCCTCCTCATCGCTCAGATCCTCACGTGCCAGGCGCACGCTCCGGTCTTCGCATCTTCGTCGTCTTAGCCAACACCCTTCCTCACCATCCCCCAAAAACAAAAAAGCGAGCTTGCTGTTTCATGCAATTGCGGAGAGCGATGGCGTAGCCTCGTCGCCGCTACGGTTCTTGACGCGGAGGGGGTTTTAGCCTAGTGTCGAGGCTATGATCTTTTCCGTCCGGAGAACCCGGATCTTGATGGTATTGGCCATCACCGGCTTGTCGGTCTCGGCCGTGGTCGGGGTTTTGCTGGGCCTGGCAGTGGCCGGAACGGTCAACATCCAAAAACAATCCACTTTCGGAAATTTCAAACCTGCCCTTCCCTCCCAGGTACTGGATATCAATGGTCAGTTGATCACCGAGTTTTTCAGCGATGAGAAGCGCGAAATCGTGTCGTACAACGAAGTACCCAAGGCATTGACAGATGCGCTTTTAACCCGCGAGGACCGGGAATTTTTCACTCACAACGGTTTTTCTGGTTATGGAACGGCCCGGGCGCTGTTCCAGATTGTCACCGGGCAACTTTTTTCAGGGGGATCGACGCTTACCCAGCAACTGGCTGGAAAACTCTATTCCGACCGGACCCAGATCAGCATCAGCCGCAAACTGGAAGAACTCTGGTGGGCGTTTCAACTCGAGAGCAAATACGACCTACGGAGTGGAAGCGGCGAGCAAGTACTTTTTCCGGCATTCCGTACGAGACGTGACTCCGGCTGAGGCCGCCATTCTGGTTATCCAACTGGTGCGTCCCGGGTTGTATTCGCCCATCCGAAACCCCAACAGTGCCCGGAAAATCCAGGAGCTGGTTCTGGCCGATATGGTGAAAGGCGGGTTCATCACCCAGGAAGAGTCTGATCAATCGTTTATCGACTACTGGTCCGCTTATGATTACCAGCGTGACAGCCTGAGCACTGCCTTCTTCGACAGAAAGGACAAGGCTCCCTTCTTTTCTGAGTACATTCGAAACCTAGTCGATGAGAATCTGCTGGGCCCGCATGATATCTACCGTGACGGTTTGACCATTCACACGACTCTCGATTTGAACATTCAAAAATATGCCGATGCGGTCATGATTGATGGAATTGCCGAGACAAACCGAAAATTCCACGCGAGTACCGAAACCCGGGGAAATGTTGTCGACACCGAACTCAGTCCTCTCTTGGATATGATCAGCCTAGGATTCAACCTTCCCGATTTCCGCGCCAGCAACACCCAATACCTCCGCGAAGCCAAAACAACCGTTACCGACACTTTGTCACCAACCATCGACCTGGCGGCAAAGCTGTTCGGTTTGGAAGAGGTGGAGGATGCGGCTGTCAAAGCCTATCAGAGCGTCATCGACCTGTCGGGAAAAACCAGCGTCGAGGGAGCCCTGATCACTCTGGAAAATTCCACGGGATACATCAAGGCCATGGTCGGCGGAACGCAGTTCGACAGGCTCAATCAGTTCAACCGTGCCGTCCAGGCCAATGTCCAGCCGGGATCGTCGTTCAAACCCCTGTACTATTCCGCCGCCATCGACACCAAGCGCTTCACGCCGGCGACCATGATCATGGATGCCCCGACGGTTTTCACCAAGGAAGACGGCACACCCTACACTCCCCTCAATTTCCGTGGAGAGTGGAAGGGTCCTGTCTTGTTGCGTTATGCCCTGGCTCACTCCATGAACGTTCCGGCGATTCAGGTTCTGGCAGGGATAGGGTTTGATGCCGCCATCGATAGGGCCAGCAAACTCCTGGGAATCACCGATCCGGTACAAATCAGCAATACCTTTCCCCGCGTCTTCCCCTTGGCCTTGGGGATCATCAAGACCTCTCCGCTCAAGATGGCACGGGCCTACGCCGTGTTTGCCAACCAGGGGCGGTCCGTGGAACCCGTGGCAGTCCTGTACATCCAGGACCGCAATGGAAACATCATCACCAACCCCGCTGCCGAAGCCATCGAAGCTCAGAGGAAACAGGGCGTCCAGAACCAGTTGATCAGCCCTCAAACAGCCTACCTGATGACCGACTTGCTCAAGACCACCATTGCCGAAGGAACGTTGGCTGGTTCTTTCGACGGAGCGGGAATCGGGGGCCAGATTAAAGGTATGGAAATGGCCGGCAAAACGGGGACAACCCAGAACTGGTCCGACGCCTGGACCGTAGGGTACAGCCCGTACATGACCACCGCCATCTGGCTGGGCTTCGATAAGCCAGGCAACTCGCTGGGTCTGGAAAACTCCGGAGCGGTGGCGGCCGGCCCTCTGTGGGCTCGGTATATGAAACAGATCCATAAAGACCTGGCACCCATCAAATTTCCCAAACCTTCCACAGGCCTCTATTACATGAATGTGGACGCGGAGACAGGCTTACTTCCCTCGGGCGAACCCGGTGAAAAAGTGATCACCGAGCTGTTTTTGGAGGGATCAGGCCCCACCGAAGTCTCCAACCTGGCTCGGTTCCGGCAACTGCGCGAAGAGGCTCTGACCAGCAACATTCAGGGAGCCCTCGACGAAATGGCAGGAACCGATCAGGGTAGCGGAATGAATCTCGATCTGGACCTGGACCTCAACCTGGATTTGGGGCTGGATTTCGACCCGGCCCCGGCCAGCCCTCAAAGCTCGACCCTGGCGAACTAATCCGTCCAAATATCGTCGTAGGTGTGCGGCCGTTCGCAGAAGCGGCACACGAAGCCCTCGCCCCGCCGCTCAAACTCGGGGCTGATGCCCTCATGCTGTTTGGCATGGCTGACACAGTTTTCGTTGCGGCAGCCGATTTCGGCGAAATTGTAGATGCGTGGAGGCATATGGAGGCGGTATTTCTGGATGACGTGCTTACTGCGGACGAGATTCAACGTACAGCCAGGGCTCAGAGCCGCTAGTTTCTTCACCTTTTTGAACCCCAGCTCGGGAAGGTCGGGAATCGAAATCAGGCCCTTCACCACGTCGGACTTTACCGAGGAAAACACACCCATGCTGGCCAGATAGTTCAGCTGAAGGTTACGCCGGATCTTGTCGAGAAGCTTCCAGATCTGCTCCACAGACCGGCCCATGCCGATGTGATCGATCACGATGCCGTCGTCCACCGGCTTGATGCCGGTCTTGTACTCGGTGTGCTTGCCATGAGGATTGATCCTTCCCGTCTCGACAAAGTCGTCGGCCGGGTGCTCGTGAACCTTCAGCTTGCCGGTAAAGTCAAAACCAAGGCAGCCAGCAACCATGCCGATCAGAGTGATTCGGGTGAAATAGCCGTTGCGGCTCTGCTCATCCCAGCCGTTGAGGTCCAGCGGCGTCACAAAATCAGGAATGGTGGGTTCTGTCCGGTTCTGCGGTAACGGATGGTAAAACTTGGTACCCAGGGGTAGCTTGTCGAGATGGTCGGGCCGGACTGTGACAGCGTGTTTGAGGCGACCGACCTTGTCTAGAACGTCTTCGCCCATGCGTTCGAGCTGCAGCCGGGTGAAATACCAGAGGTCGGCGACCTCTCCCTGCGCAAGATAGGCGTCGATGGAGGGAAAGGTCCGCAGGATGAATCCGTTGTCGATCATGCGCTGTCGGTAAAAATCAGGAAGACCCAATTCGGAAGGAGCCACAAGGTCCACCCGGACTTCTTTGAAAATTTTGAGACCGTCGGCTTTGGAATGGACAGTCCGTCCGAAGTACAGATCGCCCGTCAATGCTATGTGAATGCTGTCCCGGTTCCAGTTTTTCTTCTCGAGAAACGAATATTCATCGAGAAACTCCTGGCTGGGATGCTCGTGTTTGCCGTCACCGGCGTTGAGAAAACTGGGAGGCGCGATTCCCGCTTTGCGGCAGTAGTCCCCGATGGTGACTTCCAACGCCCGGGTGACCCCTTCGACGGTACTGCGGATGATGAAGATCGAGCGGCGGCTGTAACCCACCAGCATTTTGAGCGTGTCGGTGAGGCTTTCTTTCTTGTTGAAGGAGGAGTGGGCGGCATCAAAGACACTGACGGTCGCCTGATGGAAGACCGCTGCATTGCGGAAACTTTCCTTGGTCCTGGTGCTGTCTTCCAGAAAAATCAGGTAGACGGACAATTCTGTATCACCAAAGCGGTAGGCAGAAAGATCACGCCCCTCGAGCACCGCAGCCTTGATTTCGGCGGTCTTGCGGTAGAGATACCACTGCTCGTCGGCGGTCAAGTCGTGGACCACCGAGACGCTGCGGCCGTAAAACGGGCCTTTGGGTTTCAAATCAGCCCTCCGTATTCGATTTTTTCTTCAGGGTCGAGGCGTCCAGCAACAACAGCGTTCCATTAGCACCCTGGACGAGGATACCGTTGGCCGTCGGTACAATCGCCGTCAGAGGGGAGAGCAGATCCGTCCCCTTGGCCGTCGGTTTAAGGCTGGTATCGAAGGCTCCCAGTACCCAACCTGTTTTTTCGCCCTTGGTGAGAGCCAGAACCTGGTTGCCCGACACGATCAGGGGGGTGTCCGCAGGGACGTCCTCGGTTCCGGTGGTCAAGACAGTAGCGTCGTCCTTCGAGACCAGCACCAACCGGATTGCACCATTGGCAGCCTTGGCATCACCGGCAACAACCAGTACCCCCGGGCCAAAAGCCGGGGCTTCACTCTGGCGGATGGTATTGAGCTCTGACTTCTTCCAGACCTTGTTGGTGCTCGGATCGATCAGCCAGAGCTGACCGGCCTTGGTCGCATCTGACATTTTCACAAAAGCGGCAGTCGAGGCGGGTTTGGACGGTGCCACAGGCGCGGGTGTGGTGGCAGGCTGTTTCGTTTCCTGCTTCACGATATCCTGCCGTTCGGCCTGCAAGGCCTGATCGCGCGCGGCAAGGTCCTTCTTGGCCTCTTCGATGGGAAGAGCTGCCGGAGTGTCTGCCTGGGGAGCCGCGGTCGCGGGCACGGCAGCAGAAGAAGGCGCAGCCGTTGAAGGGGAAGACGGCGTGGTTCCCGCCGTTGTCGGCGCGGCAGGGACTTTGGCCTCGGCCTGGGCCACCGCCTTCTGCTCCTGAACGATCTCGCCTTCCTTGAGGTCGGCAAGCTTTTTGCGCACTTCCAGGCCGGCACCGGGCTCGTCGGCCATCTTGGCCACAATTTCCTGGTTCGAGATCTCCTCGGTATTGAGGCTGCCTCCCAAGCCCTTGGAAAGGCTGTCCCGCAGGGGAATGACCATTCTGGTTTTACCCGGCCAATCGGAGTAACTCAGCGCCAAACCGACGTTTTCGGCAGTCACATTCGCACCGACCTCGGCGATAAACTGGGAAGCGATGTAGTCGATTTTGCCCCGGTAGAAGGCGTTATACCTCGTCACAAAGCTGGAAAGCAGATCAGCATCGGTAACCGAATAACCGAAGGCCTGCTGCAAGTACGCCGAAACAATCCAGTTGAGGTTGCGGATGTGGTCGACCCCGGCTCCCGCCTCAAGGATGAACAAGTCAGCACTGAGAAGTTCCGCAGCCGCATCGTGGATACGGATCACCCGGTACTTCTTGGCATAATCAGCGGTTTTGGCATCACCGGTTTTCATCTGCCGCCCCAGGTCAGCACCGATGCCCTGAATGGCCAGGCGGGATTCGATGACCTTGTGCGGGCCAATGTAGTTTCGAAACTCGATGCCTTGAATTTCCTGACCTTTCAAGACTTCTTCCGCCACGGTCTGGGCCGACAGAAACCCCGCTCCGGTAAGAAACAACCAGAGTATCAGGAAGAACAACGTCTTTTTTGTCATGAAGCTCCCCTTATTTGGGCAGGTGGACCACCCTCTTCTGGGGGTCGGTCTGGTGACGGTAGTAAATGGCAATGTTGCCCACAACCCGGACGAGCGTTGCATCGATTTTAACGCCCACTTCCTGGGCCAGATCCTTCTTTTCATCCTTGAAATTGACGAACTTCACCTTGATGAGCTCGTGGTCCTCCAGGGCTTTGTCCACAGCCGCCACCACCTCATCCGTCACACCGAATTTGCCGATGTGCACGACGGGTTGCAGTCCGTGGGCTTTCCGGGTTAAATAGCCCCGTTGGTAACCTTTCAACTCCATAAACACTCCTGGCGGAAACGTCCCGCCCAGGGCAGAATACACGAAAGGAATCCAAAGATCCATGTGCCCGACGGGAGTTTGTCAATGAACATCGTCCTCTTCGAACCGGATGAATGGTCTCACCCCTTGGCCGCCGACGATGTCCGGGCACTCCACCTGATCGAAATTCTCAAACTGGTACCCGGAGACCGCTTTGCGGCCGGCGAGGTGGGGAAAAAAATCGGCAGCCTTCGTTTTCAAGGCGTCCAAGAGAATTCTCTGCAGTTTGACGAGCCTCAGTGGCTGGACGAACCGCCGTTACCGGCGAGGATCAGAATGCTGATAGGGACACCTCGTCCTCCCACCGCCAGGCGGCTTCTCAAGGATCTAACCACGTTGGGAGCGGCTGAACTTCACTTTGTGGCCACTGATCTGGGTGACAAATCCTACCTTCAGAGCACCCTCTGGAAGGGAGAATACCGGAAAAACCTGCTGGAAGGGGCAGCTCAGACAAGAACAACGCTGTTGCCCTTGGTGGAATGCCATCAGAGTCTGCGCCGCGCCTTGAAAACCATCGAAGCCACTGCCACAGGACCGCGGGTCTGGTTCGACGAAGGGGGAGTGCCATGGGATCTCCACCCGGCACACGAGCATCCAAGCGCCGATGTCTTGTGGTTGGCGCTCGGGCCAGAGCGTGGCTGGAGTGCTGCTGAGCGGAGGCTCTTCCTCGATTGCGGCTGGTCCGTCGCCGGGCTGGGTTCCCGAATTCTCAGGACAGAAACAGCCTGTGCTGTGGCAGTAGGAGTAGCGGTCCTGAAAGGCTGGACCTGATTTATCCCTTGAGGACTCCCACAGGCTCTTGAAACACCCGCAGCCCAAACACTGGCAGGGTAGCCAAATAGTGGCACAACAGACGGGAGTGAAGGTGTTCAAAGTCGGGGTAGCCGGTCACGCTGGTGTAGAACACCATTTCCAGCGGAAGGCCGCGCCCCACAGGAGCTCCAAACTTCACGACTCGCGGTTGCCCGGGGTGAATCTCTCCGAGGTTGTCCAGATAGTCCTGAGCCCAGAAGCGAAAAGCTTCGGCGTTGGAGACTTCGACAAGGTTTTCGGGAACCTTCCAATGGCCGGAGGCCTTCAAAGACTTCTCCTTGGTTTTGGTGAGAACTTCCAGGTTCAAGCAATCGATGGGAAAGGATAGTTTCAGCCTCCGGGCTCCCATCTCTTTCATATTCCGCCAGTTCTTAAACGTGCCGGACACAAGGTTGTATGTGGGCAAGCTATAAATCGTGTTGTCACCGGAACGGATTTTTACAATGCTCAACGCAATGTCGATCACTTCACCGTCAATGTTTTGACCGGGTATTTCGATCCAATCGCCGATCTGGACAAGGTTGTTGGAATTGAGCTGCAAAGACGCGACAAAACCCAGAAGCGAATCCTTGAAAACCAGCAAAAGGACCGCAGTCATGGCACCAAGCCCGGTCAGAATGCCCATGGGATTCTGATCGAGGATAATGGAAAAGACCAAAATGCCGGAAACCAGGAACAAAACAATCTTGGCTACTTGGACATAACTGCGGACGGGGATCTTTTTGTCCCCCAAAATGGCCAGAAACCCATTCTGTGTGTTTGTAATAAGCCGGTCAACAAAAGCTGTCGCCGAAAAAACAACCAGCAGCATGATCAGCTTTTTCACCAGCGGAAAGATGGTGGCGTCGGGAGTCACCAGACTGACAAACAAAAGGTAGCTGACAATCGCCGGCACAACCATCCCCAGCCGGCGGAAAAACATACGGTCGAACAGGTAATCGTCCCATTGATTCTGAGTCCTTTTAGCCACGCTTCGGATGAACCCGCTAATGCCCCCCTGGATAAGCCAACCGAGAATGTACGAAAGGACTACGATGCTGACCAACGCGGCAACCCAAGCCAGAGCCGGTTGCCAGGAGAGGTCGAGACCCCAGGCCTCAAACAACTGATGGAACAATTCTTTCATCGCAAAACCTTCCTTTCTCTCAATAACCCAGGAACCGAACGTTCGCATAGATGCCAGACAGACTCAAAGTCCGATTCACCGCCGTAATAGGGGTCGGGAATCTCTCCTGGTCCGGCCGGATCCCATTCCCGCAACAGATGAATTTTACGGCGGGCTGAAGCATTCGGTGCCCGACGGCGCAACTCGCTTGCATTTGCTTCATCCATCACCACGAGAAGATCAAACTTCACGAAGTCTTCCGGGACGAAGGCACGGGCACGATGCGTGATTTCCAAGCCATGCCGCCGTGCGCAGGCCCGGGAGCGGGGATCAGCCGGCTCTCCGGCATGGTAGCCCCCGGTACCGGCCGAGTCGGCGGTGATTACATCTGAGAGCCCTTCCCGCTCGACCAGGTCGGCAAACACCACCTCAGCCAAAGGTGACCGGCAGATATTGCCCAGACAAACAAACAAAATGTTCATGGATGGAAGGAAAATACCGCGAACCGCTCCGTGAGGCAAGAGCTCGGCGCGGCAGGGGATAAAAAAACGGTATGCCTCTGGACGTCGACGGCATACCGCTTTGGTGGCTTGTTCAGCTCCCTTTTATTCTCGGCCGGTGGTTTTGTTCCTTGAGGAGAATTGGTTGGATTTTGCATCCGTGTTCCAAAAAGGCTCCCAGCTGAGAGCCAGGGTGATCACCTCTTCGAGGGCTCTGCGGCTTCTGGGCGATGGAAAACGGTCAAGGGTGGCAAGCGCTCTTGAGCTCCAACGGTCCCAAACCTCCGGCCCCCAGAATTTCTGTGCCTGCGAACAGGCGGCCTGGGCGGAGAGTGTTCTCAAAGCGTCAAAGGGTGGGCTTTCCGGCGTGGCATCTGACCGCAACAGGGCCGGGATCGATTGCGGGGCACGGGGAAGGATGGAGGGCCAAGAACTACCATAATCCAGCGGGGGAACAAGAAGGCCCGGAACCACAGAACCGATGGTACTGAAATTGACAGCGCGGATATCGGGTCGAGAAAGAACGGAGGCGGAAAGCCAATCACGAAAGAGATCCATTCTGGCGTCAGAAAGGATTGTCCCCCCATCGAGGGAAGGGCGCTGGAAAAGTCCGAAGAAGCCGCGCAGACCCAACCCAAGGGTCTCAGCGGGAGCGAACCGTCTGGCCTGCCGGTGCGTAGCCTCTTCAAACTGACTGCCCGGCACATGGGTCTGCCCCCTGGGGTAGCCCAAATCCAGGCCGGCAAAGGCGACTTCGCGGCAGCCCAGCAAAAGGGCCAGGCTCCAGGCGGCCGTAGCAACAGAACCACCGGAAGCCAGAGCCCCCAGCGTTCCCCAGAGGGTTTCCTCACGCCGCCGCAAAAAAGGAATGCTGGAACGGGCCACATAGGTGCGTCCCGGTGCCAGACGAAAAGCGCGGGGAGGTCCGGTCCATTCGGTGACAACCAAGGTGTTTTCCGGCGGAGTCCGATCGACATGCCTGGCATTCCAGTACTGTCCATCGAGGACGACCAAAACATCGGGTTCAAAGCCGTGGGCGGAAAGGGCAGACCATGCTGTATCGACGGCAATGAGGACAAACTGCTTTCTGTGGCGTTTCATCCATTCAAAAGACTGGCCCAAGGACGGTCCTGCGGCAGCAATGACGGCCGGGCAGCCAGCCCAAAGACCCGCGAGGCTCGCCAAGGGCCGAACCTCGCGGGAAAAGGCTTCATTCTTCCTTAAGTTACGCAGCCAGAGAGCGCCGAATTTCGCATAAGTCGCCGGATTGACCCCGGCACGGGCTTGAGCCTGTGCTACCTGGTCTTCCAAGGCCTTGTGCCAACCCGGTTCCAGATTGGTGAGCGGCCTCCAAGACAGGATTTCTATGGTTCGGCAAGAAAACAGGTCAAGAATTCTACCAAGTTCCCGTGGATCAGGTCCCAAACAGAACACCAGAAAACGATGCGCCAGCAAAGCCGTCAAATCCCGATGCGACAAGACTTCCAAAAGCCAGGCGGGGTCTGACTCAGCGACGACAACGGGCAAATCGGGGTGCCGTGCCACCACCGCTTCTACGAGATAACCAGCTCCCAACCCGGTAAGGACGGCAAAATCCACCTTTGAGCCCCAGTCAGGAACAGCGTGGGTTGCTTCGGTAACAGGGTCAAAGCTGCTGGCCAAGAAGATTCCTCCGCGGCGAACCGTCAGCGGACCCTTGCGTGAGGCTACCCAGACAGCCTGTTCTGGAGGCCGGATCACTGCAGACAATTTCTCTGCCACTTCGGGATGAAACTTTTGCAAAACCCGGAGATTTTCCTCCAGAAAGTTCATTCCAACTCGACCGTCACAAGGGTTCCCTCTGTCAGAGGAGTTCCTGGAGCTGGAGTCTGCCGCACCACCCATCCTTCACCACGGACTTCGACCCGGATTCCAGGCTTGTTGAGCAGGGGAAGAAGTCCCCGTTTGGCCAAGCCGCTGAGATCGGGCATCGAATCACCGACAACGAGAGTCGGGGGTGCTTCAAACTTGGCAGAACCACTATGGGTCACAATGCCTTCTCCCGCTTTGGGCAGGCCTCGAAGCTGAATCAGCTTTTCCACCACAGCTTTGCCAACAGGAGCGGCGATCTGCCCGCCGAGGTAGCTGGCACCCAGGGGGTTCTCGATTGCGAGATACACAATGTACCTCGGTTTTTCCGCAGGAAGGTAGAGCAATACAGAGGCGATGTAGAACTTATCAGAATAGCGTCCTGTCTTCGGATCCCGGATTTGGGCGGTTCCGGTCTTTCCGGCCAGATCGTAACCTTCGACCCTGGCCCGTTTGCCGGTACCGATTTCCACAGTGCTCCTGAGCATCTCGAGAACCATCTTGGCCGTCCGGGGCTGAATCACCTGCCGGACTTCCGTCCGGCCGTTCTGTACCAAGATCTCGCCGGAGGAAGAAACCACCTTTCTAACCACTTGAGGCCGAATCATGGTCCCTTCATTGGCAAGGACGGTCGCCGCCTGCACAATCTGAAGAGCGGAAACCCCGATTTCTTGACCCATGGCAATGGTCGGCTTCGAGCGGGCAGACCAGGTCGAGGCGGGCTTCAGCAGCCCCTGAGTCTCGCCATTCAGAGAAATGCCGGTGACCTCTCCAAAACCATAGCGGCGCAAACCTGCCTCAAAGGGAGCCGGTTCCATTTTGTCCGAAGCGTAACCTGTTCCCGCATTCGAGGAATGTTCGAGAATCCCGGCCACATCCAGCCGCCCGTAAGACGCAAGGTCCCGAATTCGGATCACCTCTCCCGTGGAAGCAATGGTCCTCTCATAAAAACCATTGGCTTCAAACGTGTCGGAAGCTTTCAGGACACCGGCATCGAGAAGCGTCGACAAGGAGAAGATCTTGAACACGGACCCGGGCTCATAAGCCCGAGTCAGGATGGCATTGGCCCTGACCTCTTCGGAATAGGAAGAAAAGCGGTTCGGGTCAAACCCTGGTGCAGAAACCCACGACACAAGGTCCCCGGTTGTCGCTTCCACCACCAAAATGTTGACCCGGGACGCCTGATTCAAGCTCAGCGCTTCTTCGGCGATTTTCTGAACCGAATATTGAAGGACAGAATCAATGGTCAAAAAGACAGAGGCTCCCGTCCGCTGCTCCGGCTCGCCTACCACGGCCGGGGCCAAAACATCGTTGAAGGTGTACTCAATCCCAGCCAAACCGATATTGTCGATTCCGACATACCCCAGCAATCCCGCGGCCAGGGAACCTTCCGGATAGCTTCTTCCCGCTTCAGGTTCTAAATGCACCCCGGGTAGTTCGCCCTTTGCCTTGAGATCCTGCAAAGCCGATAGCTCCTTGGCCGAGAGCTTGCGCTTGAGAAACTGAAAATCCGGCCCGGCCGACAACCTGCGGGAAAGCACTGCAGGGTCCTCACCCAGAATGGGGGCCAAAGCTTGAACCAGCGCTATGGGATCCTTTACCTGAGGTTTCCACAACGTTGCCGTCTGCAGCTGGTTGGTTACTGCCAGAAGGCGGCCATCACGATCGAGGATGGGACCCCGCTCGACCTGGGTGATCCGGAGTTGATAGCCTTCTCCCACAGGGGGGAAAAGCATTGTCTTGGCATAGATTCCCCAAAGGATGAGGGCCAAAGTTGCCGTAACACCGAAAAAAATCAGGAATCGGCGGGGGGGAAGAGGACCAAATTTCAAAAGAAGGGCCTCCCCACCACGTCGGTCAAAGAAACAAAACCCCAATCACGGCTGTCACGGGAACGGTCAAGATTATCTCCGAGCACGAACAGACTGTCGAGGGGAACCTCGTTGCAGGCTGCCAGCCAGTATTCTTGGGCAGGGGTCAGGGAAATCTGCCGTTCACCGACTTTCAAGAGGTGATCAGACACGCTCAAAGGCATACCCGGAAGGCCTGCAACCCGTTTAACGGCCCAGGATTTCTCTTCGGGGATACGCAGAACCACAGGATCCTCCAAAAGAGGGGCCTTCCACAGCCAAAGGTATTCTCCTATAATAGGACCCTGAATTCCATACGCAAGACGGTTGACAAAGAGGACCTGACCGTCTGCATAGGAAGGGATCATCGACGGCCCCTGGACCCGAACCAGAGTCAGTCCGACTCCCTGTACCAGCCACAAGATGAGGGCGGAGAGGACAAGGGCCAAGAGGGGAAACCTTCGAGTCTTCTTCATACGCGAAATCATCTTAATCAACTGCCCCTTGGATGTCGATACTGGAAACACGGGAGCGTTCATGAAGGTTCCGATGCAGAGTCAAAAAGTGCACAAACGATCGGGAGGGCTCCCGACTACGGTCCGCTTGCCGGTGCCGTTTCAACCCGACTGGGGTCAAGTCTCGAGGAACTTCACGCGGTTGGACCGGACCCTGAAGGAAACTCTCGAAACCAGACCCTTTTTGGGTCTTCCTTTTGGTATTGCCGTTCTGTCCTTCATTCTCCTTTTAGGACTCCTTTCTCCCCTGGTTACCCCGGCACGTGACTTCAGCCTTCCTTTGGGAAATTTGGCCTTCCCCAACGATTCGCGCCTCAATTCCCTTCTGTTTCACAATGATGCGCTGGATTCGGTTCTCGTGGAAGTTCCCGCCAACATCCCGATGAAAGAGGCTCTCGAGCGGGAAAAAACACCCAGCCTTGAAACTCAGACCTATACCATGCTCAAAGGTGACATGCTTTCGGCCATTGCCAACCGCTTTGAAGTGACTCTGGGCACGTTGATCAGCTTCAATAACATTAAGAATGTAAGGAAAGTGGCTGTTGGAGCCAATCTGGTGATTCCCAACTCCGACGGCGTGCTTTATACCGTGGTGAAAGGCGACAGCCTTTCCGGAATCGCCCGGACCAATAAAGTGGCCTACGAGCGCATCCTCGAAGCCAACAAACTTTCCAGCCCGGTGGTCACCCCAGGACAGAAAATTTTTCTTCCGGGAGCCACTCTTTCCAACTGGGAACTGCGCCAGGCCATGGGTGAACTATTCATCTACCCGACCCGGGGGTATATCACCAGCCGGTTCGGAACCCGCCGGGACCCCTTCACAGGGGTGAGAACCTTCCACAACGGGGTCGATCTTGCCAATTCGCTGGGCACCCCAGTTCGAGCCTCGATGGCAGGAAGGGTGAGTGATACCGGCTTCAATTCGTCCTACGGGAACTATATTGTTCTCAGCCACGAGGGTGGATTCCAAACCCTTTATGGACATCTGAAAAGCTTTGGTGTCCGGGTCGGTCAAAGCGTGGGACAAGGGCAGCAAATTGCTCAGATGGGCAATACCGGTTACAGCACGGGCAGCCATCTCCACTTTTCCATCTTTAAATGGAACAAAGCGCTCAACCCGCTCAACTATCTGTTCTAAGAATCATTTCAGCAGGAGAAAGGAAGGTTTTATGAGGGGATTTGCCATTGGCTTGATTTTACTGTTCGCCGTTTTCACATTTGTGGGAGCAATGGACCAGCCTGCCGCGACGCAAGCAGCAGCGGCTCCGACTCTCAGTCCGCGTTAAGTCAGCCTAACAGCGCATTGCGCGCCACTTCGGCGGACTTTGGAGCGCCTACCAGCAGTTCGACCAGCTTAAGGCCAAAAGCGGCGGCGGTACCTACCCCCCGACTGGTCACAAAGCATCCGTCGACAACCACAGGGTCAGTCAAATAGCGCCCCTTGGGAACCCTTTCTTCCGTACCAGGATAGCCGGTGTAGGTTCGTCCCTCCAGAAACCCCTGAGATCCGAGAACATAGGCCGGGGCGGCACAGATCGCACCGATCCAGACGCCTCTTTTTACAGAGTCATCCAGGCACTGTTTCACTAAAGGGGAATCGGCGAGATTTTGGGCACCAGGCAACCCACCAGGAAGGATAAACGCATCCCAATCGGTAGGGACCTCCCCGAGTACGGTGTCACATCCGATGGACAACCCCCGGGAACTGACCGCCGTGGTTCCAGAAAGTCCGGCCACGATCACCCTGACCCCCGCCCGTCTCAACAGGTCAACGGGTGTGACAGCTTCGATTTCCTCAAAACCATCGGCCAGGACGACAATGGCGGTCTTCATGTTATTTGTCTTTCTTCTTTCCCAACCCGAAGATACCCGCAATCTTGCCCAACAACCCAGGTTTGGTGGCTTTCTCTTCCACGTGGGTTGGCTTGAATTCCTCACCGTACTTGGACTTGTAATAGTCCAGCCGGTCCTTCATGGCAGGGTCTTTCGGCCTTCCGCCGTCCCGCCTGGGCTCTCCCCGACGACCGGCAGGCTTGCCTTCCCTCGGCTGCCCCGGATTGTTCCTCGGATTTCCCGGCTTTCCGCCTTCTCGCTTGGGTCCGGAAGACGCTGCAGGTCGCTTTTCGGGGTTCTTACCCGCTGTGCCCGGTGATTTGGGTTCGTTCCGACGGCCCCTTCCACCTCTGCCCGGTCCGACGGCCGCTGCGGCGGCGGCAATTTTATCGGCCTGACTGGAACGCTTTTTAGGTGAGCCCGAAACCGGGTCCTTGCCAGGTTCCATTCCGCCTTTAAGGAATTTGACACCGGTGGCTTCGTTGACTAAGGACGAAGACCGGATGGTAAGCGGCTTTCCATCACGGCGACGGCCATCTCGGCGGCCCCCTTCCCGAGGAGCACCTTCCCTGGCCGGCTGTTCCTGGGGTTCGCCTTCCCGGGGAACTGGTTGTTCACGGCGTGGACCCTCGCGGTGCGGGCCTTGATGAGCCCCTTCCCGCCGCGGACCATCCCGACGTCCGTCGCGACTACGGCTACCCTCACGGCCTCGACCTCCCCCACCCCGGGATCCTTCGAATTCTTCGTCGACCGCTATGTAGACACCTTTGCTCTTGTCCAAAACCTGATCTTCTTCCGCCACCCACAGAACGGGAATTTTAATCCCGGCGTATTCTTCAATGGCCTTCAGGCCGTAGACATACTTTTCGCAGGCAAGAGAAACGGCTTTGCCGCTCTGACCGGCGCGGGCGGTTCGGCCGATACGATGAACATAGTTTTCGGCCTCGGTGGGCAGATCGTAGTTGACAACCAAGTCGAGTCCATTGATGTGCAAACCCCGCGCTGCCACGTCGGTAGCAACCAGAACCGGGGTCTTGCCAGCCTTCATATCGGCGATAATTTTGAGACGCTTGGCCTGAGGCATATCGCCCATAATGAACTCGGTATCAAACCCGTTGAGTTCCAAACGTTTGGAAACCCGCACTGCCGTATGTTTGGTATTGCAGAAAATAATGCTGGTTTTGGGGTTCTCTTTCTTCATAACCCCCAACAAGAGACCAAACTTTTCTTCCGAGGAGACGTGATACAGCTCCTGGGTGATCTTTTCGACGGTGATATGCTCGGGCTCGATGACGATCTGGCCGGGATCTTTCAGGTATTCCCACGCCAAGTTCATGACGTTGCTCGAAAGGGTGGCGCTGAACAGCATGGTCCGCCTGTCCTCGGGATTGCTCATGGTCCGGAGCATCTGTCGGAGGTCGGGGTAGAACCCCATATCAAACAGGCGGTCGGCTTCATCAATGACTAAAACGCCCACGTCCTTGAAATCGAGTTTTCCTTGGCCGACAAAGTCAAGAAGCCGCCCAGGCGTACCAATAATGACGTCAACGCCTTCAGAAATCATTTTTTCCTGAGGACCGTAACCGACGCCGCCGTAGAAAGAGCCAATGCGGAAATTGAGGTGCTTCCCGATTGCCGAAGCTTCTTTCTCGATCTGATCGGCCAGTTCGCGGGTGGGAGCAATGACCAGCATGCGGCGGCCCTGGAATTTGGGATCGGTCATCATCAACTGGAAGCCCGAAATCAGAAAGGCGGCGGTTTTTCCAGTACCAGTCTGGGATTGGGCCTCAATATCTTTACCCTGAGCAATCAGTTGAAAAGTCTCTGCTTGGACGGGGGTGGGGTCGACAAAGCCCAGGTCTTTAATGCCTGCTTTCAGCTTGTCGTGAAAATCGTACTCGTCAAATGTCATAAAATCCTTGGGTCACACGAAGAGACGGTAGGGGTAGGGATGTGTCCAGGGAAGTATAAGTTTACTTGCGGAAAAAATCTAGCCCGGGCGGAAGGACGACAGGGAACGTCTGGATAGAGCGCAGACCTTGTGGCCACATCCGCGCTAAAAGACTGAAAAAGGTATGGAAGACAAGAAACAACAGTGGCCAGGCAACGCGGAAGAACAGGGAGGAGTCCGACGATTCGGCCGGCAACGGCGGCACAGCAGAGAGGTCGGGTTCATCTGAGGGAAGCCGGAACTCAGCTCCATCCAGAGTTCTGACAGGAATCGTGCCCGGTTCAAACCAACCAAGGGCACGAGCCTCCAGGCGCACCGCTTCTGCACTGGTGCTGAGCGCCTTGTACCGGCTGTTCAGACGGAGGTTGTCTTGCTTCAACTGATCCAGATGGATCTCAAGCCTGGCCCGCTGTTCTTGCAGTCGCGTCATCTCGGTCAGGCCACCAGGCCCGAACACAATTTGGAGAAAACAAAAGACTGCTGTCGCAAGCCAGAACGAGAGAAGAAGCTTTTTGCCCGTCATACCCTTAGGTTAACGGCGTACAGAGTCAAAAACTTCATTGGTTCCTGGTAAAAAAAACATGGCGCAACTGCGGGAAATTCTGTATCATAAAGTGTGGGTTCCTCTAGCCGATAATAGAGAGATCCAGCCCCGGGACAGGAGACCCTTATGCCCAACGACAAGGAATTTGAACTCGACGACCTGGAATCCTTCTCCTTCGATGACCTTTCCCTGGACGAAGAACCCGCGGCCGTAGAGGCGAATCCGGGCGAAGACCCTTTTGGAGTCTGGGTAAAGAGCGCCCCCGAAGATATCGATTCCGAAATGGATCCATTGGCCGAGGCCGAGCTTCCGGAAGAAGACTTCCTTTCCAGTGAAGAGCTTGCAAATTTAGATGATAGTTTTGACATCGTAACCGTTGACGAACCGCTGGATGGAGAATCTCCTCTGGAAGATGAAATGGCTTTTCTCGATACACCGGAGGCGTTGGATGCCGAGGCCTCGACTATGGAGATGCCCAGCATCGAAGAGGTTTCTCTAGACGATTTTGTCGATCTGGAGAGTGAACCCCTGCCCGACCTCACTCTGGAAACACCGGCATTGACTCCAGCAACCCAAATGTCCGGCAGCGACGATGCCATGGATGAGGAGTTTCTCGATATCGACATGGAAATGGATGAAAGCCTCTCCGATGCCGATCTTGAAATGGAAACCGAAGATTTTGGAGACTTCCAGGAAGTCACACCGGTCGAGCCTACCGTTGAAGCCATGAATCTGGACAACGAGGACTTCTTCGAAGAGGACGTCCCTGAGGCGAATGAAACGCTGAACTTGGAGCCCGATGATCATACCGATATGGATCATCTGATTGCTTTGGAAGAAGACTTGACTAGTGCTATCCGCGTCCCGGAAGTGGAAACAGTCGAGGCGGCACCCAAAGATCTGGCAGCGATGATTCTTGAAAAGATCGAGCAGGAACTGTCGAGCATCAAGCAGGAAATCACCGAGCTGAAGAGAGAAGTCACCCATCTGCGGTTTGTTCCTGAAGCACCGGCCTTGGTACCGGCAGCCCCTTTACCGCCCGAACCGGAAGAAACCCCTGCCGAGGCAGCCCATGGTTTCTTCGATGAAGAAGACGACGAAACAATAGCTTTGACCGGAGACGAACTCGACAACATCCTTTCTACGGCGGAGATCAGCGAGGGAGAAGAAGACGGAATCACTCTCGAAGAGGATCTCTTGGCCCTCGACACAGAGGGCAATCTGATAGAACCAGAGGAAACCCTCGAAGAGACAGACCACGTTACCGATGAAGACTTCCTCGCCGGAACATCCCTCGACTTAAACGAACCCGACCCCTTTGAAGACCTGGGCATTCCTCAAGGAATTGAGCTGGAAGATACACTGCCGGAAGAACTCGAGGGCAATGAGACCGAGGATCTTCTGCTGGAATCAACACAGGATATCGAAGTGGCACCCCTGCCCGAGGGCTTACTGGAAGCCAATGAGCCCCCCCTCGAGATCCCCTTTGACGATGATATAGGGTTGGAGTTGGAGCTGGACTCGTTGCCCCCCCTGGAAACCGACCCCGAGGGCTGGAGCCCTGCAGATATGGTGGCGGAAGAGCCCGCTGCCCCGGCGACCCCTCCCGCACCCTCAATGCCCATCCTTCCGGTGGAAACTTTGGAATCTGGAAAAATTCCCGCCGGCCTGAAAGAAGAGCTGCGCTCAGTCTTGTCTTACATGGACAAGCTGCTGGCCTCTCTTCCCGACGATAAGATTCAAGAGTTCGCCGAGTCGGAGCACTTTGAAGTGTACAAGAGACTATTTGAAGAGCTGGGACTGATCGAATGACAGGACTTCTCGGCAAAGCTCTCAAGCGTCAGGAAAAACAGGAAAAAAAAAACCCTTCGCCCACCTGACTTGGAAAGATGTTCTGGTTTACCTGGAGCAATCCCAGGAAGCCGACGACCTTTCGCCGTCCTTTGAATCCCGCCTGTTGCAGGATCTGCCGCAGACGGGAGATTTTTTCAACCTTGGTACGGCCCTGATCCTTCAAGTCCCCTCGACGGGAAACCGGCTGCAGCTGACAGCCTGGACCCGACCGGAGCCTGTTCCCAGTTGGAGCTTGGACCTCGACCCTCCCCTTCGTCTTCGTTTGACGGCTGGCATTCCACAAGTGCTTACAGGACAAGAAAAAGCTGACTTCAAAGCCTTTGCTTCCCGTTGGTCCAGCGAGCCTGGGTTTCCAATCGCGCTGCCCTTGGTGGCAGAACCCCGTTCACTGGTTGGCACCCTTGTGCTCCTTGATGCCCCTCCTTTTGATCTGGAGGACGAGGAGTTTGTGCTGGCTTGGACTCAGTACAAATATACCTTGATCCAAAGCCTCAAACCCCGTAGGAAATCCATTCCCGTGTACTCGGAAAGCGTCCTGATGCGGACTCTGGAGGGTGGGCATACCTTTCTGGTCGCCGAGTTCGACACGGGCGAGCTGACCCGACATTGCGATAGGATGGGACTATCCCACCACCGGGCCAAGCTTCTCGTCGAAAGATCACTGTCGGAGCTAACTTCACAACACGGTGCCGTCTTGTGGAGACCACCCCTCTTTACTGCTTTGTTTGCACTTCCAGGCCGGATGGATCAAGACCTGCTCTGGCATCAAATTGAAGCCAACCAGCTTTGGCCGGAGGGCTTCAAGCCGCATTGGGAGCGAAAGTTGGTCCGGACGCCTCAAGAACTCCAGGCCATCTTGGGGCGCTAGGTTGTCCTTTGAAGTGCGCTCCGGCCCGAGGGGTCCTGCGGCCTTCTGGGCTGATAAACAACTGACCTCCAGTTATGCCCCGGAACGCGAAGCTCAAGCCTGGGTTGATGGAAAAAGGATCCCTGCGGGTTCTTTGGTTTTTGTTGCAGGAGATCCCTTGGGCTGGGTTGCACACGCTTTGTCAAAAAAAGACATGCAGGCCGTCGCCTTGCTGCCAGGAGCGTCGGCTCGCCCCTGGCTCAAGCCCGGAACACTGGCCTGGGCCCCCGAAGAGGGCCCGCTCGAAACCTTTTTGGCAGATCTTTTTGACAAAACCAGCCCGGAGGGGGTTGTCTGGGAGGTTTGGCCCGCATTCGAGAGGCAGGCTCCGGAGCTGGTTTTGGACTGGAGCCGCCGGTTTCGGGACCATTACCGCACCGTTCAGGGCTCCTGGTTGACACAGCGCAGGTTTGGACCCCGTTTTTGGCACAATGCCCTGCGCAACACTCTGAACTGGCAGCGGCCGGTGCAGCTAATACCAGGCAACCGCCCCTTGGTCATTGCGGCTTCCGGGCCCAGCCTCAACGACGGTCTGGACTGCCTGTCAAAAAACCGACACCTGTTTGAACTCTGGGCGTTGCCATCGAGTTTCGAGGCACTGATTCAACGGGGTCTGCTTCCCGATGCCGGAGTCGCCACCGACGGAGGTTTCTATGCCAGGGAGCACCTTCACCGTCTTTCGGGCACCAAAATACCCGTCCTGGCGGCCCTGGGTTCGGCACCAGACCCGGTTCTGTCGGAAAGGCCCTGTCTCTTTTTCAGCCAGGGACTGGTTATCGAGCAAGCCCTCCTGAAATCCTTGAATTCCAATGTTCCAGAGGTGCCAAGTCAGGGTACCGTTGCTATCACCGCCTTGCGCTGGGCACTAGAAGCCACAACAGGTCCGGTCTTCATCGCGGGTCTCGATCTGGCCTTTCGAGATCTACGTGGCCATACCTCGCCGCATACGGTGGACAGGCGGTTGGAAGGTCTTCACCAGCGTTTGCAGCCCTTGGAGGGTCTCTGGGCTGAACGCCTTTATCAGCAGGCTCCCCAGATCGACAACGGTATACGAAGCTCCCCGGCACTGGTGACCTATGCCGGTTGGCTTCGTACCCGGGCCTACTTTTCCAGGACCGTCTGGAGGATTGCCCCGTCGGCAGTGCGATGGAACACCATGACCGAGGTGAGTTGGGAAGGAGCACAAGCTCTATGGAAAAAGCAGCCGCGAGGTCAGGCTGTGACCTGGTCCGAGATGCCAGAAAAAGGCGAAGGGATCAGACGAAAGGCCGCTTATGAGGCCCTCGCCAGTCTGAAAGCCAGGGTCAAGGCTTCGGCTCCCGATGACCCCTGGCTGATCGAGGCGGCGAGAACGGCGGTGCCGGACGCCCTGGCCCAAGATTTCAGGACCCTGCGAAGGGGAAGACCGGCTAACGGAGCCCGTGACGCTCTCGTGCAGTTTCTTGAGACACTTCGGGATTCGCTTTCGTGACGGAAAACTGGTCGGGCAACCTGGCCATGCTGGAATCCCGGCAGGATGTTGGCTCACAGTTGCTGACCAAGGCCCTGAAAGCAGCGGGACCAGGACAGGACCAGGGAATCCGAAGCCGGACAGGGTCGGTTCTACCAGGGTGGAATCCCGGACCGGTGCGAGCACTGGTATCCACCTTCGACGCAGCCAAAGAAGCCGCACGGTGGGCAGAAGACCTTCAAGGCGGCACAGTGGCGGTGTTTGGCGCAGCGGGAGTCCGGTTGGCCTTTTGGGTGGAGCCCCAAATGGACATCTGGCAGAGCCTGCTCACCTGGCAGGACGGTACGGGCTGGCTTGACCGCGATGATTGGGTGCCGGTATTCGGCGGTCTTGCGGTGTGGAACTCCATCCTTCTGGACCGGTACCATCCGCTGTGGGACGGAGCTTTCCAAACACGGGAATGGAGAGCTGCCACCCAAGGCAGGGAACCTCTCTGGGAAGAGTACCGGCAGGCGACGCTTCGGACCTTGGAAACCACGGCCTCCGATGCTTCCACCCAGGCCCGCTTTGGAGAACGTTGGTACCGCAACACGCTGATGAATCTGAAGCACCTGCACACGGGTGAGGCAGCTGGTTGCCAGGACGCCAGGGTGGTGGTGGCGGGGGCTGGCCCAAGTCTGGAAGAAGAGCTGGAAAAATCCGAAAATCGAACTTGGCTGGAGAACAGGCATCGGACGGGCGACCGCTTGTTCAGTACCGATACAGCCCTCCCGGCATTGAGCTGCCGGGGCATTGTGCCGGATCTGGTGCTTTGTCTCGACGGCCAGTTGCCGACCTACCACCACTTTGTCCCGAGGCGGCCGACCGGGGTCCCTCTCGTGGCTGACCTATCCTCACTGCCACTTTTGGAACGTCTGGGAATGCCTGTCGTCCGCTACCTTTCAGGACACCCTTTCGGTACCGTTATCCACCGTTTTTTTCCGGAGCTGCCACTGCTGGACGGTTCTCTGGGAAACGTTTCGGGTCTGGCGCTCCGAACGGCGCAGGCTCTCGGGGCCCGGCGGGTCGATACTTGGGGAGTCGATTTTGCCTACCGTGATGGTAAGGCCTATGCCCGGGGCACCTACGTTTACCCCCTTGCCCAAAAAAGCTGCAACCGCCTCCTGCCCTTGGAAACCCGCTTGGGAGCCTCCTGCTACGGGGCCAAAGGTCTGGAGCGCGCCTACAATTCTCAAGGGAGCGCCATCGATACCACCCCCCTGATGAGGGAGTACCATGGAAGATGGGCAAGGGCCGGAAAGCAGACCCAGGCGGTGACTCTCAAGCATGGGTCAGCTGACCTCCGCTGGGAAGCTTTTTCCGAAGACTGGGCCAAGCGGCTGCGGACACTCCCCCTTCCCTCCCGGAAAGGAGCGACCCATTCCTTTGTCCGGTCCCTCCCTCCAGACCGCCGGGAAGACTGGCTGGCGCTCTGGCCCCTGGCACTGGCGATGCATCGTCAAGGGATTGCCGAAGAGGATCTGCCAGAGGTTCTTGTTTCCCGAGCTTTGGCTTTTTTGCAAGATTGATTTTTGAAACTTACCGAGTATAATAAGAACATGAAACCGGTTGTCGTTCGTCTCTATGCCGTTTTGGTCGTTCTCACCTTGGTCGGCCTGGTAGCTTGGTCAGCAGCAGACTGGTACCGTCTGCAGCAAAATGCCCAGTTACAGGGTCAAGCAGTTCTCCGTCAGGCGGCCGGTGTTGTGTCGGATCTTTCCGTACACGTGGGTGTCCTGGACGCCAAATCTCTGGGACAAGTCTTCAGCCGTTTTCCCGGCAACGATTTCCGCTGGAAGATGGTGCTGCTGCACTCCCCTGATCAGGGAACAGAATACTACCGGGGACCTCGCCCGCCGCTTGCCGTTGACCGAGCTGTTCCCCGCTGGGAACCACGGCAGCTCTCTGAAATCAAGGTCAGCCTTCCCGTTTTCCGTTCTACCGGCGACCCGATGACACTGGAAGGCATCTACGAGTTCTACGGCCGCGCGGAGATTTTTTCCCTTCTGAAAGCCTGTGGCGTAACCTTGCTGATTTTGATGGTCTTGACGACAGCCATGGTGGTGTTTTCCGCACGCTCCCGCAACGAAGAAGAACCCGCGATGGAACCTGTGCCCGCGGAAGAGGAAATCCCTCTGGATCTGGGGGATTCAACACCAGAAACCATCGGGACCATACCGATCGAGACCGAAGATGAATACTGGTTTGACGACGAACTGACCATGGAAGACCTTCCTCCGCTCGAGGAAGGAACCTCTCTGGTCAATCCGGATTCGGGGTTGGGCTGGGGTTCCTTCCTGGCTGCCAGACTGGATTTCGAGCTCGAGAAAGCTTCCAGTCAGGATCAGGACTTGGCACTCATCCTGCTTTCCGTGAAGGGTGGAACCATGGCCGGAAAACCTTGGGGTGAATTGGTCCGCAGGGTCTTCCCTGAGGTCGACATGAACTTTGAGTACGAAGGCGGGGTCGCCGTCATGCTGCCTGGCCGAACCCTGGAACAGGCGCTCAAGTCGGCCCGTGCCTTTGTGGAAAGTGCTGACAGCACTCTGGAAGGGGCCCCTGTTCACGCGGGAGTAGCCGCAAGAACGGGAAGACTACTCTCAGCACCGACCTTGCTGGCAGAAGCCAAGTCAGCCCAAAGGCGCTCTCTAGCGGGGGCTATCCGGGTTCTGGGGCTCAAAACCGACGCCGACCGATGGCGGGACCATCTTTCAGCATCAGCTTAAAACAGTCACCTTGGTTATCGGTAGAGCAGCTGCCCCAAAGCCCAGTCATTGATCCAAAAATCTCTTGTTCCATCCGTGGCGCGATAGCGGTTTTGCCCATCGGAGGCCCCTATCGTCACCATTGAGGTAGAACCGTCAGACCAATAGAACGTCAGAGTTCCCAAAGTACCGGGGTTGGAAGCCTGCTCCGGCAGCGCAAAGGCTCCAAAACGGAAACCTGTCACAGAATCGGCCCACGAAGCCAGGGGTTCGGTTGCCACCTTGGTCAGACGGTCTTCCCAGACAGATTTTCCATCCTTTGTTGTCCTGACAAGGTCAAACGGGGAAAAAACCGTCTTATCGGTGGTCTCAATCCGACTGTCGAAGGTAATTCTTGTCAAATCGGCGGTTTTCTTTCCTGGAAAGAGCGACAGATCGGCCCAGGTATTGAAGTCCAACTGCAAGGACCGAGAAAACCCGGCATCGGTTTCCCAGATTTCACTCTGTCCCGCCAACCGGACGGCCACCTTGGTACCTTGGTCATTGACCGCCCCCACCTGGAGGTCGGCCAGAATCTGGTTCCCCGGACCCAACAGCTGAACAGTCTGGAAACCCTGATCCAGGCCAAAGGCCTTGGCTTCACCGCTCCGTGTGACCAGCCGTTCCCGTTTCAAGGACCCGAGTGTTGTCAGATAGGCTTCAATGCGTGTGCTGGCCGCGGGAAAAGATTTTTCCTGAAAAAGGAGGTTCCAGGTGTCTGTCTTGGTCAAGGTCACTCCGTTTCCGAGCACCATACCCGTGACCGAGTTAGGCTGAAAGCCGGCGAACAAGGGCTCGCTGGACTGCCGGTTGGTGACAACCTGCTGGCTGAACGTCCAGCCCAGAATAGCGGTAAGGCTGAGAAGCCCAAGAAGGGCTCCGAGTAGGGTGACCTTGGTGCGATAATCGATTGGTTTCTGGTTCATCGTCATTCTCCGATTCAGCTTTTTTGTTCCCGGGACCGGCGGCGTAGAAAACGAACCACAGCCGCTATCACCACGACCACAGGAATTAAGAAGAGATTGACAAAAGACAGGGCAAAGGCAGCCGTTGTACGGACCTGCGTATCCTGCAGCATTGTCAGCGATTTATCCCGATAGACGCGTGTCTTGATCGACAAAAGACCCTCATCCTGCGCCAACCAATCTACGGTGTTTTCGGCAAACACCACGTTGTCAGTCTTGCCGGTGATCTGCATAAGGTCGGTCAGAAAATTGGAAGAACCGACGACAACCATTCTGGTGTTAGGAGAGAGCCCTCCGTTGGGAAAAGCCGAGGAGAAGGTGCCAGTCAGAGCCATGGCGACAACCTGTTTTTGGAATTTTACCTCGGGCATCATCGAACTGCGGCTGGCTTGCTCAACATCAATGGTCAGGTTATCACTGACCAGCCAGGATTTTTCGCTCGTCCAGGCCAAGGGCTCTACCGTAATTCCAGGCATTTTCAAATCGGTGAGCGGACTGGGCCACATCAGTGAAAGACCGGAAAAGCGGCTGGTCACAGGGTTGGTAAGTGAAGTGTTCTGTGCCAGAATTTGCGGCCATTGGGGGTAGCGTCTTAATGTGACACCCTGAGACCCCTGGAACTGGACCAGATTGTTGTAGGCGTCATGGACAATG
The DNA here is from genome assembly GCA_020049045.1 of Spirochaetota bacterium. GTDB lineage: Bacteria > Spirochaetota > Spirochaetia > JABEVK01 > JABEVK01 > JAIFLN01. Next base: position 2,344 of record JAIFLN010000168.1, on the reverse strand, counting down.
CCTTGGTCAACCTTGACACCCCAGGTTTCGAGAGCCTTGAGCAGATCGTTTTCACCGGCTGCGGTGGCGACAGCCTGCGCTGAGGCAATGTCGACAAACACACCATCAACGGCAAAGAGGATTTTTCCCCCGCGCATAAGATAGTCGTCCACCGGTCGCAGTGCTTGAGCAGTAAACCCCTTGGTGCCCGCCACAATGAGAACCGAAGCCTCACCGATGGGTTCACCGGGCTGCACGACACGGAAGGTGGCCGTCTGCGAAAGAGTCTGACTGAGAATACTGTAGTAGTTTTGCAGGTCACGGGTTGGATCAACGGACAAAAAAGCGACTGACTTCTGTTTCTGGGTGACCAGCTTGCTGACCTTGGTGGTCAGGTCGTATTCCAAAGTTTCGATCTGGCTGACCTGGGGCAGCACCTCCTGCCGGTCCAGGTACTGCAGGACAATGCCGGAATAGACCACCGCTTGGGTCTGCTGGCTCTGCTCGACCACTTCGATAGGGATGGACTGCAGGCCCAACCTCGCCATGTCACCGAGCTGACCGGCTTCCTGAGGGTCAATCACCCTCACCTTGACCCGACCTGCAGAGGCGGCGGCGTATTCCTCAAGAAAGTCCGCGATCCCTTGGGTAAAGGGGTAGTAGGTGGTCAGTTTTTTGGAAAGGTAATACGTGATCGTCACCCCGTCTTTCGCCTCGGCCAAAATGGACTTGGTGGCTGGCGAAATGGACCAAGCGCCGGCGCTGGTAAGGTCAAAACGCACCGAAAAGAGACTGAGGTTGACCGCAAGGAGGGCAAAAACACCAAGGACGAGGAGGAGGAGGGTTCGTTCCCGCTTTTGTTGGATGCTCATACTACCTCCACTTTCTCAAGACGAGAACTTTGGTGTTCAAATACAAGAACAGGGCCGCAAACCAAAGAAAGTACAGAAAATCTTTGGAATCGAGGATACCCCGCTGAAAACTAGCGTAACGGCCGTCGAGGCTAAAGAAACGAACTGAGTCAACGACGGTGGAAGGCAGTCCCAACACAGCAACAAGGCTGCCCCCGACAGCAAAAATCAAGAGGCCCGATACTCCCAGTAGGAAAGCCGAGATGGTGTTGGTGGTAAGGCTTGAGAGGAACACCCCCAGGGCAACGGCAGCGGCAGCCAGAAGAACGATGCCTACGTACTCGCCCAAGATTTCGCCGAACTCGAACTTTCCCAGACTCGAAACCAGCCAGGACATAGGCAAGGTCAGAGCAATCATGGCCAGCACGATGGTAAAGGCTCCGAGAAACTTTCCGACAACTAAAACTCCCGTCCGAACGGGAAGAGTCAATAGAAGCTCCTGGCTGCCGAGCTTGCGCTCCTCAGCCCAGGTTCGCATGGTGATAGCAGGGATCAGAATGGTGAAAGCAATGGGAAACGTGGCAAAATACCCGCGAAGTGAGGCCGTCTGCTGGGCTAGAAACTGATTCACCCACAGAAACCAGATGCCGGTGAACAACAGGAAAAACAGAATGGAACCGACAGCGACAGGGCTGTTGAAGGCCGAGCGGGTCTCTTTGCGCCAGACACTGAAAAGGGGATTCGATGGAAACGCAAGCTTCATTCGGAGGTCTCCTTGGTGAGTTGTACAAACAAGTCCTCAAGACGGATGGTCTGGGGAACCAGCGAAAGAATTTTCAGGTTCTGGGCGACAGCCCAGTCGAAGAGGAGCTCACCGCCACCGGCCTCTACCGGAAAGGCGCAGGAAAGTACAGGTTCGGTGGAATCCTCAACCACAAAAGGAGAGCCCCGCAGGCCGGGCAGTTGACTGAGCGCTGCAACCGCCTGCGCTCCGGTCATTCCCTTCAGCTTCAATTCGAAACGGTTTTCTCCCTGAAGATCCTTGGCGATGTCTTCCGCTTTGCCTTCAGCGACGATTTTACCCAGGTTCATAATCAGCAAGAGAATGACGGTTTTTTCGCGGCCGATTCCTAGGATGAGCTGCCGGAACTCAAGAATCTGATGCGGGTCAAGGCCGCTGGTCGGTTCGTCAAGGATGAGAATGGCAGGGTCGGCCAAAATGGCCTGAGCCAGGCCCACACGTTGCCGCTGTCCCTTCGAGAGGTGGCTGGCGACTTTGTTGAGAAAGGCGGTGGCATCGGTTCGTTCCAAAGCGCGGTCGATGGCGGCCCCTCTGAGTTCCGGGGCAATGCCGCGGACCCCCGCCATAAACTCCAGGTACTCTCTTACCGTCAGATCGGGGTAAACGGGCGAACTCTCGGGCAGATAGCCGATCAGGGCCTGTGCCTGAAGGGTCTGCTCCAGCAGGTTGATGCCCCCGATCTGTATGCTGCCCTGGGCAGGGAAGTGGTAGC
>JAIFLN010000100.1 GCA_020049045.1 Spirochaetota bacterium | reverse complement strand
GTGACCTTTCTCCTGGCGGCAGGCTTCTCGGCTCTTCCCAAGTTGGTGGGCGATCAAGCCCGTGAAACCAAGTTGACGATCAAGGTCTGGTGGGTTGATTTCCGCGAGGGACTTCAATACACCCTGGGGAACCGGACCTTTTTTGTGTTGTTGTTGACGGCCTTGATGATCAACCTGGCATTTACACCGGTGAATGTGCTCGAGGTTCCTTACGTCAAAGATGTGTTGTCGGGCGGGCCGGACATGCTTTCCTGGCTGGGTATTGCGCTATCCCTGGGCATGGTTGCGGGAGGGCTTATGGTCGGGGTCTGTGTCAAGAAATGGGGAACCTGGACGACGTTCTACGGCGGCGCGGTGATGATGGGTTTGGCTTCCGCCTTTTTGGTTTGGGGCACCTTACCCGTCACCCTTATCGTGTATTTCGTTGTCGGAATGACATTAGCCCTCGTCAATGGTCCCATCGGAGCTTGGATGTCAGCCCATGTACCGGCAGACCGGCAAGGGAGGGTGTTCGCGACGGTGAATGCGTTGGCCTTGGTCGCCACACCGCTGGGAGCTGCCATTTCCGGCTGGGCCGCTGGGATGATGCCCATAACCACGTTGTTTTTAGGAATGGGGGTTGCCGCCGTGGGCATCTCCCTCCTTTCCCGGCTTGCCTTGGGCCGGGTGGCCGAGGATGGGTCCCGCCTATGATCGATGAGCTGGTACTGAACGACGACAAAACGATCAGAGTGTTTAGTGATCCCCTGCATCAAAGAATGCTCTTTTCGCTCGTGGAAAAAGGGCCGGCTACTTCGGCGGATCTGGCCCGGCGCTTGGGAGTGGCAGCACCGAAAATGCATTACCATCTGGCCAGGATGGAAGCCGCCGGCCTGCTCGAACTGGACCGTGAAATCACCATTCATGGCATTCAGGCCCGGTACCTGCGGCCTGCCGCCCGGTCCTATCGGCTGGGAACGACCGTCAACGTTTCTGACACCGGCGCCAAAAATTCCATGCTGACTATGGCTCGCAGCGCCCTGGACCATACGTATGACCTTTTTCAACAGAGGATGAACACCAAGGGCGAAACTGCGGTTCTGCGGATCGAATCACTGAAGCTGAGCCAGGACGAAGCCAACGAAGTGAGTTTGGCTTATCAGAACCTACTCAAGCCCTGGGTAGAGCTGTCGCAAAAACGCCGAAGTGAGCCGATGGAAAGCGTGGGTGCTCACGACTGGCACCTTCTGTATGCGCAGGTTCGTGCAGACCAGGGTGAGAACTCCTAAATCTTGGTTCCCTTTGGAATGCCAACCAGCATAGGGGAAAGCTGAAACGGGCCTTGGTTGTAGCTTCCGTAGGCCTTTTTGAAGAGGTGATAGAAATGGCTGAGGCTTTCGAATCCGACATCGGCGCAGATTTCGACGATCTTCTCGTTGGTGAAGGTTATGGTCCGGGCGGCATGCTGTAACCTGAGCTCGTTGATCAGTTCGGTCGGGGATTTGTGGAGGTATTTGCGGCAGCAGCGTGAAACATATTCTTCGCTCTTGTCAGCCAACCGCATCATAGCACCCAGACCTTCCACAAAATTTTCGGGCTTCATCATTTCCAGCGCCAGCCACTGAAGCCAAACCGGCATCTCCGTTTTCTTCGTTTCGGGAAGGATGGGAAAACAGGTGACGATGATGTGCATCAAGGTGATGCGGAACACAGCATCAGAATTATTCTGCTGGATGTGCTTGGACAGAACCAACCGTTCCAATTCCTTGACCAAGGATTCGTGCTCGCGCCAGGTTACCTGGGCCACCAAGGGCAGTTTGGAAGAGAGCAGCCGTTGGGATTCGAACCCCTCGCCCAGATAGTGGAAGAGGGCTTTCACCGTTTCGACGGGAATCAACATGTTGATGATTTCAAAATCCAGAGACATGTCGCCGTAGCAATGAATATCCTCAGGCCGGATGAACACCACCGATCCTTTCTTGAGTTCTTGGACAGCATCGTTGACCAGGTGCTGAGCTGTGCCGCGGTTGACAAGGAAGAGCTCAAAGTAGTCCTGACTATGGCGAATTCGCAGCTGTCTTCGATCGTTGATAAGGCTGGCATATTCGTGTGAGGGGTCACTGGTGAACCGGCTCAACTGGAGCTTCAAGGGTGCCTCCGCAGGGTAGTAGGTCAATATAGGACAACTTTGCAGTCAATTCAAGACAAGACCAGTCCGGTATTGTGGGGAAGAATGGGGTATGAACAACTTCAAGGTGAAGAACCCGAGGACGGATCTCAGCTTCGAGATAGCCTTCACGAAAGCCTACCGCAAAGCGGTGGATTCTGTTTCACATCCTGCGAAACTGGAAGCGGCCTGCCTACGGGCCCAGTTCCCTGCCATCCTCCACCCCATCCAAGAGGAAGACCTCATTGCCGGGCGGATGCAAATGGGTGTGGTTGGTCTTGGCATTCAACACCAGACAGGTGGTTTCGGCTACTACATCAATGAAGAAAAAGTCACAGCAGAACTGGAGTTTAAAGCAGGCAACGCGCAGTACCGGGAAGACCTCAATGATCTGCTGACCTACTGGAAAGGCCGCTGCACCAACGCTGTGGTGCTCAGAAACCGTCCCGAATCCATCAGGGAGGCCCTTCCCAACGATCTTTGGCGCACCATGCCCCTCCCTGCATCACCGATCCTGCGGATGGCCGGAGCCTACATTGATTTTGACAAACTGGTGAAGATAGGGCTCCCAGGCCTTAAGGCTGAGGTTGACGCCTATAGAAAGAAGGCCGTGGAGTCTGCTGGCGACGTCGAGCTTCACGAAGCGATGTTGGACACTCTGGAACTTTTAGGCGAGGTTTGCCTGCACTACGAGAAGCAGGCACAACGACTTGCAGAAGAGACGAAGGACGACAAACGCCGTGTGGAATTGGTTCGGATGTCGTTGTCTCTGGCGGCGATACGTTCGGCACCCCCCACTTCGCTTCTTCAGGCACTTCAGCTTGTCTGGATCTACAGCCTGATGGCTCCGCTCATCGAATTCGGCCGCCTGGACGTCTATGCCGGCGACTTGTACGCTCATGACGTCGATTCCGGCATCATCAGCGAGGAAGGTGCGGTTCAACTCGTCGAGAGCTTTTTTCGTCTGATTGACCACTTGGACTGCGAGACCGATGGCCGGGTGATCGTGGGCGGTTATGGGCGCCGTAATCCACAGGCAGCGGACCGTATGTGCCTGGTCGCCATCGAAGCCTGCCGAAGAGTCAAAGAAGTTCTGCCCCAATTCACACTCCGATTCAACAAGGAGACACCGAAACCCGTTTGGGACGCGGCGATGCGCTGTATCGAGGAGGGCCGGACCTATCCCCTTTTGTACAACGACGATGTGCTGGTTCCAGGGGTGATGAAGGCCTTTCGTGTCGACCGTGCCCGGGCGGAGAGCTATATGCCCCTCGGCTGCGGGGAAATTGAACTGGATCACTATAGTTTTGGCACGCCCAGCGGCTCGCTCAATACCCTGAAAATCCTCGAACTGGCCATCCGCGGCGGTTACGAGCCCCAGCTGGACCAGCAGAAGGGACCTGTCACGACACCCCTGGCCTCTTGTGCCACCTTCGATGAGTTCCTTTCCAACTATAAAAAACACCTGAACTACTACATCGAAGCCCAGGCGGTCTTTGAAAAATATGAGTACGAGATCACCGGCCGCATGCATCCCTTTATGCTGGTGACCATGCTGTACGATGGTTGTCTGGAACGCGGAAAAGCCGTGTTCAACGGGGGTTGCGCCTCCCTGGGCGGCACCCTGGAAATGTATGGCAACGTGAATGCGGCCAACGCCCTATCCGCCATCAAGAAGCTTGTGTTTGAAGAAAAAAAACTGCCCGCTGCCCGCCTGGTAGAGGCTCTGGACCGCAACTTTGTGGAAAGGGAAGCGGAGCTCAAGCTGATGCGTGATGCCCCTAAATACGGAAATGACGACGACTATGTCGACTCCATCTTTGTCGAACTCCACAACTATTTGAGTGCCTACATCACGGAGCAAGCCCCCAAAGTCGGCCTCGACAGTTATCTCGGAGTCACGATCAACAACGCTCAGAACACCACCCTCGGCCGATGGGTTGGGGCAACACCGGATGGAAGAAAGGCTGGTGCCCCGATGGCGAATGCCAACAATCCAGCACCGGGAACGGACAAGAGAGGCATTACTGCCATGCTCAACTCCCTCTTGAAGCCGAGCCACGACAACCATGCCGGTATGGTTTCGAACCTTCGGTTCACGAAGGAGCTGTTCACAGGATCACGCGACAAGATGCATGGCCTGGTGCAGAACTACTTTGACCGGGGAGCGGCCCACGCCATGATCACCGTGATTGGTAAGGACGACCTGCGTAACGCCATGTTGCGACCGACGGAGTACCGCGACCTTATCGTCCGAGTGGGCGGTTTCTCGGCACGATTCGTGGATTTGAAAAAAGACGTTCAGCAGGAAATCTATGATCGGGTCACCTACTGATGGACCGACAGCCGTGGTGTATGACATACAGCGGCTGTCATTGAACGACGGCCCGGGAATCAGGACGACTGTCTTTCTGAAAGGTTGTCCGCTCCGTTGCGCGTGGTGTCACAATCCTGAGTCTTGGGAGAGGCAACCAAGGCTCGCGTACAACGAGGCGCTGTGCCGGAACTGTGGTGAATGCCGACGGGTTTGCCCCAACGGCGTTTTTGTTCACCGGATTGACTGGTCCCTGTGTGACGCGTGTGGAAAGTGTGTCGATGCCTGTCCCCATGAAGCCTTGGAGATCAGTGGGCGGGAACTCACAGTCCAAGAGCTTCTGAGTGAGTTAGAGACGGATCGACCGTACTACGAGATCGGGGAAAAAGGGGGAGTTACCCTATCGGGCGGAGAGCCCCTGGCCAGCTTTGACTTTGTGGAAGCGTTCCTGATGCAAAAAGGGAACTTGCATGTCTGTTTGGAAACCAGTGGGTTTGCATCGTCTGAACACATCCGCCGGTTATCCCCCCTGGTGGATCTGTTTCTGTTTGACTGGAAGATCAGTTCGACCGCCAAGCACCAGAAATTCTGCGGGGTCGACAACCGGCTGATTATGACGAACCTGAGGCTCCTTTGCCAAAGCGGAGCGAAAGTGCTCCTCCGTCTGCCTTTGGTTCCGGGGGTGAACGATGATCAGGAGCACCTCAGTGCTGTGGCGACGCTGCTGAAGGATTTGCCTGAAATCCAGGGTGCACAAATCCTGCCTTACCATTCGATGGGTTCGGCGAAGGAAACAAGGTTCGGACTCGAAGGCCGAACCCTGAAAATGCCCGACTTGGGATTGGAACAGGCTGCGACTTGGATGGAGAAGCTGCAAGGACTGGGAGCTTCCAATGTGTTCTTTTAGTTTTGGGTACCCTTCCGCATAAGCGGAAATAGAAATTGAGGAGGAATGGATATGAAGAGACTGCATCAGGTTGTTCTCATGGCTATCGTTTTCGCACTTGCCTTTGGACCTGCGGCTTGGGCCCAGGAGAAAAAAGGCTCACTGTTGGTTTCGCGTTGGGCGGGTCCCCATGCGGATTATCAGAAACAGCTCGTTCAGACCTACCCTAGTGCTACGGTCCGTATCGACGACATTGATTACGGTAGTCTGAAGCAGAAACAGCTGACCTCGTTTCAGGCCGCCAAGGGCACCGGAAACTACGATGTGGTTTGGGTGAACAGCCAGTGGATGAAGGAATATGTCGACGCCGGCTACATCCTCCCCATTGACGACATGATCAAAAGCAACAAGCTCGACACCAGCATTTATGCCAAGGGCATGATGGACGGCGTCATTTTTAATGGTAAGACCTACGGGCTACCGACCTTCACCCAATGTATGATTCTGGCCTACGACTCAGAAGCCTTTGCAGCCGCCAAAATTCCTGTCCCCAGGACCGCCGATGACATTGTCGCTGCGGCCAAGTATTTCAAAGAGAAGAATGGTTCTGGCATCGCTTTACCTGCCAAGCAAGGTGGGGCCGCCGCTACCCTGTACTCACAGCTGCTGTTCTCCTCGGGGGGCTACTACTTCGATAAGGCCGGAAAACTTGATCTGCTTTCTGCACCGAGCCTCTACGCAGCCAGCATTTATGACCAGCTCGTCCAGTACTCGGTCCGAGGTTCCACCGCCTGGCATCATGACGAAACGGCAGAGGCTGTCCGCACCAAGGTGGCTCCTATGGGCTTGATCATGAGTGGCCTGGCGAACCAGAACGCTGATCCCGAAAAGTCCTTGATCGTGAACACGGTGAAGTATGCCACCATCAACGGCAAAACGGGAGATACCGCAGCGAACAACGCTTTCTGGGTCTGGGCCATCGCCAAGAACTCGAATGACGTCAACCAGTCCTTCAAGTTCATCTCTTGGTTTACCAGTCCAGCCATCGAGAAGCAGCAGACCCTGGCCAACCAGCAGATCAGCGCGATCAACTCCCTGGCTACGGACCCGGAAGTCGTCGCCAAGCTCCCCTACCTTTCCGTCGTTATGAAGCAGATTTCCAACGGTAAAATGGACCCCTCCCTCAAGAGCTTTCAGACGCTCAAGGATGCCCTGATCGTTGGACTCTCACAAATCGCCACCACCGAGACTCCCTCGGCTGACGTAATGAAAAAGCTCCAAGACCAGCTGAAGACCACAGACTTCAGCAAGTAAGCCCGCTGCCGTCGCAAGGGAGTCCACCAAAGTGGACCCCTGCGACGGCTTCCAAGTCACGCGCACCAAGGAAAACACCATGCGAACCCCTAGAAAAATCCCATTTTCCCTGTCTTTGGAGAAAGGAGACCTGCTTCCCACCTTACTTATGGTTCCCGCGGTGACCCTTGTCTTCCTCGTCATGGTCATCCCGCTGTTTTACGGTGTTTTTCTGAGTTTTTTGGATTTCAACTTCGGAGAATTTGATCCTTGGAAATCCTTTGTCGGTTTCAAGCACTATGTCCGATTTTTCGGAGATGAAACGGCCCTGACATCTGTTACGAATACCTTGCTCTTCTCAGCCGGTGCCATTGCTGGTGACTTTGTCATAGGAACGCTGATCGCTGTCTTTATCCATTCCTTCCGTCACAGCTTCGCCCGGTTTATCCGACCTATCGTCTTGATCCCTCTGTTGGTATCACCCATCGTGGTAGGCCTGATTTGGCGCTATATTTACGACCCCCAAGGCATTCTCTATTGGGCTATGGACAATCTCGGCATTCCCTTTGAAGCCTTTCCCGGTGTCACCAGTGCTTCCACGGCACTTCTTTCCACCATTATCGCGCACTGGTGGCAAGTTGTTCCCTTCATGGTCATCGTCATCACGGCGGGCTTGGTATCCATTCCAGTAGAGCTCTACGAAGCAGCGCATGTGGACGGCGCGGGGTCTGTCTCCGTCTTCTTTCGAATCACACTTCCGCTTTTGAAAGACGTCTATATGGTCATCCTGCTGATCAGCGGTGTGGATACCATCAAGGTCTTCGATATCATCTTCGCCCTCACCGGCGGAGGGCCGAATAACTCTACCGTATCGTTGAGTATTTATGCCTATAACCAAGGATTTGCAAACTCGGAACTGAGTTATGCCATGGCCATTGCGGTTATTACCATGATCATCACCTTTGTTGCTTTCGGCATCCCCTTTATCCGGCAGAACCGGAATCGTTTTGACCGCTAGTCGAGGAGCAAAAAGATGACAAAGAAAAATACCTGGCCTACCAACCTGCTGAAATCCTTGGGACTGATGGCTTTGATTTTATGGACCATCATACCGGTTTATATCATCGTCTCCAACGCTTTCAGAACCACTCTCGATATCAAGAAAATGCCCCCGGATTTGTTTTTTAATCCGATCTTAAAGCATTTTGAAAGACTGTTTGCTCTCGATGATTTCCTGAAGTATTTTGTCAACTCCATTACGATTTCTGTATTTGTCACCATCACGACCATTGCGTTGGGAACCCTGGC